>CAYQYG010000490.1:0-6511 GCA_964421485.1 uncultured Polyangiaceae bacterium | reverse complement strand
GGCGGCCGGGGGGTTCCAGGCCGGCCACGCGAGGCTCCGCGCACACCAGGAGGACAGAAGAAGATGGGTCTGCTCGACGGAAAGGTCGCGATCATCACGGGCGCCGGCGGCGGCATCGGCCGCGCGGAGGCGCTGCTCTTCGCGCGGGAGGGGGCCCGGGTCGTCGTGAACGACCTGGGCGGCGCGCGCGACGGGACGGGATCCAGCGAGGCGGCGGCGTCGAAGGTCGCCGAGGAGATCCGCGCGGCCGGCGGGGAGGCGGTCGCGAGCTTCGACTCGGTCGCCTCGTCCGCGGGCGCGTACCGCATCGTTCAGGCCGCGATCGACGCCTTCGGGCGCGTCGACGTCCTCGTGAACAACGCGGGCATCCTGCGCGACAAGACGCTCCTCAAGATGGACGAGGCCATGTGGGACGTGGTCATCGACGTGCACCTCAAGGGCACCTTCCTCTGCACCCAGGCCGCGGTGCGGCAGATGATCGCGCAGGGCGGGGGAGGGCGCGTCGTCAACACGACCAGCGTCTCGGGCATGATGGGCAATTTTGGCCAGTCCAACTACTCCGCCGCGAAGGCCGGGATCTACGGGTTCACGAGGACCGCCGCCATCGAGCTGCAGAAGCACAGGATCACGGTCAATGCGATCGCGCCCATCGCCAAGACCCGGCTCACCGAGGATCTACCGATGTTCCAGTCCGCGGGCGCGGCGCTCACGCCGGAGCACGTCGCGCCTGCGGCGCTCTTCCTCGCCTCGGATCTCTGCGCGGATCGCACCGGGCACGTGCTCGCGGTCGCGGGATCGCAGATGTACGTTTACAAGGTCGTGCAGAGCCCGGGGAAATTCAAGGACGAGGGCGAGGCGTGGACCGCGCAGGAGATCGCGGAGCACTGGGACGCAATACACAAGCTCTGACGCGGGCCGTTGATGCGCTGCGGGCCCGATGCTAGGGTCGCGATCGCTCTCTCTTGAGCGCGGCGCACAAGGTTCTGAATGACGCGTGAAGCCAGCATCCCGCTCGCCCTGTGGATCGCCGTCGCGATCCTCGCGCACATGGCGGGCGGCGGCGGCGCCGTGCAGGTCGCGCGGGTCATGGACGATCGCGCGCAGTTCCGCCGCATGGTGCTCGCGGTCCGTGACGAGCTGCGCCCCGGCGACACGACCTTCGAGGTCCTGACCGACGCCACGGAGCCCACGCCGCCCGAGGCGGCGCCGCAGCCGCCGGCGAAGGATCCCGACGACGAGAAGGCCGAGGACGGCGAGCCCGACGAGAGCGCGCCGCCCGATCCGAATGCCAGGCCCGTACCGCCGAAGGATCTGAAGCTCGCGAAGCCGGAGCCGAAGAAAGAGGAGCCGAAGAAGGAGATCGCGAAGGTCACGCCGCCGCCGCCGCCGCCCGCGCCTCCGCCGCCGCCGCTCCTTCCGGTTCCGGAGAGCACGAAGCCCGCGCCTCCTCCGCCGCCCGCGCCTCCGCCGCCGCCGCCGGAGATGGACCACCGGATCGCGATCCGGCAGCACGTCGAGAAGAAGGACCAGGAGGACAACCCGGAGGCGTCGCGCATCGCCGACGACGCCAACAAGGTCGCCGAGGAGACGATGGCGCGGATCCGGTCGAAGGATCAGGACGATCCGACGCCGACGCCGGGCACGAGCTCCGGGCCCAAGGGGCCGAAGGAAGAGATCGGCGACAGCGATCACGACAAGCAGGCGCAGAGCGAGGACAGGAAGGGCGACGAGGCGCACGCGCCGGGCGAGAACAAGGAAGACAGCACGAGCGCCGAGCACCACACCGCCGCGCCGGCGTCGCCGAAGGAGTCGCCGCTGCCCGGGGCCGCCAAGGGCGCGCCGGCGAGCGCGCCCGGATCGGTGGCGGGCGGCGGCGGCGCGCCGCGGGCCCCGCGGGCCGAGGTGCAGGCCGAGAAGGGATCGAGCGGCGGCGCGGGCCCGGCCTCACCCGAGGCGATCGCGGGCGAGAGGGGCGGCTACACGCTGAACCCCGCGAACCCGGGCGGCGACGGCAAGACCAGATCCCCGGGGCGGCGCAGGAAGCCGCGGCCGTACGAGGCGCCGGTGCACGTCGGCTCGATCGGGCTCGGCGCGCCCTCGCTGCCCGGCGGGCCGAACCTCAACCTCACGATGGCCGGCGTCGAGCAGTCCGTCGGCCACGAGAAGCTCAAGGCCGAGCGCGCGGCGGACGGCGCCTCGCGCCGGAGCGCGCACCGCGGCTCGTGGGAGACCAACAAGTGGGAGAAGTGGCGGGCGGCGATCGAGAACTACGATCCCTCGGTCAAGCCCGGCAACCAGACCTCGCTGAACGCCGCGCGCGTGCCCTTCGCGACGTACATCAACTCGATCCACAACCGGCTCCACCCGATCTTCGCGGAGGAGTTCCTCGAGTCGCTGAACAGCCTCCCACCCTCGCACACCTTCAACCAGAACCTGATCACGCACATCGAGATCGTGCTGAGCAGGGACACGGGCCGCGTGGTGCGCATGGGGGTCACGAAGGCGAGCGGCATGACCGCGTTCGACATCGTCGCGCTCAACTCGGTGCAGCGCGCGTCGCCGTTCGGCAAGGCGCCCGACGCGGTCGTCTCGCCTGACGGCAACGTGTACCTCCACTGGGAGTTCCACCGCGATCCGTTCGACGCGTGCACGACGCGCAACGCCCGCCCGTTCCTGCTCAAGGAGGCGCCGAAGGCCGGCGCCGCCCTGCCCGAGGCCCCGCGGCGCGCGCCGCGCCCGCAGTCCGACGACGAGCGCCCCTCGGCGGGGCCGCTCCTGCCGCTCCAGCCGTAGTGGATCCTCCGGGCGCGGCGAAGGGCTCGGCGGATCCGTCGCGTGCCGGCGTGCCTGCGCTGCGCCTCGTGTGGCCGCTCGCCGCGCTCGCGCTCGGCGCGACGATCCTCGGGCGCATGGTCGCGCCCGCCGCGGTCGGCGTCGCGGTCGGCACGGGTCTGCTCGTGCGCGCGCTCGAGATCGCGGGCGACGTCCTCTCGCAGCTCTTCGCGGTCTTCGCCGTGTGCGTCGGCGCGGCGCTGCTCGGCGCCATGGCCCGGAGCCACGCCCCGTACGCGCTGCGGATCGGCGCCATCCTGGCGGGCAGCTTCGTGATGCTGATCGTGCTGCACGCGACGATCGAGCGCGTGCCCGGGAGCTCGTCGGCGCTCATCGGCGTGCTCGCCGCCGCGCTCGCGATCGGCGCGGCGTGGGACGCATGGCGGGCCCCGTTCGCGCGCCCCGCTGCGCTTGTGGTCGGGCTTACGGGTGCTGGCGCGCTGATCCGGCTGATGGGCGTCGCGCTTGCGATCCGCGCGGCGGACGCGCCGAGCCCCGGCCTGGCCGGGCCGGCGCGCGGCTTTGCGACCGCGGCCTTCGTGGTCGACGGCCTCTCGATCCTGGTCGCCGTCGCCGCGCTCGCCCCGCGCCGGCGCGCGGCTGCGGAGGAGGGGTCGCCCCTGCCGCTCGCGAGCCCGCTCGTGCTCCTCGCGCTCGTGCTCTCGTTCCTCGCCGCGCGCCAGGGCCTCGCCGGCGGCCGCGAGGACGCCGGGACGGTGGACCTCATCGTCCGGCGCGCCCTCGATCGGCTGCTCGCGCGGCCTGCGCCGCTCTTCCCGATCGGCGCCCAGCTCTTCGCGGCCGCGCTGGCCCTCCTGGCCGCGCTCGTGCTCCTCGCCGCGCGCCGCGAGGTGGCCGCGCTGGCGGGCGCGCTCGCGCTGGCGCTCGTCGCGCGGAGCGCGCCGGACGCGCCGCTCGGCGCGCTCTCCCTCGTGATCGCCGCGACGGGGCTCGCGCTCGCGGCCCGCGACGATCGGGGCCTCTGGGCGGCGATCCTCTCCCGCGCCCCTGCGAAGCCCGTGACGCCCGCGACCAACACGCCTTCATCTCCACCCGACGCTCCTTCTCCGGGATAGAGCCACGTGCCGGGCGACAACGTCCGGCCCCGGGGACCGAGGAGGGGCCCCCCAGACCGGGTCCCGCCTCTCGGCCGACATTCGGGGCTTCGGGTCGCCTTCGGCGCCCTACGCCCCGAACCCCGCCGCGGCGGACCTGGTCGGGGCGATGGTTCCGATGCGCGCGCGGGCTTCCGGACCACGACTCCTCGCGCGGGGGGATCGGCCCAGTCTGGGGGGCCCCTCCTCGGTCCCCGGGGCCTCCTGCCGGGTGAAAGGTCGGTGAGGGCTTTTCACTGCAGTGATTTGGCCCTCTGCTGTGCTCTTTCTCTCTCTCCGGGGTAGCGCCCCCCGAGGGGCGCGTAGGGGGCGCAGCCCCCTCATCGGTGCTGGCCCTCTACTGTGCTCTTTCTCTCTCTCTCCGGGGTAGCGCCCCCCCGAGGGGGCGCGTAGGGGGCGCAGCCCCCTCATCGGCGCCGGCCCTGCCGGATGCGTCAGGTTGACGCGGGGGGGGACGTTCACTAAGGGTGCGCTCACCGCGCGGCATCTCTGCGCGCGACGGATAACCGGCTGCTCACCGTGAGGCGCAGCCGAGGCCGGGGCCGCGGGCCGCCGGCACGGAGGATTCCCATGCAACGTCGCAACATCGTCTCCCTCTCCGCCCTCGCCCTTCTCGCGCTGACCGTGGGCGTCGGCTGCCCCGAGGAGCCGCAGAAGCCGGGCCCCAAGCCCACGGCCACGAGCACCGCGGCCGCGGCGCCGAGCGGCAAGGCCACGGCGGCGCCGGCCAAGACGGCGGCTCCGGCGGCCACGGGCAACGGCGTTATCAAGGGCGTCGTCAACTTCACTGGCAAGGCCCCCGAGATGAAGGTGCCGACCAAGCGCAAGGAGACCGACTTCTGCAAGGATAAGGAGATTCCGTACAACGCGGTCCTCGCGAAGGACGGCAAGCTCCAGGACGTCTTTGTCCGGATCGAGGTCGGCGCCCTCAAGGGCGAGTTCAAGGCTCCGGACACGCATGCGGTCATCGATCAGAAGGACTGCATGTACTCGCCGCGCATCCAGGGCGTCGTCGCCGGCCAGGACGTCGACATCAAGAACAGCGACGCCACGCTGCACAACGTCCACACGTACAAGGGCGCCGAGTCGCTCTTCAACCAGGCCCAGCCCAAGGGCGCCGACCCGATGTCGAAGAACTGGGATGACGGCATCATCAAGTTCACCTGCGACGTCCACCCGTGGATGCGTGGGTTCGTCGTCGTGACCGATCACCCCTATTTCGCGGTGAGCGGCGCGGACGGAACCTTCAAGATCGAGAAGGTCCCTGCGGGCAAGTACAACCTCGAGGCGTGGCACACGCAGTATGGCCTCAAGAAGGCCGAGGTCACCGTCTCCGACGACAAGCCTGCCGAGGTCACCTTCTCGTACGACGGCACCGAGGCCGAGCCGACGGAGAACCAGGGCGAGCTCAAGGGCCTCTGGTGATCCCGGCGCCGTATCCGGCCGCCGGATCGCGGCGGTCGGATGCGGGCCCCCGCCCCGTGTGCTCGAACATACTGGCGACGTGTTGCCTGACGCGGGGATCTTCCCCAGATCGACTCGGGTGACGAACTCGACTCCCCGTCGTCAGAAATGCGCGCTAGTGTGCTGACCCCGATGCATCCGTGGCTCGCCTGTTCCGGAGCGATGATCCCGTGACGGCGCATGAGCCGCCCATCGCCGATCGCGCTCAGGTCGCCTACCTCGGCGAGGTCTCCGCGCCTGACAGCGACGGAGTCCCTGCGCTGCCTGGCCGATCCGCCGTCGCCGATCTCGTCAGCCTCACCAAGCCTCGGATCACCGTCATGGTGGTCACCACCATGCTCGGCGGCATGTGGGTGGCGGCGCGCCACGCCCGCGCGGCCGGCGCGGAGCCCCGGCCGGCTGCGGAGCTCGTCCTCGCGCTGGTGGGCACTGCGCTCGTCGTCTCGGGCGCGAACGCGCTCAACATGTACATCGAGCGCGACACCGACCGGCTGATGGACCGGACGAAGCACCGCCCCCTGCCTGCGCGGCGCCTCGACCCGGACGCCGCGCTCTGGTTCGGCCTCGCGCTCTCCATCTCCTCGATCCCGATGCTCCTGCTCGGCGTCAACGTGGCCACCGGCCTGCTCTCGACGCTGGCGCTCCTCAGCTACGTGCTCGTCTACACGCCGGCGAAGCGGCGCACGACGCTGGCGCTCCCCATCGGCGCCGTGCCCGGCGCGATCCCCCCCCTGCTCGGCTGGACGGCCATCACCGGCCGCATCGACGCGCCGGGCCTTGCCCTCTTCGGCATCCTGTTCCTCTGGCAGATCCCGCACTTCCTCGCGATCGCCACGTTCCGGCGCGAGGACTACCGCCGGGCCGGCCTCCGGGTCCTGCCGGTGGTGAAGGGGGATCCGGTGACCCGGCGCCACATCGTCGGCTACCTCGTGCTCCTCGTGGCCGCGAGCCTCCTGCCTGTACCGCTCGGCGTCGCGGGCCCGGCCTACCTCGGGGTGGCGAGCGTGCTGGGCGCCGCCTTCCTCGGCCTCGGCGTCTGCGGCCTCCGGTCCACGCTCGGGGGCTCCGCGCCGGCGAGCGGCGCTGCGCCCCCGAACCCC
>CAYQYG010000489.1:0-6536 GCA_964421485.1 uncultured Polyangiaceae bacterium | reverse complement strand
CGGCGCCGCGTGGCCACGGAGCGTATGCGCCGTACAGGCTCGCCGTCGGATCCGTCACGTGGAAATCCCGGTTCGGGCGCGCTCAGTCGAATTTCAGCACGTCCGCGTGGATCCAGCCGCTCGCCGGCGGCGGCCCCTGGGTGCGCACGCGGCACCAGGTCTGGCCCTTGGCGGTCACGCTCTTCGTCATCTCGACGACGGTCCCGGCCGGCAGCAGGATCACGACCGGCGCGTCGAACGCGGGCTCGCGCCGCAGGACGGCCTTCGTGTTCCCGTCGCGCAGCGTGACGGTCGCGCGCACGACGGGCGACTCGGCCGCGGCGCCGGCGGTGGCGCTCGGGGCGCCCGGCGCGGCGGCCCGGGACGCACCGTAGTGCCGGACGAGCAGCACCACCATGACGCAGATCACGCTGCTCACCAGGGCCAGCACCAGGATGACGGCGCTGGCCTTGACGGATGGCGGTCGGGCGGGCGGCGGCGCGCCCGCGGGCTCCGGCGGCCCGGCCGACCCGGCCGGCCCGGGGGCGCCGGGGCCGGGCGCGGGCTCCAGCGAGTCCTTGCCCATCTGCGGATCGTCCATGGCTGCCGGCATCGTACACCAGGCCTGCGGCGCGCGCAGAGGAAAGGGAGGCCGCCGCACCCCGGGGCGCCTCGCGGCGCCCGGTCCACCATTGAGAGGGAGTCGCCGAGGTCCTCGCGCCGGGGCGGGTCCCCTCGGCCCTCAGGCTTGCAGCTCGTCGATGCACTCGAGCAGGCGGCGCACGTCGACCGGCTTCACCAGATGCCGATCGAAACCAGCCGACCGGCTCCGCCGGTGATCGTCTTGCTGACCATATCCGCTCAGCGCGATCAGCCGAGGCGTCGCGCTCTCCATCACCTCGCGCAGCCGCGCCGCGAGCTCGTAGCCGTCCATCCCGGGCAACCCGATATCGAGGACCGCGACGTCCGGCGCGAACTCCTTGACCAGCTCCAGGGCGCCGGCGCCATCGGCCGCGGTCTTCACCTCGTGGCCGAGGAGGTCGAGGATGTCCGACAACAGCAGCCGCGCGTCCTCGTTGTCGTCGACGATCAGGATGCGGTGCCTGTGCTGCGGCGACCGCAGCGCGGCCGACAGGGGCTCCGCGGTCTCGGCGGCGGCGGGGCGGCGCACCGCCGGCAAGCGCACGGTGAAGCAGCTGCCCATGCCCCGGCCGGCGCTGCTGGCCTCGACCTGCCCGCCGTGGAGCTTCACGAGCGAGCGCACGAGCGTGAGCCCGAGGCCGAGGCCGCCGAGCGCCTGCTCGGCGCTCCGCGGACCCTGGAAGAACAGATCGAACACCCTCGGCAAGAGCTCCTGCTCGATGCCGGTGCCGTCGTCGCGCACCTCGATCAGCACCTCGCCGCCGCGCGGCCGCACGGCCATCGAGATGTGTCCGCCCGGCTCGGTGTACCTGGCCGCGTTGGTCAGCAGGTTCGTGAAGACCTGCGTCAACCGCGCCTCGTCGGCGTCCACGACGACAGGGCGCTGCGGGGCGCTCACCTCGAAGTGATGGCGGCGCGCCTCGACGAGCGGAGACACGATCTCGATCGCGCTCGCGACGGCGTCACGCAGATCGATATGCTTGCGCTTCAGCTCGATCTTGTCGCGCGCGATGCGCGATACGTCCAGCAGGTCGTCGACGAGGCGGACCATGTGGGTGACCTGCCGCTCGATGACCTGGAGCTCCTTCGCGGACCGTGAATCGCCGCGCAGCTTGAGCATCTGGAGGGCCGTCACGATCGGCGCGAGCGGGTTGCGCAGCTCGTGACCGAGTATCGCGAGGAACTCATCCTTCGCCCTGCTGGCTTGCTCGGCGGCCAGGCGCGCCGTGCGCTCTTCCTCGCTGCGCTTCCTGTCGGTCAGATCACGCGTGACCTTCGAGAAGCCGAGGAGCTTGCCGCCCCTGTCCCGCACCGGACTGATCACGACGTTCGCCCAGAAGCGGCTCCCGTCCTTGCGGATACGCCAGCCTTCGTCCTCGAAGCGGCCCTCGCGCTCGGCGGCCTCCAGCTCCCGCTCGCATTTCCCGGCCTGGACGTCCTCGGCCGGATAGAACCGCGAGAAGTGGCTGCCGATGATCTCGTCCGCGGTGTAGCCCTTGATGCGCTCCGCGCCGGCGTTCCAGGTCGTGATGTTCCCGCTCGCGTCGAGGACGAACAGCGCGTAATCCCTCACGCTCTCGACGAGCAGCCTGAACCGTTCCTCGGCGGTGAGGCCCTGCTCCCCGGCCTGTTTCCGGAGCGAGTCGGCGTTTTCCCGCGGAGTCGCGATCTCTTCATGCCGACGGCGTGTCATGGCGTGAATCAGGCCCGAAGCTACCTCCGCAGGCATCATAGCTCGTCCGGTATGGCTGGCCACCGTCTGCGCCGCCGGGCAGCGGGATCGAGGCGGGCGGCGGCCGCGTTCGCCAGGCCGGCGTCAGGTTGCATTCCGACGAGGGAGCACAGGGGCGGCTCACCGCCCCCGCGGCCGGGCCGCGGCGAGCCGCCCCCAGACCGAGAGCCGCATCGCCTCCTCCATCGAGACCTCGGCCCGCCGCGGCCCGACCGGGGGAAGCGCCTCCACGAGCTCCGGGGGCGCGGGCGCGCCTCGCCAGGGCGCGCCCGGGAGCGCCGAGGCGGCCTCCGCGCGGCCCAGCCGGCCGACCTCGTAATCGACGGCCTGCACCGCCTCTTCGATCGTCGAGAAGCGCTCCATGACCTCCCCGTCGAGGCTCACCTCCCAGCGCTTGCCGCGGGCGCCGCGCGCGAGGACCAGGGCCTCGCGGAGGCCGCCCCGGCGCCGCTCGAAATGGAGCAGGAGGCCGAGCTGGCCGAGGGAGACCCAGGCGTTGCCCGAGATCGCACGCACCTCGGCGTCCACCCGGAGCGTCAGGGGATCGAAATGGGCGGCGCGGTCCTGGATCTCGCGGAGCGTGATCGCGCCGGCCGCGAGCTCGAAGCCGGGGACGTCGAGCGCGATCCGATCGAGCGCGCGCCGCGCCTCGAGCGCGTCCCGGCCCTCCAGGTCGAGGTCGCGCGGCATCCCGAGGAGGGAGGGGAGCGTGCAGAGCGCCAGGGACGACAGATCGACGAAATCGAGGATCAGGCAGTCCTTCTTGCCCGGCGAGGGGCGCGTGCCGCGGCCGACGCACTGCGCGTAGAGGCCCTCGGAGCGGGTAGGCCGCGCCATCGCGACGCAGGACACGCCCGGATCGTCGAAGCCCTCGGTCAGGACGCCGACGTTGGTCAACACCTGGGTGCGGCCGCGCCGGAAATCGGCGAGCGCGGCCGCGCGCGCGTCGGCGGGCATCGCGCCGTGCACGATCCCGGCGCGGACCCCGAGGTGGTTGAGCGCCTTGCTGAGGTTCCGCGCGTGATTGACGGTCACGCAGAACGCGATCGTGCGGCGGTCGCGCGCGAGCTCCTGGATCGACCGGGCGACGAGGTCGTTGCGCTCCTCGATATCGACCGCCTCGGAGAGCTCGTCCTCGCGGAAATCGAGGCCGCCGGCGGAGAGCCGCGTCAGGTCGGCGGTCGTGGCCACGCGGAAGCCGCGGAGCGGGGCGAGGTAGCCCTCGCCGATCATCTCGGGCAGCGTGCGCGAATAGACGATGCGCTCGAAGACGGTATCGAGGCCCCGCCCGTCGCCGCGCGAGGTGGTGGCCGTGAAGCCGAGCAGGGTGCCGGTCCAGCCGGGATCGAACGCGCCGAGCTGGCGGAGGACGCGCAGGTTGTCCTCCGCGGCGGCGTGGTGGCACTCGTCGTAGATCACGAGGCCGACGTCGCGGTCGCGGATCACGCGCGCGAGCCGGTCCTCGCGCAGCGAGCGGATGGAGCAGACGACGATCCTGGCGTCCGCCGGGGCGCGCAGATCCGCCTGCTCGACGGCGACCACGGCTCCGCCCGCGACCGCCCGCTCGATCTTCTCGCGGGCCTGGTGGAGGAGCTCCTCGCGGTGCGCCAGGACCAGCACGGTCCGGCGGGCCAGCCGCGCGAGGTGCGAGAAGATGACCGTCTTGCCCGCGCCTGTCGGCAGGCAGACGAGCATGCGGCGCACGCCGGCCCTGCGGGCGGCGAGGATCGCGTCGATCGCTTCGCGCTGGTAGGGGCGAAGGGTGGGGGCGTCGGGAGGCACGGGGAGGTGCCGATGCACATAGCGGATAGCAGGGGGGCGTCGGAAGCGGGAACGGAAACGGACCCGGAAACGGAAACGGAAATGGCAGCGGAAGCGTGGCGGGCTCCCTCTTTCTCCCTTGACGCAGGCCCGGCTCAAAAGCACCCTGCTGCCGTCCCGCTCGCCGGCGTGCTCCACCCAGTGCGCATGTCCATCGGCACCCACCAGATCGAGCTCGATCCCCCGGTCACCTGCGTCGTCCGGCTCTCCGGCGACGTGAGCGCGCTCGACGTCTCGCGGATCCTGGACGCCGTCGAGGGCTTTGCCGAGGGCCGGGCGCGCGCGTACCTGCTCATCGACATCGCGGGCGTTGGCCACGTCTTGCCGGAGGCGCGGCGCGCGTGCAGCCTGCGCCAGTTTCCCCGCGCGTGTGCCGGCCTCGCGCTCTTCGGCGGCACTTTCCAGCAGCGGGTCGCCGCGAAGCTCGTCACCACGGCCGGCTGGCTCCTCCGCGGCCGCGCCCAGGGCAGGCCCAGGCCCATCTGCCTCCCGGACGAGCGCGCCGCCCGCGCCTGGGTGGAATCGATGAGCCGCAGCGGAGGCGCGCCGCGCGCGGACCAGGGGCCGGACCTGACCGACCAGCAGACCGGATAGCGGGGCCCCTCGATCCCCGCCTCTTTCTCCCTTGACCTTGGCCCTGTTGGAAAGCACCCTGCCGCCGCCATCCCGTTCGCCGGCGAGCTCCACCCCGTGCGCATGTCCATCGGCACCCACCAGATCGAGCTCGATCCCCCGGTCACCTGCGTCGTCCGGCTCTGCGGCGACGTGAGCGAGGTCGACGCCTCGCGGATCCTGGACGCCTTCGAGGGCTTCGCAGAGGGCCGGGCGCGTGCGTTCCTGCTCATCGACATCGCGCGGATTGGCCACGTCTCGCCGGAGGCGCGGCGCGTGAGCGGCCTGCGCCGGCTCCCTCCCGCGTATGCCGGCCTCGCGCTCTTCGGCGGCACTTTTCAGCAGCAGATCGTCGCGAAGCTCGCCACCATGGCCGGCTGGTTCCTCCGCGGCCGCGCGCTAGGCAAGCCCAGGCCCGTCTGCCTCCCGGACGAGCACGCCGCCCGCGCCTGGATCGAATCGACGAGCCGCAGCTGAGGCGCGCCGCGCGTGGACTAGTATTCGGTTCCCCAGGTTCGTCCCTGGATCCAGGCGAGAGAAATTCACAGGGAGGCGGGGAGGGAGAGAAGAGAGAGAGATTTCTCAGAAATTCTGTTCTCCCCGCCTCCCCGCCTCCCTGTGCATCTCTCATTTTCTCCGAGCAGGTCCAGCGGCCGTTCGCTCGCGCGCGTCCGCGGCGACGAAGGCGCCGCCCCGCCCGGGAACGGCGGCGGGAACGAGCACCGCCGATGTGGCCGCTCACCGGCTCTCTTCGAGATCGCGCATTCGCCGGGCGAGCCAGGCGCGGGCCTCCGCCTGGCCGGGGAAGAACTCGATCGGGTTGTCGGCGGTGAGCAAGAGCAGGCGCATCGCGCCGAGCACGAGCTTGGCGATGAGCCGCGCCTGGAACGAGGCGCCGTACAGCGCCATGCCCCGGTAGGGGATCCCGCGCGAGCGCTCCGCCGCGATCCTCCTCGTCTCCCCGGGGACCGGGCCGAGCTGGCTCATGTCGGCCAGGACCATCATCGCCGCCCGATCCGCGAGGTGCGAGCGGACGAAGACGGCGAAGCCGGCCATCTCCTCGGGCGAGATGCCGCCGCGAATGACGGCGTGGATCAGCATCGGGGGCTCGAAGGTGAGCGTGTGCTCGCCGAAGCGGGCCACCGTGCCCGGGAGCGGCTGGTCGATGGAGCGCGAGCTTCTCTTCCTCAATTGCGGGCCGTTCCTGGCGCGTGGACCCGCAGGATCGCCCCGTTCCAGGGGAAATGCAACCCCGGTGATGGTCGTGCCCGTGCCCCGCTCCCGTATCCGTATTCGTGGCCGCTGCCGTCCGTGTCCGCCTGCGCGCCCGCCTCCGCTCCAGCCGGGGGGTTGAATCCCGACATCGAGCGTGCGGGCGTACGACTCATGTGATTACTACCGGCGGATCGCCTGAGCCGGAGACGGGTCGCGGGCGATCAGGGGGTCAACGGATCTGGACGGTCCGGCGCACGGTCACGACGGGGCCGTCGAACGGCGCGACGGTCGCGGTGCGCAGCGCCCGGGCGACGCAGCCTCCGATCTCCGTGCCCGCGAAGGGCCCGCCGGCCACGGCGGCAGTGGTCACGCGGCCCGAGGGCGAGAACGTGACGCGGACCGGCACGGTGGTCCTGGCGTCTCCCGGCTCCACGCAATGCCCGGCGCGGGCGGCGGCGATCGCGAGCGCGGTGGCCGCCGCGGAGGCGTTGATGCCCGGCGCCGCGGGCACCGCGGGCGCCGCCGCATGGACGGG
>CAYQYG010000488.1:0-6539 GCA_964421485.1 uncultured Polyangiaceae bacterium | reverse complement strand
CGCCTCCGCGGCCGTGCCCGCGCTCGCGGCCGGCGCGCCCGCGGCCGAGCCGTACACCAGGGCCAGCTCGGACCGCGCGGTCCCCCCGGGGTGCGGCAAGAGCCGCAGCACGTCCCCCGAGCCCACGAGCGCCAGCGCGAAGAACCCCGCGACGAAGGCCGCCGCCTTGCTCCCCAGCTGCGTCCAGGCCGACTCCTTGAGCGCCCTCCGCGCCCGCTTCCCCAGCGGCGGCCGCTCCGCCTCCCCGCCCCGCGCCCGCTCCTGCTCCTCATTCGCCCCGACGATCTTGCGTTCCATCGCGCCGCCTCCTGGTTGCGGGCGCGACCTCCAGCGAACGGCGTGCCGCTGATCCACGTCGCGAAATCATTACGGAATACGGCGAGCGCAGGCCTCCCCGGGGGTGGCGGCGCCATGGCGGAAATCTCGGGAAAGAGGGGAGTCGCAGGGAGGCGGACCGCGGTGCCTCGGCGGACGAGGTCGGCTACCATCCTGCTTCCGGCCGACGAAGCGGCCGACGCCCGCACGAGGTCCCATGCCGATCGATCGCCGCCGCTCCGATGACCCTGGCCTCGCGGACCGCTCCCGCCGCGCGTTCCTCGGAGGCCTGGGCGCCGCCGGCGCCGCCCTGATCGCGCGCGACGCCGCGGCCGCCGACGCACCCCTCGCGGCCGCCCCGAATGCCCGCCCCGCCGCCCGCCCCCCCGCGGGCTTCGTCCCCCTCGCGATCCCCGGCAAGATCGTCAAGGTCAGCAAGGCGAACACCCTCCAGCCGAACGGCCTGTGGCCCGAGCAAGCCGCCGCCAGGGTCATGCTCGAGCGCGCCATGGCCGAGATCACCGGAAAGAGCGACCTCGGCGCCGCCTTCGCGCGCTTCGTCCACAAAGACGACAAGGTCGCGATCAAGCCGAACGGCATCGCCGGCCGGCAGGGGGCCTCGATGGCCTCCAACAAGGAGCTCGTCCTCGAGATCGTGCGCGGCGTGATCGCGGCCGGCGTGCCCCCGCAGAACATCGTGATCTTCGAGCAGTACCCCTCGTTCCTCGCCGGCACCCGCTGCGCCGACCGCAACAGCAAGGTCGATCCGGAGTTCCCGGCCGGGATCTCGGCCGCCGTGCACGAGAACAAGGACGCCGCCATGCCCGACATCACCGTGGCCGGCATCTCCACCAAGTTCGTCCGCCCCTTCACCGAGGCCACCGCCGTCATCAACGTCGGCCTCATCAAGGACCACTCCATCTGCGGCTACACCGGCTGCATGAAGAACATCACGCACGGCGCCACGATCAACCCCCACGCCTTCCACGCCCACAACGCCAGCCCCCAGATCGCCGAGCTCTACGCGCAGGACGTCGTGAAGAGCCGCGTCCGGCTCCACATCGTCGACGGCTTCAAGCTCATCTACGACGAGGGCCCCCTCGACAAGAACAAGAAGCGCCGCATCCCCCACGAGGCCGTCTACGCGACCACGGATCCGGTCGCGATGGATGTCGTCGGCTGGGCCGTCGTCGAGGAGCACCGCAAGGCGAACGGCCTGCCCACGCTCAAGGACGCCGGGCGCGAGCCCACGTACATCCGGATCGCGGGGGAGCTGGGTCTCGGCGTCTACGACAAGAACAAGATCTCGATGCGGGACGTCCGTCTCTAGGACGCATCATGGTACCCCGCCTGCCCGCCGCGCTCCTCCTCGCCGCCTCCCTCGCCGCTGCCGCGTGCGGCGGCGCCTCGCCCTCGCAGCCGCCCGGCAAGCCGCCCACCCCCCGGTCGGTCACCCGCGCGAACCCCGGCGGCGACGCCGCGGACCCGGAGCAGGCCGCGCTCCAGCGCCTGCTCGACGAGCCCTGGGGCCGCCGGCGCGACCGCTTCGGCACGCTCTCCGTGCCGCTCGCCGACTGGAAGAAGTGGCGCCGCGTCCGCATCTGGACCCAGCCCACGCGCGCGACCTACCGCTACGGCGACAACCACTACGCGGTCGCCACCGTGCTCTACACGCCGATCAAGGGGCGGAACGATCCGGACACCTGCCTCGCGGACTTCTGGCAGAAGGCCGCGCCCCAGGCCGACGCCTACGGCGTCCGCCTCGGCGACGCGCAGCTCCTCCGCACGATCCAGGACGTCGACGGCGAGACCCGGCCGCTCGTCCTCAAGATCCTCGACGGCAGCGTCGACTCGGTGCTCGCGAGCGACGACTACGTCGGCGCCGTCGCCGTGTACCAGTCATGGCCGGAGACCTGCCTGGTCCACGCCTTCGCGGTCAAGTCGACCGAGCACCGGGACCTCGCCCTGAAGATCCGGGACCGGTGGATCAAGGAGGGCGCGCCGAAGCTCCGCTGGCTGCCGAAGGTCACCGCGGCGCCCCCGACCACCGCGCGGTAGCGGCGCCGCGCGCGCGGGCAGGGGGAGCGCGCGCCGGAGGAGGCCGCTTTCTTGCCCGCGGAGGGCGTTCGAGCACACTGGCCGGCGATGCACGTGCACTTCGTCGCGGTCGCCGGCACCGGCATGGGCGCGCTCGCCGGCCTCTTCAAGGCGGCCGGGCACGACGTCTCCGGATCGGACGTCGCGTTCTATCCGCCGATGGGGCCCGCGCTCGAGCGGTGGGGCATCCGCCTGATGAAGGGATTCGATCCCGCGCACCTCGACCCGCGCCCCGACCTCGTCGTGATCGGCAACGTCTGCCGGGCGGCGAACCCCGAGGCGCGCGCCGCGATCGACGGCGGCATCCCGTACACGACCATGGCGCACGCGCTCGCGGACCACATGCTCCGCGGCCGCTCGCCGCTCGTCGTCGGCGGCACCCACGGCAAGACCACCACCAGCGCGCTCTGCGCCTGGCTCCTGCACGAGGCCGGCAGGGATCCCGGCTTCCTGATCGGCGGCCTGCCGAAGGACTTCGACGGCAGCTTCCGCCTGCCCTCGGCGCGCAGCCTGCCGCTGCTCGACGCCCCGCGCGGCACCCCGTTCGTGGTCGAGGGCGACGAGTACGACACCGCCTTCTTCGAGAAGACGCCGAAGCTCTGGCATTACCGGCCCGAGGTCGGGATCATCACCTCGATCGAGCACGACCACGTGGACATCTACCCGGACGAGGCCTCGTACGAGGCCGCGTTCCGCGGCTTCGTGGAGCGGATCCCGCCGGAGGGGCTCGTGGTCGCGGCGGCGCACGATCGGCGGGTCGTCGACGTGGTGACGGGCGCCGCGAGGGCGCCCGTCGCCTGGTTCGCGCTGGAGGGCGACGACACGCACGGGCAGCCGCCGCACTGGCTCGCGGCCCCCGCGCAGGCCGGCGCGGGCGGGCAGTCGTTCGACCTCTACGCGGGCGGCGTCCTCGCGGGCCGCGTCGCGACGCGCATGCCGGGGCTGCACAACGTGCGCAACGCGCTCGCGGCGATCGCGGCCGTCACGCAGGGCTTCGGCGTGCCGCTCGCGGCCGCGATCGCGGCGCTCGCGACCTTCCAGGGCGTGCGCCGGCGGCAGGACCTGCTCTTCGAGGCGCGCGGCGTGCGCGTCTACGACGATTTCGCGCACCACCCGACCGCGGTGGACGAGACGCTGCGGGCGCTGCGATCGCGGCACCCCGAGGGCGCGCTCTGGGCGGTGTTCGAGCCGCGCAGCGCGACCGCCTGCCGGGCGCTGCACCAGGAGCCCTACGCGCGCGCGTTCGGCGCCGCCGATCGGATCCTGCTGGCGCCGCTCGGGCGCCCCGACATCGCCGAGGCGGAGCGGCTCGATCTCGCGCGCCTCGTCGAGGACCTCCGCCGCGCGGGCCGGTCAGCCGAGGCCGCGCCCTCGATCGACGCCATCGTGGCCGCGATCGCGGCGGGCGCGCGCGAGGGCGACACGGTGGCGCTCCTGTCGAACGGCTCCTTCGGCGGCATCTACGACAAGCTCCGCGCCGCGCTCTCCCGCGGCGACGCGACCGCCTCCACGACGCCCGCGGGCATGCGCGCGCACCCATCATGATGAGGAGCTGAGGAACCGAGGAACCGCTGTTGACGCTGGGGCGCTTCGCATTATCCTGATGGCGTTCCCTCTGCCGGTTCGGTGAGGCCCTGGACGTATTGAATCCCGAGTAAGGCAGAACCAGGGGGCCTACCCGTTACCGTGGTGTGCTAGGCCCGGACTTCATCACCGGGAAGCCTGAAGCGGTACATCGGCTCCCACCTAGCGGCTACGCTAGGGGTTCAAGTCCAGCGCCCACCTTCCTGGCGGTACGGAACACTCTTCGCGGGCCGGCGCATGCCGGCCCGCTGCTTTTTTGTACGCAGCGCGGAGGCGCGCCGCCTGGAGCAGAGCGCGACCCGGAGCCAGGGGGGGTAAACCAGGGAGCGGCCTGGCTTTTGTTTCAATTCTCGCCTCCCTTCCGGTAGCTTCCCCCTGCGATGGAGACGAATTCCCCTCGAATCGCAGGAGCCGCCGGCCTCGCCGAGGACCGGCCCGCGGGTGCTGACCCGCGCTCACGATCCCCCCGCCGCGATCACGCGCGCTTCATGCGGCGGATCGCGCTCTCGCTCGCGCTCCTGGCGGTGCCCGGGGCGGCGCTCGCCGCGACGGTGACCGTCAAGGGGAAGGTCGTCGGCTCCGCCAAGCTCCTGAACCCCGTCTGGAACGAGGCCAAGGACACCAAGTCCAACCGCTACACGTTCCGCGAGCCGTCGGCGACGGTCCGCGCCGACGTGCGCACGCTCACCGGCTATCTGCCCAAGGAGCTCTGCGTCGCCGCGCTCGGTGAGAAGGGGGCCGCGCTCAAGGTGCCGCTGCGGATCGTCGTCGCGGGCGGCCGAACCACGCCGGTCACGCTGGTCGTCGCCGAGGGGCAGCAGGTCCAGTTCGAGAACCAGGACCCGTTCCCGCACAAGCTCTACGACACGGGCAACAAGGGGCTCCAGGCCGTCGAGACGGCCGCGGCGAAGAGCCGCACGTGGACGCCGCCGGGGCCCGGCAAGTACGAGATCCGCGATCAGCTCGCCCCGAGCGTGCGCTCCTGGATCGTCGTCGAGCCGCGGACGGTGGGCGTCGGCTACCCCGACCGGCAGGGGGGGTTCGCGATCGATCTCGAGCCGGGCAAGTACACGCTGCGCGCGTACTACAACGGCGAGAAGGTCGGGACCGACCTCGAGATCGTCGCGGGGCCCGCGCCGGCCGAGCAGCTCCTCCGCGATCCCCTCAAGATCGCCGACGAGAAGGCGGAGAAGTAGGCCATGCTGCTCTCCCGCTTCTGGTACGGCGTGCTGGCGCTCGCGCTCGGCGCGGCCGTCTTCATCCTCTTCGTCGGCGCGCAGATCTACAACCGCACGGGCCACCGCGCGATGAGCGAGGCGCTCAGCGCCGACTCGAGCGCCGTCGAGTGGTACCTCAACGACGACGCGCGCAAGCGCTCCAGCGCGCTGATCCGGCCCGCGCTGAACCCGGACCTGCGCGCCGCGCTCGCCAAGGCCTCGAGCGAGGCGAAGCCGAGCGCGGAGACCCGCGAGAAGGCCCGCAAGGCGCTCGCCGCCGAGACGGGCGACTTCCCGCCGGAGCTCAAGTTCGACGCGGTCTGGGCCGTGGACGCGGGCGGCCGCGTGATCGCCGCGTCCGGCTTCGAGCACCGCGAGGACTGGGAGCTCGGCGGCTACCCGGTCGTGGCCGACGCGCTGCACGGCTGGATCCGCGACGACGCGTGGGTCTGGAAGGGGCGCATCTACCGCGTGGTGGCGCGGCCCGTCGAGCAGGAGGTCAACGGCGAGCCGGTCGGCGCGGTGGTCGGCGCGAAGATCGTGGACGACGGCTTCGCGCGCGCGGTCACGAAGCGGACCGGCGCGGCGGTCGCGTTCTACGCCGAGGGCGCGCGCGTCGCCTCGGGCGCGCCCGAGGGGTTCGACAAGGCGAACCTCGACCAGATCACGCAGGACCTCAAGCTGCTCGACGAGAACAAGGACTACATCGAGAAGGGGCGCACCGAGGTCCGGGTGATCGGCGCGCACCTCGGCGTCGTGTACGCGCGCCTCCCGGGCGAGGCCTGGGAGCTCGGCGCCGGCTACGCGGTCGGCCGCCTCGCCGCCGCCGTCGAGTCGCCGATGGGCTTCCTCGACAAGGCGACCGACGAGGACAAGGGCAAGGTGCCGACGATCTTCATCCTCGCGGGCATCCTCGCCGTCGCGGGGCTCGGCCTCCTGTTCTCGTTCTTCGAGCACACGCGGCCGCTGCAGAGCTTCCGCGCGGAGTCCGGGCGCCTCGCCAAGGGCGAGATCGACGTGCTCGCCCCGAGCAAGTTCCGCGGCGCGTACCGCAAGATCGCCGCCGATCTGAACGACGGCATCGAGAAGGTCGCGGCCAAGGGCGGCGTGCCGCGCAAGGCCGCGGACCTGGAGCAGGTGCTCGGCCCGATCCCGGCGCAGCCGGCGATGAGCGCGTTCTCGGTGCCGGACACCAGCGATCCGCTGAGCGCGTCGCGGCCGTCCATGCCGCGGGCGCCGATCAGCGCGCGCGGCGGCCCGCCGAAGCGCCCGGGCCCGCCGGGCGATCGGCCCTCCGGCCCGGGCCCGGGCCGCGTGACGCCCGAG
>CAYQYG010000487.1:2362-6540 GCA_964421485.1 uncultured Polyangiaceae bacterium | reverse complement strand
GCGACGCTCACCTGGACGCAGAAGACGGTCGACGGCACCGTCTCGCTCGTGACCCAGGAGGTCGTCCTCGCCCCACCGCCCTGACCAGCCGCCCACCCCTCCGGCGCGCTGCCGCCCCCGTATTCCCCTCCCGCAAAAAAACGACGTCGATCCAGAAAACGACGTCAGGTTTTCCCGCCCTCCGCGAACCACAGCGTGCCCGTCGCGACCGACCCCGCGCCGACGCGGCCCACGCCTCGTCCACGAGCGCCGGATTCCCCGGTCGCCGACGGCGCTTCCCTATCGATTGCGGAAGGAGTCATCCACATGAAATCCATCAGCAACCTGCGGCTCGGAGCTCTCGTCGTCCTCCTCGTCAAGGCCGCCCCGCTCGCCATCCTCGCCCCCGCCCTGGCCTTCGCCGGCTGCGCCGCCGACGGCGCGCCGGACGACGCCGGAGAGGTGGATCCGGAGCACGTCGACGAGGTCGGCGTGACGTTCGACGAGTTCAAGAAGACCGTCTACCAGGAGCCGGAGTCCGGCGTCTTCATCGTGCACGGCGACACGCCGATCGACAACGAGCGCGAGCTCGAGCTGTTCTACGAGGAGCACGTGCGCGAGGGCGCGCTCATCGTGCACCAGAAGACCGGCGGCGGCGACGCGAAGTGGGACGACACCCAGAAGAAGAACCTCACCTACTGCGTGAGCACGACGTTCGGCTCGAACTACGGCGCCGTCGTGAGCGCGATGAGCGCCGCGGCGGCGGCGTGGGAGGCGGCAGCGAACGGGACGGTCCATTTCATCCATCTCAGCTCGCAGGACTCGGAGTGCACGTCGGGCAACCTCAACGTGGTCTTCGACGTCCGGCCGGTGAGCGGCGCGCCCTATTACATGCGCGCGTTCTTCCCGGACAGCCCCCGGGTGAACCGCAACGTCCTCATCGACAGCAGCTCCTTCGGCTCGATCGCGCCGTGGACGGTGACGGGCATCCTCCAGCACGAGCTCGGGCACAGCCTGGGCTTCCGCCACGAGCACATCCGCCCCGAGTCCGCGGCGACGGCCAGCTACTGCATCGAGAGCCAGGATTATCGCGCGCTCACCCCGTACGACGCGGCGTCCGTCATGCATTACCCGTCCTGCAACGGCACCCAGACCGGGGATCTCGTGATCACGCAGAAGGACAAGGACGGGGTGAACCTCCTCTACAACACCGGGTGCGACCACAGCGTCTGCCTCAGCGGCCCGGCGCTGAACGCGAGCGCCTGCGGCGCCACGGTGGCGAGCGTCTGCGCGGCCGACTCGTATTGCTGCACCACCTGGTGGGACAGCGCGTGCGTGGCCGAGGTCTACAGCGTCGCGAACAACCTGTCGTGCAACACCGGCAGCTGCGCGCACCCGCTCTGCGAGGCGGGCGCGGCGCTGACCTCGGGCTGCGATCCGAACGGCCACGTCGCGGCGATCTGCGCGGCCGACCCGTATTGCTGCAGCACGGCGTGGGACAGCCTCTGCGTCGCCGAGGTCGCGAGCGTCACCGGCAAGGCGTGCGACAGCGTGTGCGCGCACGACAAGTGCCAGACCGGCGGGCCGCTGAACGCCGCGTCCTGCGGGCCCGCCGTGGCGAGCGTCTGCGACGTGGATCCGTACTGCTGCAGCACGAGCTGGGACGGCACCTGCGTGGCCGAGGTCTACAGCATCGCGGGCAGCGTCGCGTGCAGCACGGGCAGCTGCGCGCACCCGCTCTGCCAGTCCGGCGGCGCGCTGGCCTCGGGCTGCGACCCGAACGGCGCGGTCGCGGCGGTCTGCGGAGCGGACCCATATTGCTGCAGCACGGGCTGGGACGGCCTCTGCATCAGCGAGATCACCAGCGTCGCCGGCAAGAGCTGCCACTGAGCTCGGATGCGCCGCGCGCGCCCCGGCCGGTGGGGCGCGCGCCCGGCCACGACGTCACCCGGATCCGCCCGGGATTTCCGCCCGCAGGAGTGGTACCGTCGGGCAGGAGGACGCATGAGCACCCAGTACGACAAGATCGCCCACGAATACAAGGACGCCCTGCAGAGCATCAGGACCCGTCAGATCCTGGATCATACGCTCCAGAGGCACATCGGCAGCGTGGCGGGGATGTCGGTCCTGGATCTGGCCTGCGGGAGCGGCGACTTCACCAGGAACTACAAGCGCAAGGGCGCCGCCCGCGTCGTGGGAGTGGACATCTCCCAGGAGATGCTGAAGCTCGCCCGGCAGGACGAGGCCAGGGAGCCCCTGGGCATCGAATACATCTGCTGCGACGTGGCCGAGCTGGGGAAGGTCGGAGACTTCGACCTCGTGGCCGCCTCCTACCTGCTGAACTACGCCAGGACGGAGGCGCAGCTCCGCCGGATGTGCCAGGTCGTCCACGATAACCTCAAGCCCGGCCGCCGCTTCGTGACCTTGAACCACAACGTCAAGATGTCTCAGGAGGAGTACGACCGAGCGCAGGAGTACACGAAGTATGGAGCGGTTCCAACCCTGTTCACCCGGCCGCTGAGGGAGGGGGACGCCTTCAGGTGGACCCTGCTCATGAGGGACAGGCGGGTCGAGTTCGACAACTACTACTTCTCCGCGGAGACCTACGAGCGGGCATTGAGGGGCGCCGGCTTCAAGGACGTCCAGTGGCACGCGCTCGAGGTCCCTCCCGAGGTCGAGGAGGCCGACGGCAGGGCCTTCTGGCAGTACCTGCTCGAGCACCCCTGCAACATCGTCATCGCCTGCCAGAAGTGAGCACACGAGGAGGGCCCGACCCCAACCCGGGTCGGATCTCCGCGAACCCTCCCCTCCCCCCAACCCGGGTCGGCGCCCCACCGAGCCCTCCGCCCCGAACCCCGGGTCGGAGCTCCCCTGGCATCCTGCCCCGCGCACCGGGCCCGCTCCTTGCAGCTCCCTCCTCCATCAGGCCCACCTCTCGCTGGCTTTCCCCCTGAGAAGGACCCATCATGGACCCGATGCCCCGCATGCTTTACGCCGCCTTCGCCCTCGCCGCCGCCCTCGCCGCCCCCGCGATCGCGGCCGCTCAGCTTCTCCCCCAGGGCTACGCCACTGACGACCCTGCCGCGCCGACCGAGACCGCCGCTTCACAGGCGCCACAGGCACAGCCCACCCAGGACCAGGTCGACCAGGGGGACGTGGCCGCCGACCCGCAGGACGAGTACGCGGACACCGACCCCAGCGCCCTCACCGAGTTCAGGGCCCCCCTCGCCGCCCACGGCACCTGGGTCGAAGACCCCACCTACGGCACCGTCTGGGTCC
The DNA here is from genome assembly GCA_964421485.1 of uncultured Polyangiaceae bacterium. Lineage (GTDB taxonomy): Bacteria > Myxococcota_A > Polyangia > Polyangiales > Polyangiaceae > CAYQYG01. The sequence continues at coordinate 3,282 of CAYQYG010000487.1, read as the reverse complement.
CCGCCGCCGACGCTGTCGGCCCCGACTTCGCCCCGTACGTCACGGCGGGCCACTGGGCCATGACCGACGACGGCGAGTGGCTCTGGGTCAGCGATTACGAGTGGGGGTACATCCCCTTCCATTACGGCCGCTGGATCTGGATCCCCGCGTACGGATGGTCGTGGATCCCCGGCCGCGTCTATGCGCCCGCGTGGGTCGTCTGGCGCACCGGCGATTATGGGTACGTCGGCTGGGCCCCCATGCCGCCGGCTTTTTACTGGTCCTCCGGCGTCGCCGTCACATTCTGGATGGTCCCCACCGCGGCTTACGTCTTCTGCCCGACCACGTACGTCTTCCACCACCACGTCCACACGTACGTCGTGCACGACCGCACCACCGTGCACCGCGTCGCGGCGCACACGCATCCGTATCGCCCGGCCCACCCCACCGGCGGCCGCCCCGAGCGCCACGGCGCGCAGGGCGCCGGCGGCAGGCCTTACCGCCCCGCCTCGCCCTCGCTGCAGGACGCCCGCATCCCGCCCTCGGGCGCACCCAAGGCCCGCGTCTCGGCCGACCCCCGGGCCCTCGCCTATTCGCGGCCCAGCACCACCCCGGGTGCCCGGTCCATGTCCCCGGCCGCCAGGGGCGTCCAGGCCGCGCCGGGCCGCGGCGCATCCGCGGGCCGCCGCACCCTCCCGGGCGGCCAGGCCCCCCAGGCGCGCCCCCGCCTCCCGGGCGCGCAGCGCGGCGACGCCGCCCGCCCGGGCGCCGGCGTCAGGCGCCCCGGCGACTTCGATCGATCCGCGCGCACCCCGCGCTCGCAGGCCCCGGTGATCCGCACGCCGTCGCACAGGCCGAGCGCCTCGCCCCCCTCGCAGATGCCCCAGCGCGTCCACCCCGGCCCCAGCCCGCGCGTCCACCCCGGCCCCAGCCCGCGCGTC
>CAYQYG010000487.1:0-2262 GCA_964421485.1 uncultured Polyangiaceae bacterium | reverse complement strand
GCGCGTCCACCCCGGCCCCAGCCCGCGCGTCCACCCCGGCCCCAGCCCGCGCGTCAGCCCGCCGCGCGCGACCCCGGCCCCGCGCAGCGCCCCGGCGCCCCGCGCGAAGGTCCCCTCGAGCACCAAGCGCTCCACCCCCAAGATCATCAAGAAGAAGTAGCGCTGGCCCGTCATTTGCGACAACGATCCACGAGGAGCACGACCCATGGCTTTCTCCGCTGACTCCGTGAAGCTTCGTTCACTCGCGCTGTGGCCGGCCCTTCTCACCGCCGCGCTCGCCGCGACCGGCTGCATCATCATCGACAACGACCATCGCGACCGCCACCAGGACGACGGCTACGTCGAGGCGCCGCCGGTCACCGACGATCCCATGCTGGTCTCGATCGACACGGACGCCGTCGTGAGCGCCGCGCCCGGCGATGGCGTCGGCCTCTTCGTCGAGTACGCCGCCGACGGCACCTGGCGGATCTCGACCACGTGCGACACGGACTACTCGGGCGCGACCTGCGTCTTCGACGTCTTCGCCTCGGTCGACACCTCCTCGGAGCTCACGGACATCGCCGGCGAGGACCTCGAGGGCCGCGACGGCATCGCGCTCCTCGAGGAGGGCGTCGCCGGTTTCCACGCCGAGACCGACTCGGACGTCGACGCGATGATCCTCACCACCACCCCCGGCGCGATCCTCCGCGTCGAGATGTACCTCGACGGCTACTCGCAGCCCCGCTTCGTCTACTGGTTCGGCAACGGCGTGCTCCACACGGGCGCCCCCACCAACCCCCTCGACTTCGAGCCCACGTCCCCGTAGCTCCCCCCCCGGGGGGCCTACTGCGGCCTGCCCTCCACGTCCCAGAGCTGCGGCGCCCCCAGCCCCAGCGCCTCGAGCTGCGGCGCCACCTTGTCGCGCGGCCCCACGACCACGACGGTCGCCCCCTTCGGATCCACCGCCGAGGACAGCTCCGCCAGCCCCGCCATCGTCACCTTCTGCCGCGCCTGGCTCGCCGTCGCATCGAACGTCGGAGGCAACCCCAGCCACGCCAGCGTCGCCAGCCGCTGCGCCGCGCCCCCCACCGTCTCGTACGTCTCGATCTGGTCCGCCCGGTCCTGCGCCAGCACCTTCGCGAGCTCCTCCTGCGTCAGCCCCGAGTCCGCCATCTTCGACAGCTCCCCCAGCGTCTCCTTCAGCGCCGGCCCGGTCGCCTCCGTGATCACCGCCGCCCGCGCCATGAACAGCCCTTGCCCGCGCGACTCCGAGAACGCCGTCCGCGCCCCGTAGCTCCACCCGTGCTCCTCGCGCAGGTTCTGGTTCAGCCGCGACGTGAACGAGCCGCCGAGCGCCGTGTTGATCAGGCTCAGCAAGGGCGCCCGCGGATCACTCGCCGCCACCCCCTCGCGCACCACCGCGATCGCCGACTGCGGCGCCCCCGGCCGGTCGACCAGCACCAGCCGCGGAGGCTTCCACGACGGATCCCGCTTCGGCACGACGGGCGCCTCCGCCGCCGCCCTGGGCGCCTTCCAGCCGCCGAGCTCCTTCTCGATCGCCTGCGTCACCTCCTCGCGCGTCACCGCCCCGGCCACGACGAGCACGGCGCGATCCGGACGCCACGCCGACCTGTAGAACGACTTCACGGCGCCGAGCCCGATCCCCTTCGCGTCCGACAGGAGCCCGGCCGCAGGGTGACCGTAGGCCGTCCCGGGCCCGTAGAGCGCCGCGTGGCTCACCAGCGAGGACACCAGCGCCGGATCATCGCCGCGCTTCTTCAGATCGTTCTGCCAGAGATCGCTCACGCGCTTCCACTCCTTCGCGTCGAAGCGCGGGCGCGCGATCACGTCGGCGAAGATCGAGAACGCCGCCGGGAAGTTCTTCTTCAGCACCGTCAGCGTCGCGAAGCTCCCGTCGGGGCGCGCCCCGAGCGAGAGCGTGGCGCCGAGATCGTTCACCGCGCTCGACAGCGCGACCGCGTCGCGGCTCCCCGCGCCCTCGTCGAGCATGTCCGCCGTGATGTACGCGAGGCCCGCCGACTTCGGCGGATCCGACGCCGAGCCCGCGGGGATCGCCAGCGCCACGGACACGATCGGCAGCGCGGGGCGCGCGAGCAGCCACACCTTGATGCCGTTCGCCGCCTCGAACACGACCGGCGCGGGGGGCGTGAAGGCCCGGGGCGGGGGGAGCGCCGGCTTCTCGCCGAGCGCGTCGGGGGCCGCGGACCCCGCGGCGGGAGATCGGAAGAGCGTCGTGTAGGGAAAGAGTGTACAGGCAGGTGG
>CAYQYG010000486.1:0-6554 GCA_964421485.1 uncultured Polyangiaceae bacterium | reverse complement strand
TGTCACCGGCGCCGTTCATCCCCGCCGCTGCATGTCACCGGCGCCGTTCATCCCCTTTTCCGCGCTATCCGCCCATCGGCCCTCGAGGGACCGTCCTCGCACATCCTGCGCACATCGCCCTGGCTCACGCGCATGCGCCCTGGTGCGTGCAGATGCGACCGCTCTCAAGGGGACGCATCGAGCTTCACCTCGGCGCCGCTCGTGAAGTGGTCGAGCTTCTTCCCGTTCACCACGATGTTCGACTTCTCGGCCGAGATCGCGAGCACCACCTTGCGCCCGTCCACCTTCTTCACCGTCACGTCCGCGATCGCGAGCCATCCGGTCGCCTTGATCGGCCCGATCTCCTGCTCGAACCGCTTGTAGAGCACCGCCTTCCCCCCGACCTTCGGCGCATCCGAGAGCTCGACCGTCAGCTCGTCGCCCCTGCGCGACACCAGCGTCCCCACGACCTCCTTGGCCGCCCCGGTCCCCACGCCCGCCCTCGACGCCCCGCTCGTCGGCCCCGCGGCCTCGGCCTCCTCGGCGGCCGCGGGCTCCTCCGCGTCCGCGCCGGGTGCAGGCGCAGCGCCCGCGGGCCCCTCCGCGGCCTCAGGCGCGGACGCGGACACGGGCACGGGCACGATCTCGGCCGCCGGCACCGGCTCGGACGGCGACTCCGGCGGCGGCGTCGCGCCGCACGCCACGGCCGAGAACAGCCCGCAAAGCGCACCCGCCGCGCGGAATCGGTTCATGCTCGATCGCGAAACGGCAACCCTCGCACTACGCATCGCGTCCTCCGGATGGATCGCCGCCGACCCTACCTCAGCGGACCGCCCCCCCCGCCCCACCCGGCACGATCCCGCCGCGCCCCCAGGCTCACGCCCCGAACACCACGATCCGCCGCCCGCCCCGGCCCTCGACCTCCTTCTCGTAGAGCCGCGCGTCCCAGCCGACCTCGGGCCGCTGATCGAAGATCACCAGGTAGCCCTCGTCGAGCCCGAGCCGCTCCAGATAGCGCGAGAGCTGCTCCACCCCCTGCGACAGCGTCCGCTCGCTCCGGCGCACCTTGAGCTCCAGCGCGCGCCGCTCCCCGCCGAGCTCGACGAGCAGGTCCACGCGCCCCGAGCCCACCGCGAGCTCGCGCCGCACGCGGCCGCCGCCGTTCACGATCCGCTGGAGGAACGCCGTCATGATCAGGTGCGGCCCGGCCTCCTTGTAATCGAAGCGCCCGAGCCAGGCATCGCTGTGCTCCGCGAAGAACTCCTGGAACGCGCGCAGGAGCGCCCTCATGTCGAGGCCCCCGCCCGGGCGCAGGTACCACGCCGCCTCCTGCGAGATGTTGAGCTGCATCACGTACGTCAGGCTTCGCGGGATGACCTCGGCGTAGATGGGGTTCGCGATCCGGAGCTCCGGGCCCGCGACGACGAGGCCGAGGTCGTGCACATAGCGGACGTCGTCGTTGTACGCGTCCATCGACATCGTCGTGCCGGCCAGGATCGGCTCGATCACCCGGCGCACGCGGTCCTCGTGCAGCTTGTCGGCGAGCGAGTCGAGGTGCGTGTCCCGGCGGAGGATCAGCGCGTCCCTGGCCGCGTCCACGTGCGCCGCGGTCACGGTCACGGCCGGATCGGGCACGTCCCGCTCCGTGATCTGCCGCGCGAGCGCGTTGACCAGCCAGGGCTGGCCCTGCGTCTGCTCGAACGCCCGATCGATCGCCGCCGGCTCGAAGACCTGCCCCGTGTCCGCGGTGTGCTGGCCATAGAGCTCGGCGACCTCGTCGCGCGTGAAATTGGTCAGCGTGAGCGAGTCGCTCTTCACGTTGAACGGCGACGCGGTCCCCATCGAGTCGCGCTCGGGCCGCAGCTTGACGCGGTAATCGCGGACGTCGCGCAGCCCCACGAGCGCCAGGCTGTGCGGGAACGGCAGCGGGCGCGCCGTGTACCCCATCCGGAGCTGCCCGAGCACGCTGACGAGCAGATCCTCGGGGAGGCAATCGATCTCGTCGATCAGCAGCACGATCGGCTTGGGGCACGCCGCCGCCCAGGCGCGAAGGAAATCGTGCAGCGCCGTGAGCGGAGCCTCGGAGTACGCCGCGGCTTCGGGCGCCCGCTCCTCCTCCGGAAGCCAGGCTTCGCTGTTCCGCTCGATGTGTTGCACCAACGAGAGGTTGCCATCTTGGACGTCGGTCGTCCGGCGGAGGTGCTCGACGCTCGTGACCAGGGCGGCCGCCTTCCCCTCCCGGTTCAGCGCGCGCGCCAGCGTGTTCAGCACGGTCGTCTTGCCGGTCTGACGCGGCGCGTGCAGCACGAAGAACATCCCGCGATCCACGAGCGCCCTCGCCTCGCCGAGCCTTCGCTCGGGCGGGATCATGTAGTGCCGGTCCGGTAGGCAGGGGCCGGCCGTGTTGAAGTAGCGAACCATCGATCCTCCGTGGCGGCGCGCATGCTACCCGATCGGCGCCCCGAAGCACGATCGCGAGCTCACCGACCCGCCGGAAGCTTGACCCATCCCCCCCGCGCCGATAGCACCCCCCCATGAGCCACGAGCCCAGGGTGATGCGCCTCGACCCCGCCCTCCTCCGCATCGATCCCAGCGCGTTCATCGCCCAGGGCGCCGTCGTCCTCGGCGACGTCCACGTCGGCCCGGACGCCGGCGTCTGGTTCGGCGCCATCATCCGCGGCGACACCGAGCAGATCCGTATCGGCGCGCGCACCAACATCCAGGACGGCACCGTCGTGCACGCAGATCCCGGCTTCCCGTGCCTCCTCGGCGATGACGTCACCGTCGGCCACCGCTGCGTCGTGCACGGCGCGCGCGTCGGCGACCGCTGCCTCATCGGAATGAGCTCCACCCTCATGAACGGCGCCGAGCTCGGCGAGGAGTGCGTCGTCGGCGCCGGCGCCCTCATCACCGAGGGCAAGCGCATCCCGCCGCGCTCCCTCGTCCTCGGCGTCCCCGGCCGCGTCATCCGCCGGCTCACCGACGACGACATGGAGCTCTGGCGCGAGGGCTCCAGGCACTACGCCGAGGCCGCCCGACAGTACGTCGCGGCCGGCTACGGCGCGCCCCGGCGGTGATCCTGCTCCCCCGCTCGGTTGCCGACCGGCCCCGCGCATCCTAGGACACAAGGCAGCTCCTCCGGCCGCGCTCCTCCGGGCGCGCCGCCCCCCGCCCCAGCGAGGCATCGCCCCCATGACCGACAAGACCGACAACCCGCTCCTCTCCCTCGGCTACGAGATCCCCTTCGATCGCATCCACGGCGAGCACGTCGAGCCCGCGATCCGCGCCCTGCTCGACGACGCCCGCGCCCGCATGGACGCCCTCGTCTCCGCCCCCGGCCCCCGCACCTACGAGAGCACCATGGCCGCGCTCGAGGGCGTCACCCGGCGCCTCGACCTCGCCATGAACGTCGTCTCGCACCTCGAGTCCGCGGCCACCACGCCCGCCCTGCGCGCCGCCTACAACGCCGTTCAGCCCGAGGTCAGCGAGCTCCTGAGCAGCATTCACCTCTCCGAGGGCGTCTGGAATGCCGTCAAGGCATTCGCCGCCACCGGCGAGGCCGCCGCCCTCACCGGCACCCGCCGCCGCTTCCTCGCGAAGACCGTCGACGACTTCCGCCGCAGCGGCGCCGACCTCGATCCCGCCGGCAAGGCCCGCCTCAGCGACATCGACGTCGAGCTCGCCAGGCTCACGCTCCGCTTCGGCCAGAACGTGCTCGACTCCACCAATGCCTTCGAGCTCGTGATCGAGGAGCGCGCCCGCCTCGCCGGCCTGCCCGACAGCGCGATCGACGCCGCCCGCCAGAGCGCCGCCGCCAAGGGCCTCGATGGCTATCGCTTCACCCTCCAGGCCCCGAGCTACGTCCCCCTGGTCACCTACCTCGACGACGCGTCGATCCGCGAGCGCGTCTATCGCGCCTACAACGCGCGCGCGACCGCCGGCGAGATCGACAACCGCCCGCTCGTCTCCCGCGTGCTCGAGCTCCGCCGCGAGAAGGCCGCATTGCTCGGCTTCCTCCATTTCGCCGACCTCGTGCTCGACGACCGCATGGCCCACACCGGCGCCGAGGCCCGCCGCTTCGTCGCCACCCTCCGCGACCGCACCGAGCCCTTCTTCGCCCGCGAGCGCGAGGACCTCCTCGCCTTCCGCCGCGAGCTGGAAGGCCCCACCGCTCCCCCCCTCCAGCCCTGGGACGTCGCTTACTACGCCGAGAAGCTCCGCCGCGCCCGCTACGAGCTCGACGACGAGGCATTGCGCCCGTATTTCCCGCTGGAGGGCGTCGTCTCCGGCCTCTTCGAGATCGCGCGCCGTCTCTACGGCGTCCGCATCGATCCGTGGCCCGGCGCCCCCGTGTGGGACCCCACGGTCCGCGCCTATCGCCTCTTCGAGGAGGACGGCCGCCACAGCGCCTCGTTCTATCTCGATTTCACGCCCCGCGAGACCAAGCGCGACGGCGCCTGGATGCACGGCCTGGTCACCGGCGTCCCCGGCGGCGACGAGCGCCACCTGGAGGCCCTCGCCGGCAGCTTCACGCCGCCGGTCGGCGACCGCCCCGCATTGCTGAGCCACCGCGAGGTCGAGACGCTCTTCCACGAGTTCGGCCACATGATGCACCACGCCTCCAGCCGGGTGGAGGTGTACGCCCTCGCCGGGACCAACGTCGCCTGGGATTTCGTCGAGCTCCCGTCGCAGATCATGGAGAACTGGTGCTGGGAGCGCGAGGCCCTCGATCTGTTCGCGCGCCACCACCGGACCGGCGAGCCGATCCCCGAGGACATCTACGGGCGGATGCGCGCCGCCCGCACCTATCGGGCCGCGAGCATGATGATGCGCCAGCTCGGCTTCGCCGAGCTCGACCTCGATCTGCACATGGACTACCGCGGCGAGGGCGACGTGATCGAGCGCGCCCGCGCGATCCTCGAGCGCCACTCGCCCGTCCCGCTGCCCGCCGATTACGCGATGATCGCGGGTTTCTCCCACCTGTTCGCGAATCCGGTCGGCTACGCCGCCGGCTATTACTCCTACAAGTGGGCCGAGGTGCTGGAGGCCGACGCCTTCTCCCGGTTCCTCCGGGAGGGCATCTTCAGCCGCGAGGCCGGGGAGGCGTTCCGCCGCGAGATCCTCTCGAAGGGAGACAGCGAGGATCCGATGGTCCTGTACAAGGCGTTCATGGGCCGCGAGCCGCGGCTCGATGCTTTGATGGAGCGCTCCGGGCTGGTCTGAGGCCGAGATCGCGGGTTCGGCGACGCCGGTGGGGTTCGGCGGCTCGTGGGGGGACCTCGGGGGGACCTTATTCCACGATTTCTTTCTTGAGGCTCAGGACGAACGAGACCACCTCGTCGCGCTCGGGGCCGGGGACCTGGAATTTGTCGAGCGTCGCGGCGGCGTGGCCGAGGAAGGCGGTCCAGTCGCTCTCGCTGATGCGCATGCCCCGGTGGGTCGTCGTCATGTCGCGGCCCGTGTAATACATGGGGCCGCCCGTGCTCGAGGCCAGGAAGTCGATCAGAAGCTGCCTCTCGCGCGCGATGCCGTCCGTGCCGCGGTGGGCCCAGAAGCGGCCGAGCGCCGGGTCGCCCTGGAGCCGCGGCAGGAGGTCATTGGCCACGGCCACGATCGCGTCATAGCCGCCGAGGCGCTCATAAAGGCTCTTCTTCTCGCTCATCGTGCTCTCCTCGCATCCGGGGGAGACCCCCGGGGCGCCACCCTACCAGAGGCGCCGGGTGGCGAGCGCGGAGACGGAGGCGGACGTGGGCGTGGCCACAGCAGCGGACACGGACGCGGGCGCGGCCCCGGACGCGGTTCGGGTTGCGGGCGCGGGCGTCAGGATTCGGGCGCGGGGCTGCCCGTAGCGAGGAGACGGAGCCGTGTGGGTCCCGCAGTCATCTGGACGCGGCGATCGCACGGGCTGGGTATCGCTCCTCTCAACCGCCGGCGGGATCGCTCGCGGCCTCCGCGAGCGCGTCGACGAGGCCGAAGTCCGGCGCGAGCAGCGCGTCGAGCGCCTCGACGACGGCGCCGGCCCGGAGGCGCCGGAGCGCCGGCGGCGAGGCGCCGCGCTCGACCGCGCGCAGGATGTCGCCGAGCCTCGCGCGCTCGAAGTCGGTCATCCGCGCCCCGCCCGCCAGCAAGGCCGCCCTCCCCCGCTCCACGTCGCGGGCCGCGAGCGCCGCCTCGCAGAGCGCTCCCGCCGCCGCAGCCCCACCCGCGCGCCCCGCGACCGCCCGCGCCGCGCGAACCACCGAGTCCCCCGCGCCCAGCATCATCGCCACCGCCGCGAGCTGCCGCATCGCCACCGGCACCGCCACCCAGCGCGCCGCGAGCACCTCGAACCGCCTGCCGACCACCGAGGGCGCGTGCAGCTCCGCGATCACCAGCGAGGCCGCGTCGAACGCGATCTGCGCGGCCTGCGGCAGCGCGTCCCGGCACGCGAGCGCCGCCGGCGTGAGCGCGCCCTCGAACACCCACCGCCCACGCGCCGCTTCCGCACCCGCTCCCGTGGCCGCGCCCGCGCCCGTGGCCGCACCCGCGCCTGCGCCCGTGCCCGCGCCCGTGGCCGCGCCCGTGCCCGCGCCCGT
>CAYQYG010000485.1:0-6584 GCA_964421485.1 uncultured Polyangiaceae bacterium | reverse complement strand
TCGGGATGAGCGGGGCGGCGCCGCACAACGTGGTCATCGAGGCCGCCGGGGCGGCCGTGAGGCTCGCGGCGCCGTGACGAGGTTCATGGTGGAGGCGGCCGGCGGGTCGCACGTGGGACGCGTGCGGGCGCAGAACGAGGACAGCTTCGGGGTGCTGCCCGACTAGAGCGACGGGCGGGTCGAGATCGTGCCCGCGCCGTTGCCCCGGGCGCGCGCGGCCGCGCCCGCGTAGATCCCCCGGTACGCCGAGACGAGCGCCGGCCATTGCCGCTCCTCCTCGACCCACGCCCGGGCGCGCTCCGCGAGCACCCGCCGCCACCCCGGATCCCGCAATGCCTGGACGGCGCGCGCCGCGAGCGCGTCCCCGTCGTCCGCCCGGAAGAGCATGCCCGTCTCGCCGGGCCGCACGAGCTCCCGCATGGCCGGCACGTCGCTCGCGAGCACCGGCCTCGCCATGGCCATCGCCTCGAGCGGCTCGAGCGGGGTCGTCAGCGCCGTCGCCCGCGTGAGCCGCCGCGGATACACCACGAGGTCGAGCAAGGGATACACGTCCGCGATCTCTCCGCGCGGGATCTCCCCCGCGAGCGTCACCCGCCCCCCGAGCCCCGCCGCCTCGATCTGCGCGCGCAGCCGGGGCTCCTCGTCCCCGCGCCCCGCGAGGAGCAGGTGCGCCTCCGGCGCCTCGGCCAGGATCCGCGGCATCGCCGCCACGAGCGTCGCGAGCCCCTCGCAGGGCCGGAGCGCGCCGACGTATCCGATCACCTTCTTCCCCCCGAGCCCCCAGCGCGCCCGCAGATCCTCCCGCGGCGCCCGCGGCGAGAACCGCGCGGTGTCGACCCCGTTCGGCACCACCGCGATCCCCTCGGGCCTCGGCGCCCGGTACGCGAGCTCCTCGCGCAGCGCCTCGCAGATCGTCACCACCGCGTCCGCGCGCCGGAGCAGCCACCCCTCCGCGGCCCGCGCGGCGAGGTACAGCGGCGACTCCTCGGCGAGCTTCCCCCGGTCGACCGAGGTGTCCTCCCATGGATCGCGTACTTCATACACGAAGGGCAGCCCCCGCCGCCGCGCCGCCCGCAGCGCCGGCAGCCCCACGAGGGCCGGCGACGAGGCGTGCACGACGTCCGGCCCCAGCGCGTCGATGGCCTCGTCGATCCGGCGGAGGAGCGCCCGCATCCGCCGCCATTCCCGCACGAACGGCGGCCCCTCGCGCTGGGCCGGCGTCCGCCAGAGCTCGATCCCGCCGATCTCCTCGATCGGCGCGCCGCCGCCCGGGCGCCGCGCCGAGGTCACGGCGGCCGGGCTCATCCCCTGGTCGCGCTGGAGCGCCATGATCCGGTCGCTCCGGATCGTGTCCCCGCACAGGAATGGCAGCGAGCAATGGAGCACATGGAGCACGCGCACGACGGTTCCCTCCCCTCCGGAAAGGCGCGCGGAGCGCTGCCGCCGGCGCGTGGGCCCCGAGCGCGGGATCCCGGCGCGGCGCGCGCGGTGAGCGGCGTCGCCTTCGTCGCGAGGGACGATAGCCGCGAGGAAGCGGCCGCGCCACCAGCCCTGAGACGACCCGCACGAGGCGCCCCTCCGGGCGGACCACGTAGGCGCGCCGCCGCACCCGGAACCGCTGTAGAGTGCCCGTCATGGACGACACCCCCGCCCCGCTGCGCCCCGCGCGCTCCGCGAGCGGACCTGCCCGAGCGCTCGCCGCCCTCGCCACGCTCTTCCCGGTCCCCGCCTCCGCGGCTCCACCGGCCGCCTCCGCAGCCGCGCCCGCGCCCGTTCCCGCGTCCGCCTCCGCAGCCGCGCCCGCGCCCGTTCCCGCGTCCGCCCCCGCGCCCGTTCCCGCAGCCGAGCCCGCGATAGAGATCGTCGTCACCGGCACCCGCACCCCGGAAGACAGCCAGCGATCGACGGTCCGCACCCGCGTCGTCAGCCGCGAGGAGGCCGAGCGCCGCGGCGCCACCGACGTCGGCGAGGCGCTCCAGGGCGAGCTCGGCGTGCAGGTCAGCGCCTACGGCGCCCGCGGCGGCGTGAGCGCCATCCAGATCCAGGGCTTCGATCGCGACCGCGTGCTCGTGCTCGAGGACGGCGAGCGCGTCATCGGCGACATGGATGGATCCATCGACCTCTCGTCGATCCCGCTCACGGACGTCGCCCGCGTCGAGCTCGTCGCGGGCCCCACGAGCTCCCTTTACGGCACGAGCGCGATCGGCGGCGTGGTCAACGTCATCACCGCGGCGCCTTATCACGAGGGATTCAGCGGCCGCGCCCGCGTCGAGGGGCGCAGCCGCCGGGGCCTGCTCCTCCAGGGCTCCGGCGCCTCTCGCGACGGCGACGACTGGGTCGGCCTCGACGCCTCCTTCCAGCGCGAAGACGGCGTCCAGCTCGACCCCTCGAAGGCCGACCTCGCGCTGCCCGAGCGCGCCACGCGCCTCTTCGGCGTGCGCGCCGGCACCGTGCTCGGCGGCCGCGTCTCGCTCCGCGCGCGCGCCCGATGGATCCACGACGCCGAGGACGGCGTGCAGGAGGACGCGCCGCGCGATAACCGCATTTATCTCCTCGACCTGCCCGAGGTCGTCGATCGCGTCGCGCTCCACCTCGACGAGGAGATCGAGCTCGGCGAGGGCTCCTTGCTCCGCTTCGCCGCGAGCCGCCAGTGGGCCTACCGGACGAGCGGCCGCTATTACCGCGACTCCCCCGTGGGCGAGGAGCGCGACCGGGCCGGCGTGATGCAGAGCCTCGAGGGCACCGCCACGATCGCCGACGGCCGCCGCACCTGGGTCCTCGGCGCGCGCGTCGAGGTCGAGGACCTCGAGCAGCTCCTGCACAAGATCGAGCCCGAGCCGAGCACGGGCGGCCTCACGACGACGGACCTCGTGGAGGTCGACCCGACCCGCCTCGGCGCCGGCGCCGCCTACGGCCAGCTCGCCTGGAAGCTCACCGACGAGCTCACCCTCATGCCAGGCGCCCGCGGCGAGGCGCACCTCCACTACGGCGGCGTGATCGCCCCGCGCCTCGCCGCCTCGTACCGCCCGACCGAGGCCGTCACGCTCCGCGCCTCCGGCGGCCGCGGCTTCCGCGCCCCCAGCGCCAAGGAGATAGGATTCAACTTCAATCATTCCTACCTCGGCTACTGCGTCATCGGGAACCCGGATCTCGTGGCCGAGAGCTCGTGGGGCGTGAACGGCGACGTCACGCTGAAGCCCGGGGAGGACCTCACGCTGCGCGCCGGCGCGTTCGCCAACTGGATCGAGGACCTCATCGACATCGGCGGCGAGCCGGTCGGCGCCGGCGCCCTGCCGCCCGGCGCCGCCGGCGAGTGCTCCGGCTCGTCCGGCGTCGACGTCTATCGATACGCGAACATCGGCGAGGCCCGGACCTCCGGCGTCGAGCTCCAGGCCGCGCTCGATCCCGCCCCCTGGCTCCACACCGAGGTCGGCTACGCCTACCTCTGGACGCGAAACGACACCGAGCAGCGCCCCCTCGAGGTCCGCCCGCCGCACACCGTCCAGGCCTCCATCCGGGCCGATCTCCCCTGGTCCCTCGAGCTCACCGCCCGCTACCGGGCCGCCACGGACGCATACATTCGCCTCTATGACGAGGCGCTCGGGATGGATGTGGATCGCCGCACCCTGAGCTTCCAGACCATCGATCTCCGCCTCGCGCGCCCCATCTGGCCGAGATCCCAGGCCTACGCCGGCGTCCAGAACCTGCTCGACGCGCACAAGCTGCCGGGCGTCGACGGAGATCTGCGCCCCGTCGAGGGCCGGATCATCTATCTTGGCCTCATCGCCGAGGCCCCCTGGGAAGAAGATCCATGAAGCACCTGCTCGCCTGCGCCATCCCGCTCTCCCTGCTCGCGCCCGCCTGCACCGAGTCCGCCGCCCCGCCCCCGGGCGGCGGCACCGCCGGCGAGGGCGTGGAGCTCTCGGTGGACGTCCCCGCGACCGGCCGCGCCTTCGTCAACCTCTCCACGCCCGAGGTCCTGGCCATCGCCGATGACGGCATGACCTCGCACGAGTGGGACCTCGCCTTCACCGGCCGCGACGTCTTCACGAACAGCGGCCTCTCCGGCCCCGGCGACGGCGGCGCATTCCCCCTCGATTACGTGGATTATGACACCGGCGTCGTCCCCTCGATCCCCTTCCTCATCGAGGACGAGGCCGGCGGCGCCTTCTCCGACTGGTACGCTTACAACCCCGCCGAGCACGTCATCTACAGCCGCTTCCACGTCTACGGCGTCGCCTCCGCCGGCCGCTATTTCAAGGTGCAGCTCTACACCTTCTATGGCGAGCTGCAGGGCGCCCCCGTGCCCGCGCTCTACCAGCTCCAGTACGCCGAGGTCACCGCCGCGGGCGCGGGCCCTGCCACGCAGGTCGTGGACCTCGACGCCACGGCCGGCGGCAGCGAGGCGCCCGACACCGAGCCCAGCGCCTGCCTCGCCCTCGCCACGGGCGCAGAGCTCATGCTCCTGCCCGCCGAGGCCGCCGCCTCCACGGACTGGGACCTCTGCTTCCGCCGCGCCCTCGTCAGCGTCAACGGCGAGCTCGGCGGCCCGGGCGACACCACGGCCGCCGACCTCGACGCCGGCGAGACCGCCTCCGAGTCGCTCGAGCAGGTCATGGCCCGGACCAGGGAGAGCGAGGCGGCCCGCTTCGACGCCGTCGATCTCGCCCGGCTCACCGACCCCGCCGTCCAGTATCACGGCGACCGGATCCTCTCCGCCTTCTCCGACCGCTGGATCGAGGCCGGATCGAGCCCTCCGGCCCCCGCCGCGATCTCCTGGCTCGTCCAGTCCCCCGACGGCGTGACCCGCCACGTCGTCCGGATCGACCGCTTCGAGGGCCCGACCGACGCCACCGTCGGCAAGGTCGTGATGCACATCAAGAAGGTCGAGTGATCGCCTTCTCGCCCACCACCACCTTCGACACGAGCCGCGGCGTGGCCGCCGCCCGCGCGAACCCCTGCTCGGTCAGGAGGTCCGCGAGGTCGTCCTGGAGATACCCCTTGAAATAGGGCTCGTGATAGAGCTCCGGGAACACGTCCAGGAACGGCTGGAGGTCCGCGCCGTCCGACCGCTGCGCCGCGTCGCAGAGCACGAACCGCCCGCCCGGCCGGAGGACCCGCAGCGCCTCGCGCACCACGCTCCGCCGCGCGCCCCCCGGCAGCTCGTGCAGCAGGAAGATCGACGTGATCACGTCGAACGTCCCCGATTCGAATGGCAGCGCCTCCGCGTTGCCGGCGGAGAGGCCCACGCGCCCCGCCCCCGCGAGCACCCCGCGCGCCCGCGCGATGTAATGGGGGCTCAGGTCCAGCCCGTGGAGCTCCGCCTCCGGCAGCGCCGCGCGGAGCTGCAACAGGAACCGCCCCGTCCCGCACCCCACGTCGAGCACGCGCAGCCCCGGCCGGGCGACCTCCGCGACCGGCGGGATCGCCATCCTGCGCATCACGTCCGCCGTCCCCGCGAAGAGCACCTCCACGGAGAGATCGTAGATCCGCGCGGACCGCTCGCTCAGCCACCCGTCCGACTGCCAGTGGAAATTCCGCCGGTAATACCGCGGATACGCCGATAGATCGATCCCGCGCGGCAGATCGGAGGTGCGCCCCCTCCTGCGCCGCACGATCATCCGCGGCCCCTCGAGCAGCGCCCGGGGCAGCGCCCGCGCATAGTCCCCGTACGGCACCTGGAACAGGAGCTCGCGCGGGTACACCCCGCGCTCGACGTTCGCGAGGTCCTCGGCGATGAGGTCCAGGTAGCGCCGCCGCAGCCGGTCGAGCGGCGGCATCGTCCTCCGCGCGATCCGCGGATCCAGGAGGAGGTGGAAGACCCGCCCGAGCGATCCGAGCGCCGCGGTCAGCCCGAGCTGCTGCGCGTGATACCCTGCGCGATCGAGCCGAGCCCGGAGCCCGCGCCGCGCGCCGGCCCGTGCGGCCCCGCCGGCCGCGAGGAGGTGGTCGAGCGTGCTCGCTATCATGGGCAATCCCTAGCGCCCGCCCCGCGGAATCGGCAGACCCCACCCCCGCCCTTGCCGCAGTTGACAGCGGCTTCCCGCCCGTGCGATGTCCGCCGCGCCCATGCGATTCTCCGCGCTGATCCCCCTCCTCGCGCTCTCCGCCTGCTCCGGCGCCGCCCCCGAGCCCATCCCGGACTACACGCTCCTGCAGACCGACGGCGCCCCCATCGCCCTCTCCGCCTCTTCAGCGACAAGCCCGACCTCCTCGTCATCCACAACATGGGCCAGCGCTGCGTCTACTGCACCCTCTGGGCCGATGGCTTCCAGAGCTTCCGCCCTCACATCGAAGACCGCTGCGCCCTCGCGATCATCACGCCCGATGCCCCCGCCATCGCCACCACCTTCGCCGCCTCGCGAGGCTGGACCACGCGCGTGCTCTCCCACGCGGGCAGCACCTTCGCCCACGACCTCGGCTTCGAACCCAGGCCCGGCGAGCACTGGCCCGGCGTCTCCGCCCTGCGCCGTCTCGACGATGGCTCCATCATCCGCACCGGCCGCGCCCAGTTCGGCCCCGGCGACCCCTTCTGCTCCATCTGGCACCTCTTCGACCTGCTCCAGGGCGGCGCGGGCGATTGG
>CAYQYG010000484.1:0-6600 GCA_964421485.1 uncultured Polyangiaceae bacterium | reverse complement strand
ACATCAACGTCCGGCGGCGCGACGGCGCGCGCGCGGCGGATTTCCAGCGCATCCTGGTCGAGCGCGCGGCGGTCGGCCGGAGCGACGTGCGGCGCATCCGCGTGCGCGAGCGCAACGCGTTCGTCAGCGTGCGCAAGGCGGAGCTCTCGCGCGCGGTCGAGGCCCTGAACGGGGCGATGATCGCCGGCAAGGAGGCGCACGCGGAGCAGGCGAGGGAGCGCTCGTCAAGCGGCCCCGAGCCCGAGGGCGCCGCGACGCCGGGCGACGCCGGCTGAGCGGGCGCGGGCGCGGGCGGGAGCCCGGACGGGAGGGCCGGATGGGGAGGGGGGAGCGAGGCCGGGGCGCGCCGGCGCATCGCGCTAGCCAAGCTCGCGGGCAGGTCGTATCACGGGAGTGATGGCGCGCCCTGGATCCGACGAGATCGACCGGCTGTGGCGGGACATCGAGCGGGCGTTCGCCGAGCAGCTCGACGGGGAGAAGATCCTGCCGATGCTGGCCCGCCTCGCGCGCGCCGCGGCGCCGGCGAGCGCCGCGTGGCTGTTCGCGCACCGGCACCTCGCGGAGCTCGGCGTGGAGCGCGATCCCTGGCGCGCGGCCCTCTTCGCGCGCCGCGTCCTCCAGATCGATCCGGCCGACGACGGCGCCTGGGCGGTGCTCGGGCTCGCGCAGTCGCTCCTCTGCAACTACCGCTTCGCGGCGCGCGCCTACGAGCGCGCCCTGGAGCTCGCCCCCGACAACCCCTGGTACGCCCACAACCTCGGGCACCTCTACGACGTCGCCCTGAACCGCCCGGAGGACGCGCTCGCGCTGCTCTCGCGCGCGACGGAGGCGCAGCCCGGCGAGGCGGACATCGCCGCGAGCTACGCCCACGCGCTCGCGCGCTGCGGCAAGCTCGTGCTCGCCAGGAAGGTGCTGAAGCGCGCCATCCGGCACGGCGCGACGGCCGACCAGATGGCCCTCTGGCGCTGGATCGACGCGGGCGCCCCCCCCGAGGAGCCGGGCCGCCGCGCATCCGGCGAGGCCAAGCGCAAGCCAAAACGCCGCCGCGCCCGGGATCGCCAGAGCCTCGGGGACTGAGCCCCCCGCTGGAGGAGAGACGCCGGGCGGACGCGACCGTCCGGGTGCGCTGCGCGACGTTCAACCGGGGCTCGGGGCGCAGGGCGCCGAAGGCGGGGCGTTGTGCGCCGGCTCGCGCACACTTGGAATTCTCTTCCGCGCTCGTCGCGATGCTTGACGCTGGCCGACCCTGTTGGCGATAAGCTGTACTTCTCGACGGGACCGACCCCATCGGCCGCTCGATCGAGGAGCCGAGATGCCCATCCTGGAGCGCAAGCAGACCACCGACGGGATCGTGCGCGACCGGGCGCGCGCGATCTCAGGCCGGGAGCGATGATGAGCGAGGAGCTCCTTCGCCAGGAGGTCGCGCGGCTCGAGGCTCGAGCGGCCATGCTGGAGCGGCAGCTCGAGGCCCACGAGCGCGCGGCCGCGGAGCAGTCCAGGCGGCTCGAGGAGGCGATCAGCGACGCGCGGATCCGCGCCGAGCAGGTGGCCCGCTCCGAGGAGGAGCTGCGGCAGCAGGCGAGCATCCTCCGGCTGGTCCTCGACAGCATGGCCGACGGGGTCGCGGTGGTGGACGAGGCGGGGCGGCTCGTGCTCCAGAACCCTGCGGCGGACCGGATGCTCGGCCGGCTGCCCGCGAGCCCGGAGGCTCGGGGCTCCAGGGCGCCCGAGCGCTTCGACGCCGTAGCCGCGCCGGTGGGGCTCTTCCTCGCGGATCAGGTGACGCCGTGGCCGGCGACGGAGCACCCGCTCGCGCGCGCGCTCCGCGGCGAGGCGGTCGATCAGGTCGAGCTCTTCGCGCGGCCGCCGCAGCCGGAGCCGCGCTCCTCGTCGCGGCCGGACGACGACACCGAGCCGCGGAGCATGCGCGTGCCGCCGCGCCTCGATCGGCTGCACCCGGACGGGCTCTTCCTGGCGGTGACCGCCAGCCCGATGCGCCGCAAGGACGGCTCGATCTCGGGCGCGGTCGCGGTCTTCCGCGACACGACCGAGGCGAAGCGCCTCGTCGAGGACCTCGAGGCGAAGAACCGCGACCTCTCCGAGAGCGAGCAGGCGAAGACCGAGCTCGTCGAGCGGCTGCGGCTCGCGATCGACGAGGTCTCGACGCCGATCCTGGAGCTCTGGGACGACGTGCTGGCGCTGCCGATCATCGGCGTCGTGGACTCGCGCCGGAGCGTGCAGATCATGGAGCGGCTGCTCGACGAGATCGTGCACCGCCAGTCGCGCTTCGTGATCATCGACCTCACGGGCGTGGAGATCATCGACACGCGGACGGCCGACTACTTCACGAGGCTCATCAAGGCGGTCGAGCTGCTCGGCGCGCGGTGCCGGATCACGGGCGTGCGCCCGGCGGTGGCGCAGGCGCTGGTCGACATCGGGATCAACCTTGGCGCGGTGCGGGCGTCGCGCACGCTGAAGCACGCGCTCAGGGATCTCCTGCGGCGCACCGGCAAGCGGATCGCGCGCGCCATCGCCGACGGGCGCGCGCGCCCCGCCCTCGCGGCCGGAGCGGCCCGGAAGAACGACGACGACGCGGCGCTCGCGCCGCGATCCAGCCAGATGCGCCCCCTCGCGGGGAAGGAGTCGTGAGTTGATACAGGCCAGCCGCGTTCCGATCGTCGGCCTCTTCGGCAATCTCATCGTCTCGGTGCAGGGCGGCCTGACCGACGGTCAGGTCGAGCAGCTCCGCGAGGACGTGACCGGCGCGATCGAGTCCCGATCACCGCGGGGCCTGATCGTCGACCTCTCCGGCGTCGAGATCCTCGACAGCTACCTGACGCGCGCGGTCCGGGACATCGCGCTCACGGCGCGGCTCATGGGCGTGCGCACCGCGGTCTGCGGGCTCAGGCCGGCGGTCGCGATCGCGCTCGTCGAGATGGACCTGGAGATCCCCGGCGTGGTGACCGCGCTCAACCTGGAGCGCGCGGTGGAGATGCTCGCCCCTTCGCAGGAGGACGAGCTGCCCACCGAGCTCGCCAGCGAGGTGCCGAATGAAGAGCCCTCCTGAGGGGCCGCCCTCCAGCGGCTCCCGGGATCCGCCGAGCCACACCGGGCCGATCTCGATCCGCAGCGCGGGCATGTCCGCGATGGGCGTCGGGTCGGCGCCGATGACGTCGCGCACCGGCGCGCCGCCGTCGGGCCAGTCCGGCCCGTCGTCGACGCGCACGCCGCCGTCGACCGGGCGCGGCCAGGTCCCGAGCGTCGGGCCGGCGACGGCGCGGCTCGGCGTGCTCGGCATGACGGAGCGGATCGAGGCGATCCTCGCGCAGTTCCTCTCGCCGGCGGTGCGCAGGAGCGTCATCGACTGCGGCGCGCGGCAGGCGAAGGTCGATCCGCTGTCGATGCGCGAGGCCGACCTCCGCCGCCTGCTCGTCGAGGTCAAGCGCGGGGTCAAGCTGTTCGTGCGCGATCAGGCGCAGCTCGACGCGTGCATCACCGAGCTCTCCGCGCTCGATCACGCCGCGCCCGCGCCGCGCGAGATCCTGATCGAGGTGCACGGCGAGGAGGACGTGCTCCGCGCGCGCTCCGCCGGCCGCGAGCTGTGCATCGAGCACCTCGTCTCCGACGTGCTCCTGACGAAGATCGTCACGGCGATCTCGGAGCTCGGCCGCAACATCGTGCGCTACGCGGGCACCGGCGAGGTCGCGGTGCGCTCGATCTCGACCCCGCAGCGCGCGATCGAGATCGTCGCGCGCGACCGCGGCCCCGGGATCACCAACCTGCCGGAGATCCTGAGCGGCAAGTACCGGTCGCGTCACGGCATGGGCGCCGGCCTGCGCGGCACCAAGGCGCTGATGGACGACTTCGACGTGAAGACGGGCCCCGGGCAGGGGACCGTGGTGACGGTGCGGAAGTACATCGGATGAGCGCCACGAGCTTCTCGCTGCCGGTGAAGCGCGAGGAGGACCGGTTCGCCTGCGCCGCCGAGGGCGTGCGCATCGCGCGCTGGGCGGGCCTGTCCGATCGCGCCCAGCAGGAGCTCGCGATCGCGATCGCGGAGCTGGTCTCGAACGCCGTGCGCCACGCGGGCGGCGGCGAGGTGTCGATCCGCGAGATCTCGGGGCGCGGCCCCAAGGGCGAGCCGCGCCGCGGCGTCGAGGTGATCGTGCGCGACGCGGGGCCCGGCATCGATCCGAGGCTCGTGACCGAGGAGGCCGCCGCGGCCCAGGGCCCGCGCCTGCCCGGTCAGGGCCTCGGCGTCGGCCTGGGCGCGGTGCACCGGCTGATGAGCTCGGTGACGATCCTCTCGAACCCCGGCGTGCGCACCGAGGTGATCGCGATCAAGTGGCCGTGAGCGGCCGCGGGGCGGCGGCCGGGATCGTCAGTTGAGCTCCTTCTCGGTCCGCTCGCTCTGCTCGGCCTCGAGGAAGGTCGCGGTGATCTCGCGCTCCAGGGCCAGCGTGATCTCGTGCTCGATCGCGTCGATGTTCCCGGCGAGGCGCGCGACGTTCAGCGCGTAGACGAAGACGCGCGCGCACGGGCGGTTGTCGCCCGAGGGGCCGCGGAAGCTGCGCTCCCGGTCGTCGGAGGCGAGCCCGTCGAGCAGGACCAGCGCGCGCGGGTCCACGCCCTCGGCGACGAGCTCCATGCCCGGCACGTCGGCGATGTAGACGTCGGCCCCCTCGACGTAGCGGCGGAGCACCTGGTTCAGCGCCTCGATCGCCCGCTGCGCCATGGCATGGAGGCCCTCCTTGCCGGGCGCCCACGGCGGCATGCCGAGCTCGACGTCGAGCTCGCGGGAGCGGAGGAACGCCTGCGTCGCGGCCCGCACGTCGCCTTGCTCGTCGCGGATCAGGCCGAGGTAGTAGTGCGCCTCGCCGTGCCGCGGGTCCTTGCGCGCGGCCTCCTCGATGAGCGCCGCGGCCTTCTCGGCCTGCCCGATCTCGTAGTGCGCGCGCCCGACCAGGAACGTGTGGTTCGGGTTGTCGTACGGCCCCTCGGGGATCCGGGCCACGACCTGCGCCGCCTCGTCCACGTCCCCCTTGCCGAGCAGCGCGTCGAACTTGAGCAGCAGCGCGTCGATGATCTCCTCGTCGACCTCCGCGAGGTCGAGCGCCTGATCGCACATCTCGATCGCCTGGTCGAAGTCGCCGAGCGGGTGGATGTACACCTCGGCCGCGTTCAGCATCGCCTCGAGGTAGGTGTCGTCGAGCGCGATCGCCTGGCGATACGCCTCGATCGCCTCCTCCCCGTCGCCCTCGAGCGCCGCGACGAAGCCGAGCAGGTTGTGGGCCTCGGGTGAGTTCGGATCGAGCTCGAGCGCCCGGCGCGCGGAGGCCTCCGCCCCGCGCGTATCCCCTCGCTGGACGAGGTCCCAACCGCGATCCAGATGCGCCGAGAACTGGTCCATGGCGGCTTCAACAAGTGTGCGAAGGGCCGCGACAAGTCAAGAGGGGCCTGGTGCGCAGGGCGCCGCCGGGCGACCCGCCGCCGCCGGCGCGAGATCGGGGGGGAGCGCGGCCGGGGAGCGGGCGCGGCCTGGAGCGAGCGCGCGGCCGGGGCGCGCGACGATCAGTCGTCTCCGTGGATGGAGACGAGCGTCCCGGGGTGCTCGCTCGTGGCCCACACCGCGTGCCAGCCGCGCGGCAGCTTCGGCTCGACCCAGAAGAAGATCTTCTTCGCGTCGAGGGGCGACAGGTTCACGCAGCCGTGGCTCATCTCGCGGCCGAAGTTGTTGTGCCAGAACGCCCCGTGCAGCGCGTAGGAGCCGTCGTAGTAGGCCACGTACGGCACGTCCTCGATGCTGTACGGCAGATCGCCCGCGACCGTGCCGTCGCCGTCCATCGTGACCGCGACGTGCTTCTCGCGGATCCGGAAGACGCCGGGCTTCGTGGGGTGGTTCTTCTTCTTGTTCTTCGATCGGCGGCCGGGGGAGACGAGCGCCGCGTAGACGGGCTTGTCGCCCGCCATGGCGACGAGCGTCTTGCGCGTGAGGTTCACGTCGACCCACTTCTCCCCCGGCGCGAGATCGGCGGGCGGCGGGCCGGGCTCGGTGAACGTGCCGTCGATGCCCTTCATCCACCAGCCCTGGGTGGTCTTGCGGTAGACGACGGTCTTGTACGTCGCCGTCTCGCCGGTGAGGCCGAACGCGGCGAAGCGCTCGATCGGCCCGAGCACGGTGAGCTTCTTCTTCTCCGGATCGAGCTCGTACTTGGCGGCCTTGGACGCCGTGATGAAGCCGACCTGCTTCGCGTCCGCGGGGAAGTCGATGCCCTGCGAGCTCGGCGGCTTGACGATGTACATCCGGTCGCTCGGGGCGACGAGGCCGGAGGTCGTCTTGTACCAGAGGCGGTTGTTCCACCCGAAGGTCTTGTCGACCGCCACGAAGAAGCCCTTCACCATGCGCTTGGCGACGGTGCCGTCCGCGTCCTTGTCGAGGTCGGCGAGCGTGACGTTGAGAGGCTTGCTCTTGTCGTGCGCCTTCTGCCACCAGGGCTTGTCGGGCTCCTCCTCGGCCTCCGGCGGCGGGGGATCGAGGATCCCGATCGACGCGGCCGCCGCGGCCGCCGCGGCCTTGTCCTGCGCGGCGCCGTCGGCGGG
>CAYQYG010000483.1:0-6643 GCA_964421485.1 uncultured Polyangiaceae bacterium | reverse complement strand
CAGAGCGAGAGGTTCAGGGCAGGCGCGAGCTCCGATGGGGGAGCCTCAAGCCGCCTGTCTCGTCACCATACCCAGTGACCAGAGCTTGTCACAGTCGAACTGGGCGTGGTCGACCGACGATGTCGGGCCGTGGATGTCTCGACGAGATTGACATGGCGAAGGCTCCAGTGCTTCCTGACTCCCTCATGAAGCCCGAGCCGGAAGCGCTGAACGCCCCCGTAGGCCCACCTCCCGCCGAGGGTGTGCCGAGAGACCACCGGATCCGCGAGATAGATCCGTCCTCCGAGGACGAGATCGCGCTCGTCACCCGGAGGATGCGCGAGACGCTCGTCCACGTGCTCGGTGAGGAGCGGGGCACCGCCCTGTATACGATGGAGTGGCTGCGCGACCGGCTGCTCTGGCACATGGATCCGGCCAAGAGCACCGCGCAGGTCTTCGTGGCGGAGCGGGGCGACGGCCACATCGCTGGCCACACCATCGTGCGGGTCGAGCGCGACGAGCTCGGGCGTGAGCTCGGGCTCTTCTCCACCAGCTTCGTCGAGCCCGAGTCCAGGCAGCTCGGGATTGCCACCAGCCTGCTCCGCCGCGGCGAGGCCTGGATGATCGCGCATGGGATGACGATCGCCGCCACCGACACGGCCCTGGGGAACACCAAGCTCATCCGCCTGTTCGAGAAGCACGGGTACAGGATCGTCGAGACGGCCGAGGAGATGGTGAGGCTGTCGAGGATGCTGACATCGGCTGGCTGATGTCGGCCCCCCGGGTCACCTCCACTCGGCAAAGCGTCGAACGGCAATCGGGCTGGCCCGATCGGCGGATGGACGGTCCTGTGTCATCGTCTGCAATCACAGGCCGGGGGGGGCAACCTGCTCGAGCAGCTCAGCGCCAATGTCCTCCGGCCTCGAGGGGGTCAGGGATCGAGGCGCACGTAATCGTGCATCACCTCGAGGTTCACGCCCCGCCGCCCGTCCGGCAGCTCCTGGATGAGGTCGACGAACCGCGCGTTCGGGATGATCTCGTCGGCCGTGTACGAGTGCCGCGCGTGGATCGTCTGCGAGAACGTCCCGTCGATCCCCACCAGCATCGCGAGCACCTCCATGTGGCGCTCCCGCATCTCGTCGGCGGTGACCCCGTACAGCGGGCTCTTCTCGTCGATCTCGTGCATCACGGTCCACGTCAGCGCGAACATCGGGTTCTGCGGCCGCACGAGCGACAGGTCCTGGAACCTGCGCATGACCTCCCCCTCGGCCGTGGTCTCGAACCGCAGCAGCGCGAGCCGCATCGTCGCCTCGACGATCTGGTTCATGCGCACGTTCGCGACCCGGAAGCTGAGGTGCGGCTTGCCGTTCCGCTTGTTGATCAGCGCGACGTTGCTGAACAGCACCCGCGCCCGCGGCCGCGAGAACTTCGAGAACACGAGCCCTGTCGCGAGCGCGACCCCGAGCAGCCCCACCAGCGCCTCGATCGCGACCAGCACGTGCGCGTACAGCGTCGCGGGCGCCATGGCCCCGTACCCGATCGTGGCCATCGTCTGGACGCTGAAGAAGAAGGCGTCGGCGAACGATCCCGGCCGCGCGCTGGCGATGCAGTCGCCGCCGAGGAGGTACAGGAGCGCGAAGACGACGTTCGTGCCGGTGTACGCGCACACGACGAGCCCGAGGAACTGCGGCCACGAGGCCACCATCAGCAGGTGATAGAGGTCGTCGAGGTGCCGCTCCTCGCGATCGAGGCGGATGGTGTTGAAGTTCCCGTCCCGCGCGAGCGTCCGCAGCCGGCCGGGCGTCAGGAAGCCCACGGTGGCAGACGCGGGCGCGGGCCCGGAAACGGATCCGGGCGCGGAAACGGCGCCGGGCGCGGAAACGGCGCCGGATCCGGGATCGGACCCGGCCGCGGATCCGGGGCCGGCCACGGATCCGGAAGCGGGCGCGGCCGCGGGCGCGGCGGGGGCGTCGGGCTCGGTCGCGGTGCTCTGGGTCAAGCCGTCTCCTCGCTTCCCTCTGTAACAAAGCTCCCTGGCTGGATCCGGTCTCGGAATCGGCGCGGCCGGGCAGGGAGCGGCGTGTGCTCCCAGATTGCGCCCGCGGCCGGGGCCATGGCAAGAGGGGGTCGCGGCCGCAGCGCCGGCCATGGAGGAATCATGCGAGCGATGGTGATCAAGGCGTTCGGCGGCCTCGAGGTCTTCGAGCTCCGCGAGGTCGAGCGGCCCAATGCGGGCCCGGGGCAGGTCCTGGTGCGGGTCGTGGCCTCGGGCACGAACCCCGTCGACGCGAAGATCCGCGCCGCGGGCTCCTGGGCCCGCATCACGCCGCCCGCGATCCTCGGCTATGACGTCTCCGGCGTCGTCGAGGAGGTCGGCCCCGGCGTCACCGAATTCGCCCCCGGCGACGAGGTCTTCTACACCCCCGAGATCTTCGGCAACCAGTCCGGCAGCTACGCCGAGCTCAACGTCGCCCCCGCCTCGATCATCGCGAAGAAGCCCCGCGGCCTCTCGCACGTCGAGGCCGCGGCCGTCCCGCTCGCGTGCGGCACAGCCTGGGAGGCCCTGGTGCGCCGCCTCCGCGTCACGGTCGGCGAGACGGTGCTCATCCACGGCGGCGCCGGCGGCGTCGGCTCCTTCGCCGTGCAGATCGCCAAGGCCGCCGGCGCCCGCGTCCTCGCGACCGCCGGCGCCGCGAACCAGGAGGTCCTGGACGCCCTCGGCGCCGACGTGACCATCGATTACGCGAAGCAGGACGCCGTCGAGGTCGCCCTGAAGGAGACCGGCGGCGCCGGCGTCGACGTCGTATTCGACACCGTCGGCGGCGATCTCGTCGCCGCGAGCCTCCGCGCCGCCCGCCCCGGCGGCCGGATCGCCACCATCCTGGGCCCCCGCGGCGACCTCACCGCGCTGTACATGAAGAACCTCACGTTGCACGGCGTCTTCCTCACCCGCGAGTCCGCCCGCCTCCGCGAGATGACGCCCCTCATCGAGCGCGGCCGGATCACCCCGCTCATCGAGGCCGTGCTCCCCTTCGAGGACGTCGCCGAGGCCCACCGCCGGCTCGATTCGGGCCACGGCCGCGGCAAGCTCGTGCTCGCGGTCGCTTGACGCCCGCGGGCGCGCGCGGCGTCGATCTCGCCACGCGGCGAGGGCTCCGCGGCCGCCCTTCGCCCGGCGGGGACCTCGTGGCATGCTCGGCCGCGTGGAAGGGCTGACCTCGCTCTGGGCCGATCACCTCCGGATCCCTGCCACCGTGCCCATCTCGCTCGGGGTCGCCGCGGCGGTCCTCGCCGCGGGCGCGGGCGCCTACCGGCTCCTCTTCGCGGCCCTGCTCCGCGTCGCGCGGGCGACGGCGACCGCGCTCGACGACGCGCTGATCCGGCGCATGCGGATCCCGGCGAGGCTGCTCGTCGCCCTGCTCGCGATCCACGCCTTCGTGATCATGCGCGGCGGCGAGCACCCCACCGCGCGCAAGGGCGTGCTCATCGTCGAGCTCCTGCTCGCGGCCTACCTCGCGATCGAGGCCGCGGAGACCATCGTCCTGCACTACTGGCTCGGCGAGCGGAAGAAGGTCCAGCTCCCCGCGCTCGTCCGGCACCTCATCCTCGCCGTGCTCTACGCGGTCGCCGCCCTCTCGATCGTCGGCTCCGTGACGGGCGTGGACGTCCTGCCGCTGATCGCGACCTCCACGGTCGTCACGGTGGTCCTCGGCCTCGCGCTGCAGGACACGCTCGGCAACCTGTTCGCCGGGCTCGCGCTCCACTCGGAGCGCCCCTTCGGCGTCGGCGACTGGATCCTCGTGGACGGCGTCGAGGGCAAGGTCGTCTACGTCGGCTGGCGCTCGACCCGCCTGCAGACCTTCTCCGACGATATCGTCTCGATCCCGAACTCGGTCATCTCGAAGGCGCGGGTCCAGAACTTCAATGCTCCCGCGCGGAGGTGCGCGCGGGTGGTCGAGCTGCTCGTCGCGACCTCCGCGCCGCCGGAGGCCGTCGAGGCGGCCGCGGGCCGCGCCTTCGCGGCGGTCCCGGACGTGCTCCCCGAGCCGGCGCCCAGGGTGTGGCTCGTCGCGTTCACGCCGCTCTATCAGCGCTATGCGATCAAGGTCTGGATCGCCGACTTCCAGCAGCACGACACGATAGAATCCGACGTGATGAAGGCCCTCTGGCGCGCCTGCCGCGACGCGGGGATCGGCCTCCCCTCCGCCGCGCCCGCCGCCGCCGTCGACGCGGAGCGCCCGGCCGCCGTCGTCGCGGCCGCGGCGGCGGCCGGCCTCGTGCGGGATCAGCGCTCGTAGGACCCGATATCGCAGATCGCGGACCCGTCGCCGTTCCCGTCCCGCGGCCTCGCGACCCCTCGCTGATCGGTGGTCAGGATCGCCCCGGTCTGGTCGCGGCACCCGGCCGGGTTCCCCCGGTCGATGGCGGTGCTGCCGGCCAGGAGCGCGTGCGTCCTCGTCGGGCCCCCGTTGGGCGCCAGCGGGCCGAGCCGCGGGTCGATCGGCGTGGCCGGGGCGCCCACCTGGTCGGTGCCCGCGGCGATGAATCCGCAGGCGGATCTCGTGCCCACGAGGTTGTGCCCCCCCGAGCGCACGGTCCCGTTGCAGTCATTCCACGCCGGCGCGACGAGCCTGCGGGTGTTGCGCGCCACGATCGCGCCGGTCGTGAGGGCATCCCCGCGGGTCGCGTTGAAGACCCCCCCGCCGCTGCCGTTCCCGTCGCTGTTGGAGTCGGCGACGTTCGTGGCGATCGTCGTGCTGAATGCGCGCAGGCGCCCGTCGTCGTCGTTGTAGATCGCGCCGCCGTGCCTCTGGGCGCGGTTGCCGCTCAGCGTGCTGTTGACGAGCGTCATCACGCCCCCCGCCGAGTTCCACAGCGCGCCGCCGCTCAGGCCCGCGACGTTGCTGTCCGCCGTGCTGCGGATCATATCGAGCGCCCCCGCCGTGACGAACGCGGCGCCGCCCTTGTCCGAGGCCTGGTTCCGCGTCAGCGTGCTGCTCACGATGCTCGTCCTGCCCGCCTCCTGGAAGAGGGCGCCGCCCTTGTCCGAGGCCTGGTTCAGCGTCAGCGTGCTGCCGGCGATGCTCGTCCCGCCCGCCTCCTGGAAGATGCCCCCGCCGCGCCACGCGCTGTTGTTCACGAGGGTGCTCCCCTGCTGCACCGTCACCCGCCCCAGCGAATAGATCGCGCCGCCGCTGCCGGTGGCCGTGTTGGTGCGGAAGTTGGTCGACGACAGGCTGAGGACCGCCCCCCGGGCATTGAACACGCCGCCGCCGCTCGCCCGGCTGGCCCTGTTCAGGCCCACGAGGCTGTTGATCATGGTCAGGTTGCCCAGGTTCCGGATCCCGGCGCCGTTCGTCGTCGTGACACAGCGCACCACCTGGACGCGATCCGTCGTCAAGCGCGCCCCGGCCTCGATGCGGATCCCGACCCCGGTCGTCCCCGCCCCCTGCTGGTCGACGACGACGCGCTCGAACCGCACGTTGTTGCCGGCGAGGACGTGGAAGATCCCGTCATTCATCATGCCATTGCCTCTGACAGTGGCCAGCGCGCCCGCCGGCAGCACGGTGATCTGGACGTTCTGCCAGATGTCCAGATCGCCGTTCCTCGCGGTGTCGTCCGCCCCCGGCCGGGTCAGCGCGTAGGTGGCCCCGCCCTGTAGCCGGATCGTATCCGGCCCCGCGCTCGCGTTCGCCTGCATCACCGCCGCGCGCAGCGTGCACGTGTTGACCGCGGTCCGGCAGATCCCGTCGGCGGGATTGACGTCGATCCGGTCGCTCGTGTCGTTCACGGTGAAGACGGCGGCCAGCGCCGGCGACGCCACGGCGGACGCCCCGAGGACGAGCGCCGAGGCGACGAGAACCCTTCTGATTCTGCTCTGCTCCGATCTCATGATTCCCCCCGATTCCCGGCGTCGAGCGGCCCTCTCGGGCCCTCTGCTCGACGGCCCTCTGCCCATCGAAATCGAAACGATCGTGGCGGGGACGCCGCCCCTCTGCCGCGCCCGTCACGGTCGCTTCCTTGTGTCGATATGGTGTCTCGGGCGCCGCATCGCCAGCCGGGGCGCACGCGTCCTCGCCGCGCGCCGCGCGGGCGCCGGGGATCTCGCGATGTCCGAGAATATCGATCGGTGTGGGTTATGCCACGGCGTCAGCCTGCCGCGCCCCGCGCGCCGGTGACCACGGCGCTCCGGCCCGCCACCCGGAGCGCCGTGCCCTGCGCCGCGAGCTTGTATTTCACGTATCCGAGGGCGATGACCCCCGCCCCGCGCGGGCCCGGCGCGCGGCTCGTCACCGCGCCGACGGCCGCGCCGTCGGGCAATGCGATCTCGGCGCCGGCCGGCACGTCTTCATCGCCCTCGATCTCGATCTGCACCAGCCGCTTCTTCGGGTGGCCGCGCATCTGGAGCATGAACACCGTCTCCTGCCCCAGGTAGCAGCCCTTCGTGAACGACACGGCCCGGTCCTCGAGCGCCGCCTCCTGCGGATAGGTCTCGCTGTCGAAATCGACGCCGAAGCGGGCGATGTTGTGCTCGATCCGGAGCGCCTCCCAGGCGGCCTCGGTCGCCGGCTCGCCGCCCGCCGCGACGAGCGCGCCGAGCGCCGCGTCGCCGGCCGCGCGCGTCGCGCAGACCGCCGCGCCGCCGCAGCCCGTCCAGTCGGCG
>CAYQYG010000482.1:0-6664 GCA_964421485.1 uncultured Polyangiaceae bacterium | reverse complement strand
AACGTCTCCTTCTGGAGCGACGCGTCCGCGCCCGAGATCACCGCGAGGAAGCGCAGCACGTCGGTCGCGGTGGTCATGAAGCGGCGGGCGGCGGGCAGCACCTCGTCCGGCGCGCAGCAATCGAAGAGCGTGCCGAACACGAGCGCGACGTTCTCGCGGACGGGGATCGCCTCCGGCAGCCAGGGCAGGGCGCGCGCCCCGAAATCGCGGAGGATCACGCGGAGCGCGTCGCGATCGTCCGGGGACAGGGCCTGCTTGCGCGCGCAGATGCTCGTGAAGAGGGCGCGCGACTCGGCCGCGACGTCCTCCGCGACGTCGAGCAGCTTGAAGGTGACCCTCTCCTGCGGGGACGGGGGGCGAGGCGCGGAGGGCTTGAAGAAGGGCGAGGCGCGGTCGACGTGGTGCTCGCAGACGGGGCACGCGCTGTAGCTCGCGCCGTCCCAGCAATGGTCGCAGACGACGTGGCGGCAGGGCGCGAGCACGTGGGTCGTGCCGGCGCGGCGGCAGTACAGGCAGGGCTGGCCCTCGGCCTGCATGAAATGGGTGAGCACCTTTCGCCAGTAGAGCGCCTCCGTGTCCGCCGGGATGCCCTCCGGGAACGACCGGAACAGCGGCTCGTGGCGGCGATCCGCGCCGAGGGCCGCGGACAGCGCGCGGCGCGCGAAGGCGCGCCACGCCGTCAGCTCGTCGAGCGAGATCGCGGCGACGCGGGCGCGGAGGCGGGCCGAGAGCACGTAGCCGAGCTCCGCGAGCTCCAGCTCCACGGCGCGCACGCGGTCGTCCCCCGCGCCGGCGCCGCGCGGAGAGGGAGAGAGGAACACGACGCCCCGCCGCACCAGCAGCAGCTCCCGCGCCGTGGGATAGCTCGCCCCCGCGTCCGCCATGGCTTCACCCGCAACCCACGAAAAAGAAATGGGAGGGAATCGCCCGAGCTGGTTCTGAGTGGAGTAGAAGGAAGCCCGGGCTCAGCCTCCCGCCGGCAGGGTACCACGACCCACGGGATGGCTGTCCAGACAAATGGAACGAGGAGGGGCCGGCCCGACGCGCACGATCCGGCCGCTGGGCAGCGCGATCTCGGTCGGCGTCGTCGGGGGTCGGCGGCGCCGAGCTGACTTGTGGCCGGCACGACGCCGCTGCTCCGCTCCTCGGAGGGCCCCCGCTACACGACCTGATCGCGGATCGACGCGACTAGGGGCGCCTGAGACGAGCCTGAACTGCGCAGTGATCCGAGAAGTCCAGGCTCGTACCCGAGGGGCATCCACCAGCGCCCGGATACAGGCCGCTCTGCACGACCTCCAGGTTCTCGATGACCGGGAATACGTTCGGCTGACTCTGCTTGACGGACATAACATCTCCCTCCATTGTAGCATCGTACAGCGTCACCGCCCCATTCGGCCATCCAGGCTCACCAGGCTCACTTGTCACCAGACAATTGAAGTCGCCAACAATCAATGGCGGGAAGGTGCTATACGAATCGCGGTAGGGAGGGGCCGACAATGCACTGACAAAATCGGCTATAGGCTGAGCCTCTTCAGGCCCCCACTCCGCCGGCGGATGCACGGTGAACAGGTCGAAGCTGCCGTAGGGATATCTGGCGAAGGAAAAACGTGCCAGGGATGCGCCAATGCGACCCCCATTGTCAACGACGACCGCCCAAGCAGGGGCCGAAGGCGTACTTGAACCGCATTTCTCGCTATGAAGCGCACCGTCGATCCGATTCGGCAGATCGATGTAGTTGGTCCCTCTGTTGCAGATCGGCAGACTACGCCGCATGCCGACACCATTCGCGTCACTCTCATGGTGGAGCATCGGGGTCGACTGATCATACGAGGAGGGCGCGTGGACCAGCGTTGCAGCATTGTACAGCACAGCATTGCCAGTGAAGACCACGCATTGCCCGAAAACGCCGAAACTGTTTGTGACACCCACCAAGTGAGCAATGCGATAATATGCTCCCGTGGCATTCTGCAGGCCAGAGATCAGCCTATCCAGGAAATCATAGTCGCTTGCAACAGGCATCAGCGTGCACCAGCGCCAGCCTTCGAATTCTGTCAGGGAAATGATATCGGGGATGACTCCGCTTTCGGCTATTTGACTGGCGAGGCGGTCGACGCGCTCCTGCCATGTCCCTTCACCCGAACCGTCTGGCATGGTGTCCGCGAAATTTCCCGAGCCCATCGCGTTCAAGGTCAGAACGGTAAGATCCGCTCTCATGCGGCGCACAGTGATCCTGTCGGAGCCGACAACGACAAAATCATTTTTTCCGTCGCCCGTGACGTCGGCAAAAAACACCTCTCCACTGCCGGAATAGAACCCGCTGGGCCAGTTGTTGTACGCGGAAAAGCCCTGCCCGTACCAGTAGGATGGACGTACCGTCAGCGTCTGATCGTCGAGCAGAATCGCATCGGCCTTCTCGTCGCCCGTTACGTCGGCAAAGAATGCCCCTTGGTCGGCGTAGTACGGCAGTTGAAACCCAGGCGCACCTGCGGCAACAAACTGCGACCCATCCGAGCGGCGAACCTTCGCCTGCCAAAAATTGAGCGCAATCGCATCGGCCTTGCCGTCGCCCGTGGCGTCGGCAAAGAAAGTCCCGATTTCGCCGTAGTATGGATCGCCAGTCCAAGTTTCATTGGAGAGGAAACTCGACCCGTTCGAGCGGCGAACGGTCACCCCCCAGTCATTGACCACAATCGCATCGGCCCTGCCTTCGCCCGTGACGTCAGCGAAGAAAGTCCCTCGGGTGCCGTAATAGGGCGCATCGATCCAGATCTCATTGGGAAGGAACTGCGACCCGTTCGAGCGGCGAACCGTCACCCCCCAGTCGTTCACCACGATCGCATCGGCCCTGCCGTCGCCCGTGACGTCAGCGAAGAAAGTCCCTCGGGTGCCGTAATAAGGCACATTGATCCAGGTCTCATTGGGAAGGAACTGCGACCCGTTCGAGCGGCGAACCGTCACCCCCGAGTCGTTCACCACGATCGCATCGGCCTTGCCGTCACCTGTGACGTCGGCAAGAAATGTCCCCCTCGTCCCGTAATACGGCTCGTTGGTCCAATACTCCAGGTCTCCTGGGACATCCGCGCTGGCAATCGTGGGACAAAGCACGACCGACAGCATTGACAGCAGCGCAAGGCTGAGCTTCATGAAATGTGGCACTGCCAGGTCATGTTCATGTGGAGGGCTCGACAGACGTCCGAACCGTGGAACGAGAAATGGGCGCCGATCAATGGAATGCTCTGTTGCATGCATATGCGCTCTTCCTTTTTGTGCTGAGCTCGATGGTCTTGTGGATGTATTTCTTCCTTGTGGGCCTGCCTGAGCCGTGCAGCCTGGGCGCTCGCGCCCGGTCGGCCTGCTCGCGCTGCAGGACGCTCTCCACCGTCTGGAGCACCGCCGTGGCGACCAGGGTCTTGAGGACGCTCCCGGCTCGCAAGCGGCCGTCCGGCGCCATGGGGACGCCGCCATCGATGTCGGCGACGCCCGCCGCGGGCCCGATGGTTCGTCTTCATGAGGCCAGCATGAGGCGGGCGCTCGGACCGCGCATGGGCGTGAGGCGCCAGATCATGGGCGCCCGGCGCCACGTGGACCTCAGCGGGTCACGATCGCCTCGACGCTGGAGCAGGGGCTCGCGAGGGCGCTCGCGCAGCGCGCGGGGAGGCGGGGAGGATAGGGATTCACCTCGCGGCCTGGGCGCCGAGGAACAGGACCACCTCCTCCACGACGGCCGGCGCGAGATCGCGGCCGATGTCGGCCGCGGTGATGCGCGTCGGATCCGGCTGGGAGATGCAGTTCAACGCGTGGGTCACGCAGTCGAGGATCCTCACCCGGTGCGGCGCCGCCGCGGCGGCGCCGAGCCACGCCGCCCAGCTCTCGATCTCCGAGGGCGCGACGTTGTAATCGTAGCGCCCGCCCAGGATGAGCAGCGGCCGGTCCAGGGCCCGGGCGACCTCGGGCGCCCTGCGGGCCAGATCGATCCACGACGCCCAGATCCCCGGCGGCTGGCCCAGGATCGGCTCGCCGAGGTGGGTGCCCTGCTCCACGCGCCGGAGAGCGCGGGCGGCGGCGAGCAGCGCCTCGCCCTCCGCCGCGGCGCGCTCGGGCTGCCCCGCCTGCGCGAAGGACCACCGGACGCGCTCGCTCTGCTGCTCGATCAGCAGCGCCATCGTGTGAAATGGCGGCGCCAGCATGACCCCCGCGCGCACCGCCGGCCGCTCCGAGAGCAGGATCGGCACGATCTCTCCCCCCTCGCTGTGACCCACGAAGAACGTCCGCCCGGGATCGATCGCCGGGTGCCGGATCACGGCGTCCAGCGCGGCCCGGGCGTCGCCCATGGCCTCGCCGGTGGTGAGCTCGACCTCCAGGAGGTCATAAGGGATGGAGTCGTGGCCCGTCTCGGCGCAGCCGTTGAAGGTCCCGCAGGTGCGCTTGTCATAGCGATAGACAGCGTACCCGTGCTCCGTGAGCCGCTCCGCGAGCCGCTTGTACACGGGCAGCTCGAAGCCGAACCCGAGCCCGATCTGGCCGCGCATCACGCCGTCGCGCGACATGGGGCCGCTGCCGTGCACGATGACGGCGGCCGGGACGCGCTCGCCCTCCCCGCGCGCGGGGAGGCTCAGCGTGCCCTCGAGGTGCCAGAGCCCCCGGTCGAACGCGAGCGGGACGTCCTCCGGCGGGCGCCGCGGCGGGGCGGGGGGCGGGATCGGCGCGGCCCGGCCGGAGGGCGCCGCTCCGGGCGGGATCGTCCGGGCGACCCGGGTCGGCGCCGCCGGCGCGCAGGCGCCGAGGAGCAGGAGGGCGAGCAGCGACGGGGCGAGGCGCATGGGTGGTTCCATAGCAGACCGTCCATCGGCGCGCGCCCTGGGCATGGCCGGGCCGAGGCGGAGGCACGTCCTATGGGCGCGATCGCAGGGCACGCCCGCGCTGGATCTCGACGCGCTCTGAATGTTGTCTCACTTGCAGCAGCAGCCGCCACCGCCGCCGCAGCCCTTGCAGCAGTCGGCGCCCTTGCAGCAGTCGCAGGTCTTGCAGCAATCGAGCGACTTGCAGCAGTCGCAGGAGCTGCAGTCGGTGCACTTGCCGCAGCCGGAGTCGCAGCACGACTTGCAAGGCGCGCAGATGTCATTGCACACCGAGCCGCACTGATCGCAGCAGCAGCAGCTCTTGAGCGGCGTCGGGCAGGGCAGCGGCGCGCCCTTCTCGCCGCCGGGGCTCGAGGGCCGCTCTCCGCCGGGCGCCGGGCCGCTGGAGGGCTCATTGCCCGGTTTCCCGGGAGAGACGCCCTGCGAGCCGGGCGCGTCCCCGGTGTCCTCGTCGCCCCCGATGTCCTGGTCGCCCCCGGCGTCCGCGGCGTCCAGGATCCGCTTCATCCAGTCGGGGACCTCGACGCCGCCCCCCGGGCCCATATCCATTCCCGCATCCGCGCCCGCGTCCGCGCCCGCGTCCGCGCCCGCATCCGCGCCCGCGTCCGCGCCCGCGTCCGCGCCCGCGTCCGCGCCCGCGGCGCGCGGCGGGACCGAGGGGGTCTTTCGCCGGCCGGCGTCCTGCGCCAGGACCGAACGGATCCCGAGCAGCCAGGTCCAGGCGATCATCGCGACGACCGCGGCGCGGCGGAGCAGGCGCGACCAGAAGGAGGCGCGCAGCAGGGCCAGCGCCGCGCCCGAGCGGGCGTCCTCGCCGGCGGCCGCGCGGGCGGACGCGGCGGCGCGGCGCGAGGCGGCGGGCAGCTCGGCGCACAGGATGTTCTCGACGACCTCGCGGTGGCGGCGCCAGGGGAGGCGCGCCACGAGGCGGCGGATCTCGGCGAGCGCCGCGTCCAGGAGGCGCGCGCAGCGGGCCACGCGCGCGCCCGAGATGGCCAGCCGGCCGGCGGGCTCGCGGACCAGGCAAGGGTTGAACTCCTCCCGGTCGCGATCCCTGCGGACGTCGTCGAGCGCGTCGGCCCAGTAGATCACGCAGCCGACGGCGCGGCCGAGCGCCGTCAGATCCGCGCGCGCGGCCCCGGACCGGAGCGCGCCGCCGGCGCCCGGCAGATCCGCGATCGAGGCGAACACCACGCCCAGCGCCTCCGCGGTGGGGCGCGCGGCCGCCTCCGGGCCGGTCTCGCCGAGCACCTCGCAGCGCGCCTGGCGGCGCTCGAAGCCGTCGAGCGGATCGAGCGAGACGCCCAGCGCGGCCAGGTCCTGCTTCGCCTGGGCGACGTACCCGGCGGCGAGCGGCCTCGCGATCACGGCCAGGGGCTTGCCCTCGATCGCGCGGTCGGCGAGCCATTGATCGCCGAGCAGCATCTGCACGGCCGCGGCGAAGCGCATCGCCGCGCTGTCGGGGCGCACGGTCGGGCGGTGCGCGACGGGCAAGAGCGGGCAGCGGCAGCGATCGGGCGGCGCGGGCTCGTCGAGCAGGCCGTCGGCGAGCAGGGCGAGGAAGACCGCGTCGTGGCCCACGAGCAGGCGGCTCGGCGTGCCATAGCGATCGCCCAGGCTCTTGCAGAGGCCGCAATACAGCCGGGCGTGCTCCAGCCGCATGTCGGGGCCGAGCACGCAGCGGTGGGGCTTCAGCGTCCCGAACACGGATCAGCCCGCACCGAGCGCCGCCCGCCCGCGCGCGGCGAGCCGCGGCGGCGCTTCGACCAACACCAACCCCAAAATCACACACACCACAACACAAC
>CAYQYG010000481.1:0-6711 GCA_964421485.1 uncultured Polyangiaceae bacterium | reverse complement strand
GGCCGGCCGGCCTCGCGCTCCACGGCGTCGGCCAGTTCGGCGCGGGCCTGCGCGACGGCGACGTGCTCACGAGCGTCGCGGGCGCTCCGGCGAGCTCCCCCGACGTCGTGGTCGGCGCGGTCATGGCCGCGCTCCGGGCGCGCGCGAAGGTGCTCTCGGCGACCGTGTGGCGCGGCGACGCGCCGATCCAGGTCGCCGTCGAGCTGCCGCGCGCGCGGCTCTGACCGTGACGCGGCTCAGTGCGGGATGAGCCCGCCGAACCACGCGCCAGCGGCCAGGATCGCGAGCGCGGCCACGAGCAGCAGCGCCTTCACGGCCCCGCCGCCGCTCCGGAGCTGCGGCGTCGAGTCACGATCGGGCTCGGCGCTCGCGAGCGCCGCGCTCTTGGGCGGCACGGGCCGCGGCTGCGGCTGCGCCGCGGCGGGCTTCGCCGGCTTCGCCGGCGCGAGCGGCGCGGCCGCGGAGGCCGGGAGGACCTCGTCGTCCTCGAGCGCCGCGAGGTTGCCGGCCTCGACCTCCGGCGTGGCGATCGTCTTCCGGATCGCGCCCCCCTCGGTCCCGGAGACGTTGATCTCGTCGACCCATTTGCTGAGGTCGTGGAACTCCTGCAGCTTCACCGGCTCGTCGGACTTCGCCGCGGCCGGCGCGGCCTTGTCGTCGTCCTGCAGCGAGGTGAACTCCAGCAACGCCTCCTCGATGAGCTTGTCGATGAGCGACGCCTTGTCGCCCGGCGGCGGGCGCCGGCGGAGCGTCATCGCGCCTCGGACCATCTCCGCGATGTCGTAGGCGCTCACGGGGCGCCCGAGCTTGTAGAGGAACGCGATGAGGTCGGTGCCGAGCTCGCGCGCCGTCGCGTACCGCTTGGCGGGGTCCTGCGCGAGCGCGCGCGCGAGGATCCGATCGAGGTCCGGCGGCACGTCCTTGTTGATCGACGAGAGCGGCGGGATCTTCGCCTCCTGGACCATCTTCACCGTCTGGTAGTCCGAGTCGCCGAGGAAGAGCCTCCGCCCGGCGAGCATCTCCCAGAGGATGATCCCCGCGGCGAAGATGTCGGTGCGCTGATCGACGTCCAGCCCCTGCGCGGCCTCCGGGGACAGGTAGCTGAACTTGCCCTTGATGATCCCGGCCTCGCTCTTCTCGAGCTGGCTCGTGGCCTTCGCGAGGCCGAAGTCCACGATCTTCACCTCGCCGTATTTCGTGATGAGCACGTTCGGGGGCGACATGTCGCGGTGCACGATCTTGAACGGGACGCCGTTCGCGTCCTTGAGCTCGTGCGCGTAGGTGAGCCCCTCGCAGATCTTCGCCGTGATGAACACCGCCGCCTCCACGGGGATCGGGCGGGTGCTCTTCTTCATCCACTCGATGACGGCCTTCAGATCGGCGCCGTCGACGTACTCCATCACGATGAAGTACGCGTTGTCGCCCACGCCGATATCGAAGACCTGGGCCACGTTCGAGTGGGACAGGTGCGCGGAGAGCCGCGCCTCGTCGAGGAACATCGCGATGAACCGCTTCTTCTCGCTGAGGTGCGGGAGGACTCGCTTGATCGCGACCTGCTTCTTGAATCCCTCGATCCCCGCGCTCTCCGCGCGGAAGACCTCGGCCATGCCGCCCGAGGCGAGCCGCTCGATGACGCGGTACCGCTGCTGCTGGTGGGCTTCCGTCATGCTGCGCGTAGTACATCATGTCCCGCGCCGGTTGCGGCGCGTCATCCGCGCAGCGGCGGCGGCCGTGCTTGCCAGGAGGCCGTCAACGGCGGCGCTGCCCCCTCTCGGCGGGCCAGCCGCGCGGGACCTCCTCGTGGGAGCGGGGCGGAGGATCGTCCGGCTCGGGGCGGTACAGCGGGATCGTGAGCGTGACCTCGCTGGAGAACGTGGACAGCTCCTCGAGATCGATGATCTCGGGCGGCGGCGGGAACGCGCCCGGCGCGCCGCTCGCAGCGGCCGCGTACTGCTGCGGCGACGGATCGGCGCGTGGATGAGGGGGGCCTCCGGCCGGGTAATAGGCCGGCGGGGGTGGCGCCGTGCGGTGGAGCGGCGGGGGCGGCGCCGTGCGCGACGGGTCCTGGTGATACGGCACCGGCGGCGCCTCGGCGCGGTCCGGGTCCGGCGGCCGACCATAAACGAGCGGCGGCGGCTGCGTGCGCTCCGGATCGGTGGGCTCCGCCCACCTCGGCGGGGGCGGATCGGGCGCGCGGCGGGGCGCCGAGCCGCTGCCCGGCCGATCGTGCCCTGCGCCGCCCGGCAAGAACTCGGTCACGGAGAGATCGGCCGAGCGCCGGAACTCCACGTGCTCGATCACCGAGGTCTTGAGCAGCACCAGGCGGCCGCCTTCTTGCCGGGCGAACAGCCCGGACGCGCCCACCCGGAGCTCGCCGACGAGCCCGCCGTGCTCGCGCAGATCCAGGCACGCGACGAACTGGGCCCCGATGCACCGGTCCTGCGTCTGGTCGCCCGAGGGCGACAGCACCCACCCGCAGACGCCGTCGTCGTCCAGCAGGTAGGTGCAGGTCCTCGTGTGGACCGCGTAGACCATCTCGGGCATCCGGACTGCGCCTCCAGGGGTTCGGGGCGAAGGGGCGTCAAGCCAGAGTTCGGGGCGGAGGGCGCGCGAGGCTCGGCGGCGCGCCCCGGAGCCCCCCCACGCGTAGCACGGCTCGGCGCGCCGTTGGAAGCGGGCCGGGTCAGCCGAACGCGGCGATGCGGGCGATCGGGCGCCGGCTCGAGGGCCTGAGCGCGGGCTCCAGCGGGCGCACGCGGCTCGTGGGGGCCGGTGTGTCGGGGTTCGGGGCGGAGGGCGCCGCCGGCCGCGGCTGCGGCGACAGCTCGCCCGCGGCGGCGCGCGCCCGACGATCCTCGACCTCGGCGCCGAGCATCTCCGCGACGACATCCAAGAGATCGGGGAAGCTCTCGACGCGCAGCCCGATCTCGTTGCACCAGAGGACGATCTCCATCTCCCCGTCGGAGCGGACCGCGCGCGTGTCCCACGCGAAGATCGTCTCGGCCTCCGTGTCGATGCCGAACGGGACGAGCCCCCCCCGGCGGCGGCCGCTGCGCGGCGCGGCTTCGCCGCCGCGGCACCCGGCGACGCGCTCGTCGATCACCATCCTCGCGAGGTCCACGAACGCGCCGCGCGCGAGCGCGCGCACGCCCAGCAGCCCCGCGCCCGCATAGAGCTGCGGCCAGCCGTCGTGGAGCGCGAGCAGCGCGCGGTAGCTCGGCGGCAGCGGGAACCCGAGCCGCCGCTCCGCGCCCGCGATCGCCTGCTCCGGAGCCCCCGGCGGCGGCGCGACGGGCATGCCGCCGCGCGGATCGATGCGCGCCAGCGTGAGCTTCAGCGCGCGAATTCGATGAATCGACTCCAGCCACTGCATGCGCGGGAACCTACGCGGGCGATCCCTCAAAGCGCAAAAAACGAGCAGACCTCCCGCGCCCCGCCCGTCAAGCGCCGGCCACAAGTAGAAGTTGACAATCATGTTCATCAAGGGCAGGGTGGCGGGGTGCTGTCACGGCTCACCTGGGCGTCCGCTCGGACCGCGTTCGTGGCGATCGGCGCTGCGTTCGTCGCGGTCTCGCTCGCGGGGGCCTGCCTTGATTACGCGGGCGAGGACCTGTTCCGCGGCTGCGACACCGCCGCGGACGCCGGATCGAGCAGCTCGGGCTCGGTGCCCGGCTCGGGCTCGGGCTCGGGCTCGGCGACCGGCTCGGGCTCGGGCAGCGCGACGATCCATGAAGCCGCGCCGGACTGCGGCGCGCCCCCTCCCACGCCCGGATCGGGGAGCGGCTCCGGGGTGTGAGCCACGCGGTGATCGCCGCCTGGGGGCGGCGGGATCGCCTCGCGCTCGCGGCGCTCGTGGTCGCCGCGCTCGCGCTGCGGCTCGCCCACCGGATCGATCACGACGAGGACATCGACGCGCTGCGGTTCGCGCTCGGCGTCGACCGCTTCGACGTGGCCGCGCTCCGGCCGCACGCGCCGTATTACCCGGTCTTCATCGCCGCGGCGAAGCTCGTCGCGCTCCTCGGCGCGTCGCCGCGCGCGGCGCTCGGGATCGTGAGCGCCGCGTCCGGCGCGGCCGCGGTCGCCTTCACCGCCCTGCTCGCGCGCGACGCGGCCTCGCCCGGCGCCGGCCACCCTCCCTGGACCCCGCGCCGCGCGGCCCTCGCCGCGGCCGCGCTCGCGCTCGCCTCCCCCGCGCTCTGGCTCGCCTCGGAGAAGCTGCTCAGCGACATGGCGGGCACGGCCGCGTTCACCGCGGCGCTCTGGCTCTGCGCCCGCGCGAGGCTGCGCGAGCGCGCAGGCGACGCCGGGGCGGCCCGTCGCGCGCGCACCACGGCGCTCGTCCTGCTCGGCGCCGCGCTCGGCGTGCGGCTCTCGTATTTCCCGATCGCCGCCGCCTGCCTCGTCGTGATCGCGCGGACCGAGGCGCGCGCGGCCGGCGGCGGCCGCGCGGCGCTCCGGGTCTGGGCGGGGCGCGCCGGCGACCTCGCCGCGGGCGCGCTCGCGTGGCTCGTCCCGCTCGTGCTCGCCGCCCCGCCGCGGGACCTCGTCGCGACCACCTGGACGCAGGGGCTCGGCCACTTCACGCGCTGGGGCGGGAGCGCGATCACCGTCCCCTCCCCCGCCGCGCGCCTCGGCGGCGCCGCGTGGGGCCTCTGGGCGAACGCGCTCGGCGGCGCGTGGCCCGACGCGCCCGCGGCCCGGTGGATCGGCGCGCCGATCGTCGCGCTCCTGCTCGGCGCCGCCGCGAGGGCCGCGTGGCGCCGGCGCGGCGAGCCCCGGGCCCAGCCCGAGCTCTGGGCCGCAGGGATCGCCTACTTCGCCTGGGCGCTGCTCGGCCAGAACACGGCGTTCAAGCCGCGCCACTGGCTCCCCCTCGTCCCCTTGCTCATCGCCGCGATGGCGGTGGGCGCGGGCGCGCTCGCAGCGCGCGGCCCCCGGCGCGCCCTGCGCCCCCTCCCCGCGGCCGCGATCGCGATCCTCGCGGCCCAGTGGCTCGCCGACGGGCTCTCGCTCGTCCGGGAGCACCGGGCCCCCTCCCCCGCGGCCGCGATCGTCGCGTTCCTCCGCGATCACCCCGGCGAGGATCGCCCGATCCTGACGCTCGATCTCGGCCGGATGATCGAGGAGGGCGCCCCCGGCCACAGGCCGCGGCGCGTCACGGGCGACGCCGAGCTGCTGCGCGC
The DNA here is from genome assembly GCA_964421485.1 of uncultured Polyangiaceae bacterium. GTDB lineage: Bacteria > Myxococcota_A > Polyangia > Polyangiales > Polyangiaceae > CAYQYG01. The sequence continues at coordinate 1,528 of CAYQYG010000481.1, read as the reverse complement.
CGTCGCGGAGGCCGGCCCAGCCGGCGCGCTGATCACCGGCGAGGCGCTCTCCGCCACGGCCCGCGCGTCGCTCGCGGCGCGCGGGTACGCCGTCTCCGTCGTGTTCGGGCGGCCGCGCTCCCGCTACGTCGACGCCCTCTGGAGCGAGCTCGTCCTGCTGGAGGCGCGCCCGCCCCTCAGCCCTTGACCGTGATCCCGAAGGCGGCGGAGACCGCGTCGCGGATGAAGTCGCTGTCCAGGCCGTCGCGCCACGCCGGGTCGCCCGCGTCGAGCGCCGCCGTCGCGGCGTCGAACATCGCCGCGATCACCCCGGCGTCATCGGCGGCCTGGCCGCCGAGCGCCCGCATCTCCGCCTCGATCGCGGCGAAGTAGAGCGCGCCCTCGTGGAGCGCCACGGCCGCGTCCTCCTCCGGGAGCGACCCCAGCGGCGCGAAGAGCTCGTGGGCCACGCTGGCCGCGAGCACCTGCTTCATCAGCCCGTCGATCGCGCGGACCTGGGCGGCGTAGGCGTCGTCCGCCGTCCACTCGATCTGCTCGACCCCGTCCGAGAGGAGCCGCCGATCGAGCTCGCACGAGCCCTCGATGATCGCCTCGAACAGGGCGGGCTCGAGGCCGAGATCGCTCTCCGCGTCGCGCTTCAGCGCGATCTGGGCGAGGCCGCGGAGCGCCCCCGGGTCGTTCTCCGGCCCCGTGCCGAGGTAGCCGAACGCCTCGTCGTACTTCTCGCGCGCGCCGAGCGTGAGCTCGTGGAACACGGAGAGGTAGAAGAACCGCGTCAGGCTCTTGTCGATCCGCTCCTTCGCGATCTTCACCTCGAGCGCGATCGCCGCCGCCTCGCCGCGAGCGATGGCGCCGGTGATGACCGCATCGATCTCCGCGCCGACCGCCGCGGCGCCCGGATCGCCGGGGAAGTGGTCGTCCGCGCGGCCCTGCACCTTCGCCTGGAGCTCGGCCGCGTCGCGGTAGATCGCGGCGGCCTCCGCGAAGGCGCCCGGCGCCAGCGCCGGATCCTCCTCGGCGGGCGCGATCGCGGCGCGGATCTGCGCCTGCGCCTCGAGCCGGGCGTCCTGGTTCGCGTGGTTCGCCGGATCGAACGCGGTGTACGTGGTCGCGCCGCAGTTCTGCCCCTGCGCCGCCTCCACGAGGCGCTCGTTGCCGTCACCGCCGCAGCCGGGCGCGAGGAGCAGCGCGCAGAGCGCCGCTCCGATTCCTCGGGAAGAAAATGTCTTCATTTGTCAAGTCCTTTCAGCACGAGACAAGATTCTGTTGAAATTGATATTGACTGACACTTTCAATAACAGGCACACTGTCATCCAGTCAAGCGTCGCTCCCCGGGTGCCCACAGGTGCCGGCGAGCTTCCGGAAGCCCTCATGCAACCGTGCACGTCTCCCCCCCGCCGCGCGCGGCGCTCCGGCCGCATCGCCTCCAGCGCGCTCCCGGCGCTCGTCGCCCACGCCGCCGCGAGCCCGGCGACCGCCCACGCCCAGCCCGCCCGTATATTTTTAAAACCGCAAATTTGATATAAAA
>CAYQYG010000480.1:0-6736 GCA_964421485.1 uncultured Polyangiaceae bacterium | reverse complement strand
GGTGGGGGCTCCGCGCGGACCAGCGGCGCTGCGCCCCCCCACCCGCTCGCCCCGCCGGGCACAGCCCGGCGGGGCCCCACACCCCTCGGACCGCTCGTGCTGCGCAGACCGTCGCTCGTGTGTGGCACATCGCCTTGCCGCCGGTCTCCTAGCGGCTTCTGGCCGGAGCAGGCTCCGGCCCCGAGAGGCCGAGCTCGCGGGCGAGGCGCGCCGTGAGCGCGAAGTACGCGCTCCGGTCGTAGGGCTTGTTGAGGATGTGGAAGTCCTTGCGCGCGAGCCCCACGCAGCCGAAGCAGTAGGTGCAGCCGGTGCAGTCGACGGAGCGCACGAGGTACGACGACTGGGCGCAGCGCTCCGAGGCCACGCAGTGGCTGCACGCGATGAGATCGCGGCAGCCGCGGCAGTGCGTGCTGTCCGAGCAGCGCTGCGAGTCGACGCAGTAATGGCAGCGCACGAGCGCCTTCGATCCGCGGCAGAAGGTGCAATCCACGCAGCGCTCGCAGCCGACGCACTCGACGCAGCGCTCGTTCGCGGTGCGCGCCTCGTAGGCCTGGAGGAGCTTGCGGAGCTCCGCCTCGAACTCGGCCTTGTTCATCGCGCCCCGCTGTCCGGGGTCTGGTCCGACCCGCCGCCGGGCGCCTCGGGCCTGCCGCTCACCTGGCGCCGGAGCCGCTCCGCGGCCTCGCGCGTCGCGGCCTCCTCGGCGAACTGCTCGATCCTGCGCAGGCGCGACTCGAGCACCGCGCGTCGCTTCGGTAGCTCACCCGCGAGGATGCCCGCGAGCGCCTCGATCGCCTCGTGCACGCGCTCCTCATCGGTGTGCTCGAGGAGCTGCAAGTACACGTCCTGCTCCATCGGGAACGTGTAGCCCGCACGGAGGAAGTCGTTCGTCGCCTTGGAGATGCCCGGGCGCCCCGAGGCGGAGAGCAGCTTGCCGAGCAGCTTCTGCCGCTCCTGCGCGCGCGGATCGCTCTGGGGTGGCGGCGTCAGCACGATCCGCCCCGGCGCCTTCGAGCCCGCGCCGCTCGCCGAGCGGCCGCGCCCGGCCTTGTCGTCCTGGAGCTCGGGGTCCTTCTTGGGCGTGAAGAGCGCCTCGAGCGCCGCGCGGTGCTCCTTGGCGGCGCGCCGGTCCTCGCCGCTCTGCGTGGGCCGCGGCAGCCCGGAGCTGCTCGGGTGCCCTCGCGTGTACGACCCCTGGAGCTCGGGGTTATGCCAGACTTTCGTTCCGTCTCTGCGAGTTCGTCGCATGCGTCCTGACCTTCACGGGGCCTCCTCGGCCTCTCGGCTTGCGAGATACGCCCTGCGTTCGTCGACGTGGGTCGGGGACCCATGGGAGGGATCCCCTCGATCGGTGGGGTTCGGGGCGCAGGGCGCGCCATCGCAGGGAGAGCGACCCGGAGCACCGAATGTCAAGCTGGTGAGATGGAGGCTCGCGCGGTTCGAGCCGGTGTCGTGGTCGTCCCCCCGCCTCGCGACGACCATGGCGGACCGTATCGCTCGCGAACCGCCTGCCGGCGATCGGGATCCCGTCCGCTCCGGGCTCGGGCGGAGGGCGCCGAAGGCGACCCGGAGCCCGAATGTCAACAGCGCTCGGGCGGAGGGCGCCGAAGGCGACCCGGAGCCCCGAATGTCAACAGCGCTCGGGGCTCCACGTCGCTGACCGGTGACGGTCGCGAGGCAGCCGGTTCCTACCACAGCCAGGGGGGAAAGCCGCAGAAAATTGGGCTGACCTCCGCACTTCATGACATTCCTCCCGCTGCCGCGCGACCGACATCGCCACGGCCTCGTGGAAGCCCGGCGCGTCGCGCCGGAAGCGGACGGCGCGGAGGGATCGCGGCGGTGATCCCCACCGCGGTGGAAGGAGCGGAGCCTGTCATGATGAGCCGTCAATTGAAAGGGGGCGCGGACCTCGGGGCGTGGTGGCGTCGAGCCCTCGGCGCCGCCGCGGCGCTCGCGCTCCTGTCGGCCCCGTGGCTCTCGTCGAGCCCGGCCCTCGCCGCCGAGCCGGCGGCGCGCGCGGCCGGCGACGTCCCCGCGGCGCACGCCGGCACCGCCAGGAAGAGCGGCAAGGCGAAGCACAGGCCCAAGGCGGCCTCGAAGAAGCCTGCGAGCGCCGCGGGCGCCGCGCCGGCCCGGGGCGATTCGAAGGAGCCGCGCGAGGCGAAGGCGCCCGAGGCGAAGGCGCCCGAGGCGAAGCGCGCGGCGACGGCGTCGCGCGCCGGCGCGAGCCCGCGCGCGCACGGCAAGAAGAAGGCATCCAGGGCGGCCCCGGCGAAGCCGTGCGCCGGTCCGGCGATCTCGATCGATCGAGGCGGCCTCGAGCCGGAGCGCATGTCGCTCGTCGACTGCTCGGGCAAGCCCCTCGAGGAGGCGCGGCGACGCCTGTCCGTGCTCGCGCGGCCGTGGGGCGCAGAGCGTCCGGCCCACCTCCCGGACCACGCGCCCAAGGAGAAGGCGCGCCCCGGCAAGACCGCCCAGCGCGGCGATCACGGCGCGGGCGCCGAGATCGCGCCGGGCGTGCGGCTCGTCGATCCGGGCCTGCTCTCGCGCATCGACGCGCTCGCGCGGAAGTACCCGGGCAAGCCGGTCTCGCTCGTGAGCGGCTACCGGCCGCAGAGCCGCGGCAGCCTCCACCAGAGCGCGCGGGCCGTCGACATGCGGATCGCAGGCGTGGGCAACGAGGAGCTCGCCGCCGCGTGCCGCGCGCTCCCGGACACCGGCTGCGGCTACTACCCCAACAGCTCGTTCGTGCACATCGACGTGCGCGGGCGCGGCACCGGCACCGTGTCGTGGATCGACGCGTCCGGCCCCGGCGAGCCGCCCCGCTACGTCTCCGCATGGCCCCCGCCCGCCGACGAGGCGGCGCCCGCGAAGCCCGGCGAGCCGGGCGACGAGGTCGCCGCGAGCGACGACGAGGAGGGCACGCCCGCGCGCGAGGCCGAGGTCGATCGCGGGTCACGCGGCGAGGCCGAGAGCGCGAAGGCCGGCGAGGAAAAGGACGCCGCCGAGCAGGAGGCGAAGCGCGAGCCGCGCCGGGCGACCGCCGAGGCCGCCGACGAGACGGATGCCGAGGCCGCCGGCGAGAAGGGAGCCGCCGAGGAGAAGAAGAGCGAGCCGCGCCGGGCGATCGACGAGGCCGCCGACGAGAAGGGAGCCGCCGAGGAGAAGAAGAGCGAGCCGCGCCGCGCGGCCGCGAGCGCGAAGCACGGCGAGGGGAGGGACGCCGCCGGAAAGGGGCCCAGCGAGGCGCACCCCGCCGCCGCGCGCCCGGAGCCCGCCGAGCCGCGCAAGGACAAGCCGAAGCGCGGCAAGCGCAGCGCCCACCGCCGCGCCGCCGCCCTTGCCCCCGAGGCCGGCAAGCCCGCGCAGGGCGCCGAGCGCGCCCCGCGCCGTCGCTGATCACCGCGCCGCAGCGGATCACCGCCGCGCGCGCCCCCGCCCCGATCCACGCCCGCGGCCGGTGTGCTATCCGGCCCGCGTGGCCGTCACCCCGAGCCCCCGCGAGATCCTCCGCCGCGTCTTCGAGCTGCTCGATGTCATGGAGGAGGCCCAGCGCGCGAAGGTCATCGCGCTCGCCCGCCGCATCCTCCCGCACCTCACGGCCGAGGACCTCCGGAACCCCCACGACTTCCCCGATCTGGACGACCCCGACTGGCACTTCGAGGACGGCCAGCTCGCCGGCATCCAGGCCGTGAGGTTTGCGCTCCACGGCGTCTCGCGCGATCTTCTGCCCGATGGCGAAGCGAGCGAAGACCGACCGGACCAGGAAGCCGGCCACGGCCCAGAAGGAAGCGGCTGAGGCCTTCTACCGGCCCTTCTCCACCCTCGCCGGGCCGCCGAAGCCGAAGGCCGGCGGGCCGGGCCCGGCCGCGCCCGCGGCGGCTCCGGACGCCTCGAAGGGCAAGCCCGCCCCTCCGCCCGCCGCGGCGCGCTCGTCCTCGGCCGCGCGCCCCGCTGCGCCCGAGCCGCCGCGCATGGTCGATCCCGAGACGTTCGCCATCTACATGTCGGGCGTCCGCGCGCTCGACGACCGCGCGAGCCGCATCCCCACGACCGCGAGCCGCATCGAGCGCGCCCCGCGCCCCGCGCCCCCGAAGGTCGATCCCGACGAAGGCGCCCGCGCCCGCCTGCGCTCGCTGGTGCAGGAGGGGATCCGCTTCGAGACCTCCGACGACGGCGCCCGGATCGAGGGCCGCCGCGTCGACGTCGACCCCCGCGAGCTGCGCCGCCTCCGCGCCGGCCGCTACCCCGTCGACGCATCGCTCGACGTGCGCGCCCAGCGCGCCGACGAGGCCCGCGCCGCCGTCGAGGCCTTCGTGAAGAAGCGCGCCGAGGCCGGGGATCGCGTCGTCTCGATCCTCCACCGCGAGCCCGACGCCCCCGCCGGGGCTCAGGGCATCCTGCGCGGTGAGCTCGCGGCCTGGCTCAGCCAGGGCCACGCGGCGCGTCATGTCGCCGCGTTCGCGACCGCGCCCGCCGCCGAGGGGTCATTGCTCGTCCTGGTCGCGCGCTAGCGGGTTGGCACGCTGGCGGGGACAGGCTAATCGAGCCGCTGCGGATCGCGTCTCCCTGTCGCGTCGAGGTGGGGAGCGCCACCGCGATCGAGCCTCCCACCCCCGAGCGTGAAGCGTAGGTGCCCCGATGGTCGACAAGGTGAAGAAGATCTGGTTGGAAGGCGAGCTCGTCGACTGGGACGAAGCGAAGGTGCACGTCACCACGCACACGTTCCACTACGGCCTCGGCGCGTTCGAGGGAATCCGCGCCTACCGGCGCGCGGACGGCTCCACGTCGATCTTCCGCCTGAACGAGCACATCCGGCGGCTCTTCGACACGTGCAAGCTGATCGTGATCGCGCCGCGGTTCACGCCCGGGCAGGTCCGCGACGGCTGCGTGGCCCTCCTGCGCGAGAACGCGATGGACGAGGCCTACCTCCGCCCGCTGGTCTACGTGGGCGACGGCGCGCTCGGCGTGTATGCGCCCGACAACCCGATCCGCACGGTCATCATGGCGTGGCGCTGGGGCATGTACCTGGGCAAGGGCGCGCTCGAGAACGGCGTGCGGGCCAAGCTGTCCTCGTGGAGCCGGCACCACGTCCACGTGAGCCTCCCCAAGGGCAAGATCATGGGCCAGTACACGAACAGCACGCTGGCGAAGCGCGAGGCCAGGTCGGCCGGCTACGACGAGGCGATCCTGATGGATACGAACGGCTACGTCTGCGAGGGCTCCGGCGAGAACCTCTTCATGGTGAAGAACGGCCGCCTCCTGACCCCGCCCCTGTCGGCGTCGATCCTGGACGGGGTCACGCGCGACGCCGTCCTCACGCTGGCGCGCGAGGAGGGGATCCCCACCTCCGAGGAGATGATCACGCGCGATCAGCTCTATCTCGCCGACGAGGCGTTCTTCACGGGCACCGCGGCGGAGGTCACGCCGATCCGCGAGATCGACGATCGCAGCATCGGCAACGGCGGGATGGGGCCCATCACGAAGCGTCTCCAGCAGCGCTTCTTCGACGTGGTCAAGGGCAGCGACGAGTCTCACCCCGAGTGGCTGACGCGCGTCCGCTGACCCTGTCGACGCTCGGGGCTCCGGGTCGCGCCCCACGTGGGAGCCGCCCTGCGCCCCGATCTCTGTGGACGCTCGGGGCTCCGGGTCGCGCCCCACGTGGGAGCCGCCCTGCGCCCCGAGCCCCCTGCCTCGCCGCGGCCTCTCTCGCCGCCGCGCTGGCGGCGTGCGGGCCTCCGGCTGCCCCTCCCGCGCCTCCACCTGCCGCGACCGCGCCCCCCCCTGCGGCGTCGCCGGCCGCTGACCTCGGGGCCGGAGAGGTCGGGGAGTACCATTCGAAGCGCTTCGATCTCCGCCTGCCCCTCCCGGACGCGCGCGGCTGGCGGGTGGAGGACGGGGCCAGGGACCCCTGGCTCACGGCCACGCATGCGGCCGCCTCCACGACGCTCCTGGTGCGCACCTGGCGCGAGGACGGCCGCGCGAGCCGAGGCGCGTGCGAGGCGCGCGCGCGCCTGTGGCGAGACCTGCCGAGGCGCGAGGACGCGGCCTCGGTCGAGCGCCGCCCGATCGACGTGCCGAGCGGCTTCGACACGGTCGCGGAGATCGGCGTGGCGGAGCCGGAGCCCGGCGCCGCGCTCGGAGCGCCCGTCGGTGGGTTCGTGATGGCGTTCGGCGGCTGGGCGCGCCGCTGCTTCGCGTTCGTGGCGGCGACGCAGGCCGCCGGCCCCGGCGCCGCGCGCCTCGTCGCGGCGCGCCTGGCGGCCATTGCGGAGGTGTCGCTCGCCGGGGTGGTGATGGAGAGCGATCTCTCGCCGGTGATGCCCCGGGATGGGGTGCCCTGAGGGCGCAGAAGCGGCCGCGGACACGGAAACGGAAGCGGCGCGGAGCCGGGATATGCTAAATGCCCGCGCGTGCGACGCGACTCCGGTCATCGCAAGGTCAACGGCCTGAACCTCTTCGTGCACCGCTTCCGCGACCCGGACGCCGGGAGCACCGGCCTCACCCTCCTGCTCCTGCACGGCTTCCTCGACGCGGGCGGCACGTGGGCCCGCGTGGCCGAGCCCCTCGCCCGCGCCGGCCATGACGTCGTGGTCCCCGACCACCGCGGCTTCGGCCAGAGCGATCGGATCGGCGCCGGCGGTTATTACCATTTCCCCGACTACGTCGCCGACGTCGCCGCCCTCGTGGACGACCTCGCCCCGCAGCGCCTCGGAATCATCGCCCATTCGATGGG
>CAYQYG010000479.1:0-6763 GCA_964421485.1 uncultured Polyangiaceae bacterium | reverse complement strand
CGCCGCGCTCGCGAACGCCTGCACGCCCGCGGCCGCCGCGTCCGCGCCCGCACCCGCGCCCGTGCCCGCGTCCGCCGCCGCGCTCGCGATCCCGCGCCCGCGCTCGTCCTCGATCTCCATGTCCTCGAACGGATCCCGGATCATCGCCTCGGGGAACAGCTCCTCGTCCGGCGGCACCCACCGCTCGCCCTCGGGCGGCGCGGGCGGCGGCGCGCCCTCGGCGGTCGCGTCGGGCACCTGCCCGAGCGAGAGGTACTCCGCGAAGCGCGACGCCGAGAGCCCCTCCGCCGCGCACGCGAGCAGCGCGAGCAGCGCCCGCCCCGCCGGATCCGGGCGCACCGAGCCCTGCGCGAAGTACGCCGGGATCCCCGCCCGCCGCAGCGCCTCCTCGATGTGCGCCCGGTACTGCTCCGGCGCCCTGAGCAGCACCGCCATCCTGTCGAACGGGACCCCGCGCGCCGCCTCGCGCAGCGCGAGCCGCGCGATCTCCACGCACTCCCGGCTCTCCCCCGGCGCCGACAGGATCACCACGTCGTCGCCGAGCCCGGTCACGTCCTCCTCCTCGGACTCGTCGAAGAGGCGCGCCTGCACCCGCGCGAGCGCCGCGCTGGTCCCCTCTCCCTCGGCGCGCCCCGCCGCCGGCAGGAGCCGCTCCCACGGCACGCCGAACGCCCCCGAGAGGTGCTCCTCCGACCGCGCGTCCCCAGCCGGCACGGTCGCCAGCGCGTCGGGCGATCGCGCCGCGACCGCCGCGATGAGGTCCCGCTCCAGCTCGTACGTCACCGGCACGTCGAGCAGCAGCGTCGGCAGGCCGAGCAGCGGGTGCCGCGCGTCCGGATCCGCCGCCCGCTCCGCGGCGAGCCGCAGCACGAGCGCCCTGTCCGAGAGCCGCGCCCGGTCGAGCTCCGCGTCGAACGCCTCGTACAGCCGGTCGAGGTCCGCCGGCGCGAGCGCGTCCGCCTCGAGCCCCGCGAGCCGCGCCTCCACGAGCGTTCGCGCCACGGCCCGCGGCAGCCCCGGCCGGTCCGCGACCGGCGCGAGCCGCCCCAGCGCCCCCCGCCGCGACAGCCCGTCGATCGCCCGCGCGCAGATGGCCTCCAGCGCGAGCATCCCGACCGGCACGAGCCCCCGCGCCACGAGCGCCGGCGCCGCCAGCGCCGCCGAGAGCTTCCCCAGCGTCATCCGGTGCCACCCGAACGCCGCCCGCCCCCCCGCCACGACCCCCCGCGCGAGCTCGCTCGCCGCGTCCACCGAGGCCCCGAGCAGCAGCACCCGCTCCGACGGCCGCCGCCGGCGCAGCCACCCCGAGGCCCGATCGAGCCTCGCGACGGCGCTGGGAGAGGTGACGAGGGCGCGGGGCACAGCGGCCGCTCTATGTAGTACCGTCCGCCCGAAGTTTCGCCTGGCTTGTGGCACCCCCGCCAACCCCCCAGGCCGAGGGGCCTCGAGCGGGCACGAAGGCCGGCTCGATCAGCCCTCGCCCCGGAGCCGCGCGAGCTCGCCGCGGAGCTTGGCGTTGACGCGCTCGGCCCGGTCGGCGCGGTCGCGCTCGCGCTCGACGTGCTGCCGCAGCGTCTCGATCGTCCGGTCGGCCTCGGCCTTCTCGTTGCCCAGCTCGTCGACCACCGCCTCGAGCTGCCCGAGCAGCTCGTCGGCCGCGAGCAGCGGCGCCGTGCCGTGGAAGAAGCGCACCCGCCCGCCGTGCACCGTGAGGTCCAGCCCCAGCACGCTCGACGCGAAGCGCCCGCCCTGCGGGAGGATCGGCTCGTATACGCGCGGCGCCGGCGGGCAGTAGCTGCCGCGCGGCGAGAACACGGCCGAGGGGCGCTCGGTCGCCGGCAGCCGGAAGCCGCGCAGCCCGAGGCGGCCGCGGTCGAAGAGGAAGTACTCCGTGATCCCGAGCGCCGCGTAGCGCTCGAGGTTGTGCTCGTGCTCCTCGCGCGCATCGCCGATCACGCGGATCTCCATCACGAAGTCGAGCCCCCTGCGCTCGCGGTCGACGACCCACTTCATGCGCGGGTGCGGCTCGGCGTCGAGCACGGCGAACAGGTCGGGGGCCATGCAGGGCTCGTCCGGGTAGTAGACCGGCAGCCCCGAGGACAGGTAGACGCGCCGGTTCACGCGCCGGAAGAAGCGGCTCAGCGTGTCGAGCGCGTAGGTCCGCGCGTCGCGGTGCGGGTCACCCACGAGCCCCCGGACGCGCGCGGGCGCGCGCGCCGGGAGCGCCTCCACCACGCGCTCCTGCTCGGCGTGGGACATCTGCTCCCAGGCCTCGTGCGTCGGCGCGCGCAGGTCATCGAGATCGGGCGGCGGGCGGGACTCCATGCGCCCAGCCTACCTTCGGGCCGGCGCCGGGCGAAAGCGGGGTCTGGGGCGCAGGGCGCGCCACGTGGAGCGCGACCCGCCGCTCACGCAGCCTCGGCCACCGGGGCGGCGCCCGCGGCGCCCTCGCCCATCCCCTCCGCGCTCCGGAGCGCCGCGGCGAGCATCTTCCTGCCGCGGTGCAGCCGGCTCATCACCGTCCCCACCGGCACCCCGAGCCGCGCCGCCGCGTCCTTGTACGGCAGCTCGTCCAGGTCCACGAGCACCACCACGTCCCGGAAGCTCTGCGGCAGCGACCCCAGCGCCCGCGCCACGCCCGGAGACAGCGCCCGCATCTCCGCCGCCGCGTCCTGCGACGTCCACGCGCACGGATCGGTCGACAGCACGTCGAGCGCGTTCCGCTCCCGCCGGCTCCGCCGGCAGCGCGTCACGAACACGCTGAACAGGATCTGGTGCACCCACGCCCGGAGGTTCGTCCCCGGCTGGTAGTGCGACTCGAACCGGATCGCCCGCTCGACCGTGTCCTGCACCAGGTCCTCGGCCACCGACGGCGAGCGCGACATCCGGAGCGCCCGCCCGAACAGCTCCGGCGCCATCTCCACCAGCCCTCGCCGCAGGTCGGCCCGCGCGCCCTCCGAGGTGCCGGGGCGGACGTGCGAGGCGGGGCCGAGCGTTCGAGCAGTGGACCGGGCGCTGTGAGCAAGCATGGGCGAACCTCCTGCGCGGCGGGGTTCGCAACCCGGGTGCCACGGCCTAACCCGTGGAAATCACGACGGAGACACGCGGCGGGCGCGGCCACAGACACGCGGGGGCGTGTCAAACGGGGCTCAGGGCGCAGCGCGGCGGCCTCACTCGGGTCCGAGGCGATCTCGCTCGGTCCGAAGCGGCCTCGCTCGGCAAAGACAAGCCTGTGACGAGCGGAACGGTCCGTTCTATGGTGGACGCATGACGGACGGAGCCCGGCCGGCATGAGCTTCGGCGACGACGCCTGCGGCATCGGACACCTGGAGGACGCGCTCGCGCGGCGGGTGAGAAGCAACGACGGCGCCGTGCGGCGCGGGGGCTGAGGAGGGAGGCGGAGGGTGATACCGGTCCTTTCACGCGCGCAGATGCGGGCGTTCGACAAGCACGCCATCGAGACCTTCCACGTCCCCGGCGTCGTCCTGATGGAGAACGCCGGGCGCGGCGCCGCGGACGTCATCTCCGCGATCATCGAGGCCCACACCGCGGCGCTCCGGCACGGGGCGGACGGCGCGAGCGGCCGAACGTTCGCGTCGCAGAGCGCGCCGCCGGGGCCGAGCGGGGCGTCGATGATCCCGCCGCCGGCGGCGCGGCCGGCCATGGGGGCGCTCGCGGTGGCCAGGAGCCCGCGGCGCGCCGCCGAGGACGCGCTCGCGGCCCGGGCGCGCTCGTTCCCGGTGCGCCACGTGCCGAGCCCGGGGCAGCCGGCGAGCTACCCGCTGCACGCGCGCGTCGTCGTCGTCTGCGGCGCCGGCAACAACGGAGGCGACGGCTTCGTGGTCGCGCGCCACCTGCTCGCGCGCGGCGCCGAGGTGAGCGTCTTCCTCGCCGGCCGCTCCGAGAAGGTCACGGGCGAGAGCCGCATCAACCACGACGCGTACATCGACCTCGGCGGCGAGTTCACCGAGCTCCCGCCGGACAGCTCGCTCGCCCCGCTCGAGGCCGCCCTCGAGCGCGCCGACTACGTGGTCGACGCGATCTTCGGCACCGGGGTCGACCGGCCCATCCACGGCTACCTCAAGGACGTCATCGCCGTCGTCAACGCCTCGAGCTGCTACTGCGTCGCGCTCGACATCCCCTCGGGGCTCGACGCGGACAGCGGCGCGCCGCTCGGCGCCGCGGTGCAGGCGGACGCCACCGTGACGTTCGGGCACCTCAAGATCGGCCTGCTCACGCCGGAGGGCGCGCGGCTCGCGGGGAGCGTGCACGTCGTCGACCTCGGCGTGCCGGACCAGCCGATCCTCGCCCAGGTCGGGCACGTGGCCGAGGTCATCCGCAAGGAGACGATCGGGTCGTTCCTCGTGCCCCGGAAGACGAGCGTGCACAAGCACCAGGCGGGCAACGTGCTCGTGATCGCCGGATCCTCGGGCAAGATGGGGGCGGCGCTGCTCACCGGGCGGGCCGCGATGCGCGCGGGCGCGGGGCTCGTGACGATCTGCACCTGGCCGGACGCGGCCGCGGCGCTCGGGGCGCGCGTCGTCGAGCTGATGACGGCCTCGATCGATCCGGATCGGGAATCAAACCGGATGGCGGAGTCGCTCGACGCGGCGCTCGCGGGGCGGCACGCGGTGGCGATCGGGCCTGGGCTCGGGCTCGACGAGCGCGCGCGGGCCGTGGTCGACCACGTCGTGCTCGGGTGGGAGGGGATCAAGGTCGTCGACGCGGACGCGCTCACGCACTTCGTGGGCCGAGCCGAGGCGATGTCGAACGCGCGCGGCAGCCTGATCCTGACCCCGCACCCCGGCGAGCTCGGGCGCCTGCTCGGCAGGAGCGCCCGCGCGATAGAGGAGGACCGCTTCGGCGCCGTGCGCGAGGCCGTGGCGCTGACCCGATCGATCGTGGTGCTCAAGGGCGCGCGGACCGTCATCGCGCTCCCCGACGGCCGGATGTTCATCTGCATGGCGGGCAACCCCGCGCTCGCGACCGCAGGCTCCGGCGACGTGCTGACGGGCATCATCGCGGCGCTCGCGTGCTCGATGGCGCCCCAGCGCGCGGCGAGCGCGGGGGTGCTGATCCACGCGCTCGCCGGCGACGCCTGGCGCACGGCGACCGGCAGCGACCGTGGCCTGCTCGCCGGCGAGATCGCGGAGCGGGTGCCGGGCCTCATCGCCGCGCTGGCGCGCGGGGGCGATCCATCGTCGATTTGACACGCCCCCGCGTGCCCCCGGCCGCAGCGGCGTGATCGTCACACGCGAGCCAGAGCCCTCCAGCTCACCTCACCGACCTGCGACGGCCGGCTCAAAAGCTTGCGGAGGGTCATGCACGACGTGTTTTGTCCGCGCACGGGCGTGCAGCGCGTCCCGCACGGCGTGTTTTGTCCGCGCACGGGCTTGCAGAGCTTCCCGCACGGCGTGTTTTGTCCCCGCACGGGCGTGCAGCGCTCCCCGCACGGCGTGTTTTGTCCGCGCACGGGCGTGCAGCGCTCCCCGCGCGGCGTGTCTTGTCCGCGCACGGGCGTGCAGCGCTCCCCGCACGGCGTGTCTTGTCCGCGCACGGGCGTGCAGCGCTTCCCGCACGGCGTGTAGAAGCAGGGCACGGGCTTGCAGACCCGATTGCACGTCGTGTTTCACCCGCCGCACGCTTTCGGATCGATCGACGCCCCGCGAGCAGGCGCGGTGGACGTGGTGGGTGTGACCACTGTACGCCCTGGTGCGCCCTCCCGCCCTCCGCCGTTGCTCCGGTTCCGCGGTCGCGCCTACGCTGGGCGCATGGAACCCTCCGCGATCACCTGCGCGAGCCGGATCGAGCGGGTCGTGGTGTACGCGCGCGGCGCGGTGGTCACGCGGCGGATCGACCTCACCGCGGCGCTGCCCGCCGGCGCGTGCGATCTGGCGGTGCCCGGCATCACGGCGCGCGCGGAGGCAGGGAGCCTGCGCGTCCTCGCCGAGGGCGGCGCGGCGCGCGAGGTCGTCGGCGTCCGCGCGCGCCTCGTCCTGCCGCCCGCACCGGCCCAGCCCGAGGGCATCGCGGGGCGCCTGCGCGAGCTCGACCTCGAGGAGGCGCGCATCACCGCAGAGGCGGGGCACCTCCGGTGGCGGCGGGACACGCTCGGCGCCGTCTGGCTCGACCCGGAGCTCGTCCGGCGCGCGCGGCGGATCGATCCGGCGGCGCGGATCGGGGACGCGCTCGCCGTCAGCGGCCTGCTCTCGGCCGAGATCGAGGCGCTCGACGCGCGGATCGCGGCGCTCGATCACGAGCTCGAGCGGGTCGCGCGGGCGCGCGAGGCCGCCGGGATCGAGGCCGCGCAGGCGACCTCGGCCGAGCTGCACGGCGACGCGGCGCCCACGTACGAGGCGATCGTGCGGCTCGCGCCGGCGGGGGACGCGCAGGTAGAGGAGGCGCCGGCGCTGCGGCTCGAGTACGCGGTGCTCGCGGCGCGGTGGTGGCCCGCGTACGCGGCGCGGTTCTCGCGCGGCGCCACGCGCGTCGCGTGGTCGCTGGACGCCTTCGTCGCGCAGGCCACCGGCGAGGACTGGGAGGGCGTGCGGCTCGCGCTCTCCACGGCCGATCTGGTCCAGGACGCGCGGCTGCCGGAGCTCGCCTCGCTGCGGCTCGGGCGCGCGCAGCCGGCGCCGCGGCGCGGGTACCGGCCGGCGCCCGAGGGGCTCGACGAGATGTTCGACGGGTTCGACAGGTTCGCCGCCGCGCTGCCGGCGAGCGGGGCGCGGCCGTCGCGCGCGGCCCGGCCGGCCGCGCCGCC
>CAYQYG010000478.1:0-6790 GCA_964421485.1 uncultured Polyangiaceae bacterium | reverse complement strand
CTCCCTGTGAATCTCTCTCTTCTCTCCTTCTCTCCGCGTGCTGCCCTAGGAGCCGTGAGGGCGATATTCCTGCGTCTCGCGCGCGTCAACCCCGAGGGGCAGGCAGCTTGACGAGGATCGCCGGCAGCTGCGCATGCAACGTGGGGTAGATCCAATCGACGGGGTTGACCGAGGCCCCTACTTCACCGCCGGCGAGGAGCCCGCCGCCTGCAGCCGCGCGAGCGCCTCCTCGAGCTCCTTGACGCGCGCCTCGGCCGCCGCCGCGCGCGACTCCGCGGCGCGCCGCTGCTCCTCCGGCGTGGGCACGAGATCGGTGCCGCCGGCGTCGCGCGCCAGCCGCAGCCGGCCGCCGCCGTCGGTCACGACCAGCCAGGCCCGGAGCACCTGGCTCTCCACGGGACCGCCCCCGGCGTCCACGCGCAGGAACTGGCCGCGGGGCGATCGACGATATAGCTGGAGGAGGACGGATCCCCGCGGCGCGTCCGGGCCGGCCGCGGCAGGATCGAAGACGGCGAACTCCTCGACGCCGAGCGCCGCGTACTTCCCGGGGCTCTCGTCGTAGTCCTTCGCCCTGGAGCGGTCCGACACGACCTCGAGCGCGAAGCGGGGGGGATCGCAGCCGGGCTCCCACGTGCGCCACAGGCTCGGCTGGAGGTCCGCCGGCTGGCCCTCGAGCAGGAGCACGTCGGGCGAGACGCGCGCGCGCGGGTCGTTCGGGTCCCACTCGACGAACAGATCCGAGTTGATGTACGCGATCCGGCCCTGCTCGGCGATCAGCGCCCGAAGGACCTGCAGGAACAGCGCGATCCTGTCGCTGTGCGGCCCACCCTGTCCCATCTTCTCCTCGAGATCGTTCGCGCGGAGGGCCTCCCAGACGTCCTCACACGCGTGCTGCGCCCGCTCGCCCACGGGGCCCGTCGGCCGGTCGCTCGGTGGTACCAGATGCGCATCCATGGCCGAATCCTACCACGCCATGCCTCCGGCCGCGAAGCGGCGTGGCCGGCGGCGCACAGGCTAGGCGAATCGGGCGCAGAGGCCAGAAGTAAATCGTCATGAATGTTGAATTTTGCGGCGTCAAGGCGGCGAGGTGCACGTATCGCGCGAGGGCCCCGCGGGGGCGCCCACCGGCAACGTGAAATAGAACGTCGTCCCCACCCCGACCTGGCTCTCGATCCAGATCCGCCCGCCGTGCGCTTCGACGATGCCCTTCACGATGGGGAGCCCGAGGCCCGCGCCGCGGCGGTCGGCCTTCGTGGCCTGCCAGAACCTGTCGAAGGCGCGCGCGACGTGCTCGGCAGGCATCCCCGGGCCCGTGTCGGCGACCCGGAAGAGGACCTCGTCCTCCCTCGGCGCCGCGCCCACGGTGATGTGTCCACCCGGCGCCGTGAACTTGATCGCGTTGGAAATGAGGTTATCGAGCACCTGGAGGAGCCGGCCGCGGTCGGCCGATATGTCGGGGAGCCCGCCGGCGATGTCCACGTGCAGCGCGAGGGACGCCGGCGGGAGGGCCGCTCGCGCCGCCTCCACGGCCTCGGCGACGACGTGCTCGACGGCGAGCCGGTCGCGCGCTATCGCCAGCGCTCCCGTCTCCAGCCTGGCGACGTCGAGCATGTCCTGGATGAGGCGATTCATTCGAGCCGCCGCGCGCGCGATCAGGTCCGCCGCCCTCTGGCGCTCGTCCTCGGGCGCCGTGGCCCGGCCACGGAGGAGGCGCGCCTGCAGCACGACGGCGTTCAGCGGGTTCCGGAGGTCGTGCGCGACGATGCCGAGCACCCCGTCGCGCGCGTCGATCGCCCGCCGGGCGACGTCGTAGAGGCGCGCGTTGTCGAGGGCGAGCGCGGCGAGGGATGCGATCCCCCGGGCCACGCGCACGTCGCGTGGACCATATCTCCAGGAGCTCTGCGAGGTGATGAACGCCACCACGCCCAGGAGCTCACCGCGCACCGAGAGCGGCGCCACGATGAACGACCTCGGGTCGAGCTCCCGCAGCGCCCGGAGGTGCTCGTCGCCCTGGGCGATGGACTCGAGGTAACCGGGGGGGACCTCGCTCATCAGCGTGGGCTCCCTCGTCACGAGGACCTCCCGGACGAGGTGCGGGCGCCGCCGATCGAGCCGTATCCCCCGGAGCGCGTCGCAGAGCGCGGACTTCGCGGGATCCGAGTGCGCGACCTGGAGCCGCCGCACGGTGCTGTCCGGCTCGACCACGTCGACGATGCAGCAGTCAGCGAAGTCGCGCAGGGCCGAGCGGACGATGGCCGAGAGCGTCTCCTCGTATTCGAGCCCGGCCGCGATCAGGGCCGTCCCGACCTCCGCGAGCAAGCGTTGCTCGTCCTCCCTGCGCCTGCGATCCGTGATGTCCACGACCGTGCCGCGCGCGCGCACGGGCCGGCGCCGCGCCCCCTCGCCCTCGAAGGAGGTCCGGCCTCTGGCGAGGACCCAGCGGACCGAGCCGTCCGCTCGGACCAGGCGGTGCTCGAGCTCGAGCTCGCCGGAGCCGCCCGGATCGAGCGAGGCATCCATCGCCCTGCGCACGCGCTCCCGGTCCTCCGGATGAATCCGCTGGATGAACGATTCGAGCCCGCGGAGCTCCTCGTCGCGCGGGACCCCGAAGATGTCCTTCATCTCGGGCGACCAGTGGAGCGCGCCGGTGGCGAGCACGTGCTCGTAGGTCCCGAAGCCGGCCGCCTCCGCCGCCAGCCGGAGGCGCTCCTCGCTCTCCCGCAATGCTTGCTCGGCGCGCTTCCGCTCGGTGATGCGACCCATCGTCAAGGCATTTCCTACACCCGCGCGCGAGGCCAGCAAGCTCGCGCGCGCCCGCGAGCGGGGGCGCGGGCAGGGCGGGGCGGAGCTCGGGCGCCCTACCGGGCGGCGCCGGGCTCCCCGCGCCCCCGCGCCTTCGCGAGCCCCTTCCGGAGCTTCTTCACCATCTTCGCGAGCCTGCGCTGCTCCTTCGGCGACAGCGCCGCGACCAGCGCGGGCGCCCGCCGCTCGACCACCCGCTCGGTCTCCTCGGCCAGCGCCGCGCCGCGCTCCGTCAGCCGGAGCTCCTGCTTCCGCCGGTCGTCGCTCCGCCGCTCGTGCGTCACGAGGCCGCTGCCCGCGGCCCGCGCCACCGCCCGGGACAGCGTCGTCTTGTCCCTCCCGCTCGCGCGCGAGAGCTCCCGCGACGACCGGAGCCCCGTCGCCAGCAGCGACAGGAGCTCCTGCTGCTCGGGCGTCATGCCGTGCGGGCCCAGCGCCTCGGCGATCGCCTGGCGCAGGAGCCCTCCCAGCGCCATGAGGGCGCGGACCAGATCGCTCGGGTCGATCTCGCGGGGCATCGCCGCCGGCCTCAGGCCTTTGCCAGGCCGAACGCCGCCACGATCACCGACGCCCAGCCGGCGAGCATGAAGAGCCCGCCGAAGGGCGTCACCGCGCCGAGCGCGCGGACGCCGGTCAGCGTCATCACGTACAGGCTGCCCGAGAACAGCAGCACCCCGGCCGCGAAGCACCATCCGGCGGCGGTCGCCGCGCCGGACCCGGTCCGGCCCGCGAGGTAGGCGGCGAGGCCCAGCGCCAGCGCGTGCGCCAGGTGGTACTGGGCCCCGGTCTGCCACCAGGCCAGCCGCTGCGCGCCGTCGGGCAGCTTCTCCAGGTGAGCCCTGAGCCCGTGCGCGCCGAACGCGCCCAGCGCGACCGCGAGGAACCCGTAGACGCCCGCGAGCAGCAGGAAGATCCGCTCCATCACGGCGCACTCTGGCAAAAATCCCCGGCGGCGCCAATCACGATCCCGGGTCGATATCATCATCATCGGGGGCCCGCGCCCGCGCCCGCGCCCCGGGCCCCGCCCGCGTCACCCCGCGCGCCGGATCTTCCCGCCCTGCGCCGCCCGCTTCGCCGGCTGCCCGGCCGTCACCTGCGGCTTGATCTTGTCGGCCAGCGCCCGGCTGATGCCAGGCACCTGCTCGATATCGTCGACGCTCCGGAATGGACCGTTCTGCTCGCGGTAATCGATGATGTGCTGCGCGCGCGCCTCCCCGACGCCCTCGACCTCCGAGAGCTCCTCGACGCTCGCCGCATTGATGTCGACCTGCCCCGCCCGCGGCCGCGCCCTGCTGGGCGCGGCCGCTTCCTCTTCCTCCATCTGCTCCGCCTCCGCGCCGAGATCGACGGTGTCGCGGCTCACGAGCTTGTTGAAGCGGCTCGGCTGGTCGCCGAGCTTCTCGTCCTGGTGGAGGAATGCGAGGCGGTTGGCCTCGAAGGCCTCGAACCATTGCTCCCAGGAGATCGGCTCGAGCGTCCCCTCGCCGCTCCACCCGGGGAAATCGATCCGGAGGATGCCCGGGTCATCGGGCCCGCGGCGGCCGCCGGAGCGCTTCACGTGCGCGGGCGTGCCCCCCCGCTCCTCCACCCAGCGCCTGATGAAATCGTGATCGATCGTCGCCTTGGCAGCTCGAGCCATGGGTGCGCTCCTCCGGCGGCGTCCGCGCCGCCTCGGGGCGAAGCTCTGGGGCCGCGCGCGGCGGAGCGGAACCCCGGGGCGCTCCGGCCGGCGATCAGGCGGCCCCCTCGATCCGGAGCTGGCACTGCGCCAGCGCGTGGTAGGCCCCGCGCCGGGCGAGCAGCTCGGCGTGCGTGCCCTGCTCGACGATGCGGCCGCCCTGGAGCACGAAGATGCGATCGCACTCGGTCACGGTGTGCAGCCGGTGGCTCACGAGCACGATCGTGCGCTGCCCGCGCAGCGAGCGGAGCGCCTCGGTCACCACCCGCTCGTGCTCCGGATCGAGCGCGCTCGTCGGCTCGTCCAGCACCAGGATCGGGGCCTCGGTCAGGAGCGCCCGGGCGATCGCCACGCGCTGCTGCTGCCCGCCGGAGAGCCGCTGGCCGCCCTCGTCGAGCCGCGTCTCGTAGCCCTCGGGCAGCGCCTTGATGAAGCTCGCCGCGCCGGCCATCTCCGCGGCGCGCTCGATCTCCGCGCGCGTCGCGCCCGGCCGGCCGTAGGCGATGTTCTCCTCGATGCTCGCGGGGAGCAGGTCCGAGTCCTGCAAGACGAGCGCGATGTGCCGGCGCAGATCGGCGACCCGCAGCGCGCGCGCGTCGCGGCCGTCGAGCCGGAGCGCGCCGCGCGTCGGATCGTGGAAGCGCGGCAGGAGGTTCAGGAGCGTCGTCTTGCCGACCCCGCTCGATCCCACGAACGCCACCATTTCACCGGGCAGGATCTTCGCCGTGACGTCCTGGAGCACCGGGTGCCCGGCGCGGTATTCGAAGCCCACCCCGTCGAGCGCGAGCGACCGCGGCGCGAGCGGCAACGGCGCCGCGTCGGGGCGGTCGCGCACGACCGGATCGCGGTCGAGCACCTCGAAGACGCGCTCGGCGCCCGCGATCCCGGCCTGGAGGCTCGCGCCCGCGCCGGTGAGCTTGCAGAGCGGGTCGTAGAGCATCCCGAGGTACATCAGGAACGCCGTCAGATCGCCGATCGTCATGCCCCGGCCGCCGACGCCCGCGCGCGGCGCGGCCGCGATGCAGCCGCCATAGCCGAGCACGACCGCCCCGCCGATCCCGAAGATCGCGCCGACCGTGAGGGTGTAGCAGACCTCGTCGCGGTGCAGCCGGAGCCAGGCGCGCGCGCTCTCGTGCAGCGTCGCGTGGAAGCGCGCGGCCTCGTCCTCCTCGCGGCCGAACGCCTGGATCAGGCCGATCGAGGCCATCGTGCGCTGGACGACGGTGGTGAGCTCCCGCTCGACCTCCTTGGCCTCGGCGCATTTCTGGCGGAGCGCCCGGCCGAAGCGGACGTTGGTCCAGACGAGCGGGGGCACGACCGCGAGCGCGAGCAGCGTGAGCGGCGCGTCGCGCGAGGCCATGATCGCCGTCATCACCGCGAGCGAGAGCGCGCTCGCGAAGGCCGAGAGCGCGACGTTCAGGAGGGCCTGGAAGCCGGCCGCGTCCTGGTTGAGCCGGTAGAGGGCGTCCCCCTGCGGCTGGGCGCGGTGATAGCCGAGGTGGAGCGCCTGCAGCTTCCGGTAGAGGTCGCCGCGCACGCGCGTGAGGCCGCCGTAGCCGATCCGGAAGCCGAGCAGCGCGCGCCCGGTGGTGAGCGCCTCCTGCGCGAGCCGGAGCGTGAGGGTGATCCCCGCGAGCCCGAGGATGCGGCCGAGCAGGCTGTCCGGCAGCGGCGTGAGGAAGAGGCGGTGGATCCAGTCGCCGGGGCGGGGCCCGGTCGAGACCAGATCGACGAGCACCGCGACGGGCCAGACCTGCAGCAGGCCGATCGTGATGGAGACGCCCACCAGCGCGAGCAGCGCGCCCATCTGCGCCCAGTCGTCGCGGAAATAGGCGGCGACGCGGGAGGCGAAGCGGAGGCGCGGGTCGCCGGCGAGGCCGCGGACGCGCTCGGACGCGGCGGCGGAGGACCGCTCGAGATCGACGCGGTCACGGAGCGACGAGGAGATGCGTCGGGCTTGTGCGCTCATCGGGGCCCGAGGTGTAACAGCGCGGCGCGTGAACGCCGGCCCGGGCCGGCGCGGGCGCGATCATTTCCTGCGCGCTCGCCAGCCAATCCAGGCCCACGCTCCGGGCGCGCGCCGCCGCCCGCCGGTGGGCCGGGGCTTGCATTGCGCCGGGCGGAGAACGCGGAGCGTTCGCCGAGAGGCCCGGGGTTCGGGGCGCCGGGCGCGCGCCATGGGGAGCGCGATCCGGTGCCCCGGATGTCGAAGGGGGTATTCACATGAAGAGAATGATGCGGAACATTGTGCCCGCGCTCGCCGCGGGCGTCGTGCTCGTGGCGCTCGGCGGATGCGGCGAGAAGCAGGCG
>CAYQYG010000477.1:0-6799 GCA_964421485.1 uncultured Polyangiaceae bacterium | reverse complement strand
CTTCATGGGTCTGTGCGCTCCCTTCGTTCGAGGTCGCCCGAAAATTTCACGCCGCTAGCCCAGCGGCTCGTTTCCGTTCGGGCCGCCGAGCCGCGGCAGGTGATCCGCGAGCTCCACCCAGTCGACGTGGCGGTCGAAGTAGGCGTGCGCCTGCGGCGCCCGGTCGATCTCGCCGTCGATGTTCGCCCGGACCACGTGCACCTCGCCGGGCCAGCGCTCGCCCTCGAACAGGAGCGTGCTCCCGCACCGGCCGCAGAAGCTGCGCGTGGCCGCCTCCGACGATCGGTACCGGACGAGCGCGTCCGCGCCCTGCGTGAGGCGGAATTGTCCCGCCGGCACGCCGCAGAACGTGACGAACGCGGCGCCGTGGGCGCGGCGGCACATCGAGCAATGGCAATGCGCGCACCACTTGGTGGGCGGCGTGATGGCGAACCGGACCGCGCCGCAGAGGCACTGCCCCGTGACTTCCTGGTGGCTCATGCGCCGCAGCATAGCCCGCCGGCGGCGGCCGGAGAACCCCGGCGCGCCGGGCCCGGCGGCGGACCTCTGATGAGCTCGGCCCGCGGCCGCCGGCTATGCCGTCGCCATCCGCGCCGGATCCGGGGCGCCCTCGTCGATGGGGAGCGCCGGATCGCGGGACCATTCGTTCCAGGAGCCGAAATACATCCGCACGTCCTGGAAGCCCGCCTCCTGCATCGCCACCAGCGTGTTCGACGCCCGGGCGCCCTTGAAGCAATAGAGGATCACCTTGTCGCCGGTGCCCACGCCCACGCGCGCGCAGAGCGACCGGATCTCCTCCGGCGAGCGGAAGCGCGGGATCCCGTCCTGCGTCTTCATGAACTCGTACCACTCGATCCAGCGCGCGCCCGGCAGCCGGCCCTTCCGCGGCGCGAAGTCCTTGCCATAAGGCGACGAGCTCTCGCCCATCCACTCGTCCCGATCGCGCACGTCCAGCATCACCACGCGCGGGTCCTCCATTGCGGCCAGCACGTCGTCGCGGGTCACCATCAGCGCCGGATCGACGCGCGGCACGAACGTCCGCGGGGTCGCCGCCGCCGCGCCGGTCTCGAGGGGGCGCCCCTCGGCGATCCACGCGCGGAGCCCCCCGTCGAGCACCCGGACCCGCGGGTGGCCCAGCCACCGGAGCAGGAACCATCCGCGGCAGGACTGGCCGAAGCCGCTGTTCATGGCGTCTTCATAGATCACCACCTCCTCGTCCCCCGAGGCGCCGGCCGCGCCGAGCAGGCGCGCGAAGGTGTCCTCCAGCGCGCGGAGCCCCTCGGGCGTGGACTCCGCGAGGTAGGTGAAGATCTCGCGGATGCTCCTCGCCCCCGGCAGGTGCCCGCTGGCATACGCCTCGGGATCGCGGGTATCGACGATCAGCACGGGCTCCCCGCGCTCCAACCTGTCCGCGACCTCGGCCGGAGTGATCAGCGCTCGCTGGCTCATCTGGGCTCCTCTCGGCGTCCCGACGAGGGGACGCAATGTTCGACCATCCTGGCCGAAGCGCGGCGACGCTACCACGAATCGTGCCACCCGGCCGGACGCTGCGGAGCCCAGCCCATCATCGCGGTGTGTGCAAATTTTGCCGTGCAGGTGCAACCGGCGCGCTCGGCCGCCGGGATCCGCTCCGAGAGGAGAGAGCGTCTGGCAATCGTGCGTGGGCATCCGTGATACGGTCGGCGCCTGCAATGCCGATGGAGACGACCATGCCGCCCCGCCGCTACCTCGCGTCCGCCCTCGTGGTCCTCGCCGCCGCCGGCTGCAGCTCGGAGGAGCCGGAGAACGGCGGCCCGGGAGGCGCAGCGCCCGCCCCGCTCGACGTCATGACCGACAAGGGCCCTGTCAAGGGCGCGCTCGCCGGCTCGACGCGCGCGTTCCTCGGCATCCCCTACGCCGCCCCGCCCGTGGGCGACCTGCGCTGGAGGGCTCCAGCGCCCCACGCCGCGTGGACCGAGCCGCTCCTCGCCGCCGCGAAGGGCCCGGCCTGCGCGCAGATGAACCCGCTGACCGGGTCGTTCATGTCCACCTCGAGCGAGGACTGCCTCACGGTCAATGTGTGGACGCCCGAGCGGCCGGCGAGCGCGGGCCTGCCCGTGCTCGTGTGGATCCACGGCGGCGCGTTCGTGCTCGGCAGCGGCTCCGAGGACGCCTATGACGGGCAGCGCCTGTCCGAGGCGAGCGGCGCGGTGGTGATCACCCTCAATTATCGGCTCGGCCCGCTCGGCTTCCTCGCCCTCCCCGAGCTCCGCTCGGAGGACGCCGCGCACCCGTCCACCGGCGGCTACGGGCTCGAGGACCAGCGCGCGGCGCTCGAATGGGTCAAGGCGAACGCGGCGGCGTTCGGCGGCGATCCAGGGAACGTCACGATCTTCGGCGAGTCGGCCGGCGGGATCAGCGTCTGCCACCACCTGGTCTCGCCGCGGAGCAAGGGCCTGTTCCAGCGCGCCATCATCGAGAGCGGGCCGTGCGACACCGTGACGGCCGAGGCGGACGCGACCGCGCAGGGCGCCGATCTGGTGGAGGCGCTCGGCTGCGCCGGCGGCGACGCGCTCGCGTGCCTGCGCGGCAAATCGGCCGAGGAGATCCTGGGCGCGCTGCCGGCCGGCGCCGATTTCATCTTCGGCGGCACGAGCTGGTATCCGATGCTCGACGGTTGGAACCTGCCCGGCCTGCCGGGCGAGCTGCTCGCCTCGGGGGCGTTCGAGAAGGTGCCCGTGCTCCTCGGCGCGAACGCCGACGAGGGGACGCTCTTCCTGGCGCTGGCAGGCGCGACGATCCCCGACGAGGCGGCGTTCGAGGCGCTCGCGGAGCAGCTCGTGCCGGGCCACGGCGCGGAGGTCGTGAGCCATTACCCGAGCGCGACGTACGGGTCGCCGGAAGAGGCCGCGATGGCGGCGATCGGCGACGCGGGGTTCGTCTGTCCGACGCGCCGCGCGGCCCGCGCGATCGCGGCCGCGGGGGCGCCGGCGTTCCTTTACCATTTCACTTACGAGCCCGCCGGGACCCTGCTCGGCGATCTCGGGGCGTTCCACTCCGCCGAGGTGAAATACGTGTTCGGCAACCCGGGCCAGCTCCAGCCGCAGCCGCTGACCGAGGAGGAGCTCGCGCTGTCGGCCGAGATCATGGGCTACTGGTCGCGCCACGCCGAGGGCGGGGACCCGAACGGCGGCGGGGCGCCGCCGTGGCCGGCTTATGATGAGCAGGCGGACGAGAACATCGTGCTCGATATGACGATCTCGAAGCAGGCTGGATTGAAGGAGGAGCTCTGCGACTTCTGGGACGGCCTCGGCGTCGCGGCGCCTTGAGAGGGAGGCGGTAGCGGGCGCGGAGCCGGCCGCGGGCGCGGAGCCGGGAGCGGGCGCGCGGGTGTCGAACGGAAGCGGAGCGGCTCTATCCGCGGCCCTTCCTCGTCGCGGCGGGGGCCTTCGCGGCGGGCTTCCGCGCGGCGGCGCGCGGCCGCGCGAGCGCCGCCTCGTAATGCTTCACGTACGCGTCCACCGGCACGCGGGCCACGGCCTGCCCGATCACGTCGAGCGCGAGATCGTCGAGCTTCCTGAAGCGCACGCACGATTTGCCCATGTCGAGCTTCTTGCCCGCCTTCGCCCACGCCGCCTCGAACCACGCGCGCAGCTCGTCGCTGCCGTAGACGCACATCAGGTGGAGCGACATGTGGCCCTTCTGCGACGCGAGGCTCGCGAACGGCAGCGGCTGCTTCGGGTCGCAATGATAGCCGGCCGGAAAGAGGCGGTGCGGCACGTACCAGCCGATCATCCCGTACTGGATCCCCTCCTCGTAGCCCTCGGGGAGGCAGCGGTTGATCTCGCGGCGCACGGCCTCGATCGCCTCCCGCCGGTCGGGCGGGAGCGCGGCGAGATAAGCTTCGACGGACAGGGGCTTCACGGCGGGGGGCGGGGGCGCGGCCGGCTCGGCGGCGCGGGCGGGCTTCGCAGCGGACGGCGGCTTTCTCGGCGAGGGGCGTTCCATGGGGCCACGAGGGAAGCACAAGGACCCTGCCGCGGGAAGACCCCGCGGCGCGGCTCACTCCGAAGCTCAGGGGCGCCGCTTCGCCTCGTCAGACGAAGTGGAGAAATTTCGTGGTTGTGCTGGCTGCGATTTGCTGCGCGGCGGCGGAGGCGCCGGCGGAGACCTATTCGGCGAAGACCTCCGCCGCGATGGAGGCGGAGAGCGCCCGGAGCAGCCAGCGCTGCAAGGTTGCGGGGTCGTCGCACGAGAGGACGCGCGCGCGGAGGTCGGCCGGGCAGGCGAGCCCGCGGGCCTCGAGCGCCGCGAGCACGCCGGCGCGCAGCCCGGTGACCGCCTGCTCGGCCTTCGCGGCCGCCTCGTCGGCTTTGGCTTCGAGGTCCTCCACCATCCCGGTGAGGCGCCCGATCAGATCTTCCGACCCGAAGAGCTCCGCCATTCCCTGGAAGAACCGCAGCGTCCCGCCCTGGATGGCCAGATCGATCCCGAGCGCCGCCGAATGGAACCTCCCCGATTGCGGGACGAGGCGCTGGTAATGTTTCGCTCCCTCGAGTAGCCGGTAGCCGTGGATCTGCTGCCGGGCCCGGTCATAGATGAAATATTCGGGGATGCCGAGGCGGGCGTAGCGCTCGACGTTCTCCACGAGGTCCTTCTTGCGGTCGCCGTGGTGGAGCACCTCGAGCACGAGGTCCAGCCCCTTGCCCTCGTCCGCGACGACCCACGCCATGCGCTCGTCGTCCTCGGGCTGCGGCACGTCGAGCACGGCGAGCACGTCCGGGCTGAAGGCCTCCTCGCCCGGGTACACGATCGCCATCTCCTCGGCGAGGTAGACGACGCGGCCCATGGCTTTGAAGTGGAGGCCGAGCATGTCGACGGCCCGCGCCTTGGCCTTCTTGTGGGGCCTCCCCTCCGTCATCGCGCGGCGGGGATCCGAGAGCGCATCGAAGACCGTGACCAGGAAGCGCTCGCGCTGCTCCGCCGTCATGGCGCGCCATTCCTCGACCGTGGGGCCGATGGGGAGCGGCGGGAGCGGGGCGTACGTCGGTGTGCCGAGCGTGCTGACCATGGGCGGAGCTTACTCCCTCCCGCGTGGGAGCGCGACGGCGTCGGGTTTCGAGCCGGCGGAGGAGCTCATGGGCCGTTCGGCGGCGTGGCGGGCCCGGCGCTCCTCCGGAGCGCGCAGGCGGCGAGCAGACAGAACACCGGGGTGATGACCATGTGATAGCGGTCCTCGCCGAAGAAGACGGCGTGGGTGAGCGCGACGGAGGCGACGGTGAAGGCGAGGTAGCCGAGCACGCCCCCGAGCGGCGGCTTGCCGGGCAGGGGGAGGGCCGCGAGCGCCGGGATCGCGATCGCGAGCGGCCAGAAGGGGTGATCGTCGCGGAGCGCGCCCAGCAATGCGAGCGCGAGGACGGCGGCGAGCGCGCCCCATTGCGCGATCTGCTCGCGGCGGCGGCCGCGGCGGGGCCAGCCGATGAGGCCGAGCGCGGCCGCGGCGAGCGATGCCCGGTGCGCGCCGCCGAGCACGGCGCGGCCGAGCGCCCGGCGCGATTCGGGCCAGGCCTCCGGGTCCGCCTCGCCGAGGTAGCCCATCGGGAAGGATTCGTGGTCGAAGGTGTGGCCGAGCTTCTTCGGAATGAGGCCCAGCCAGCGGATTGGATCCTCGCGGATCCACCTCATGCCCTCGCGGGCCCAGCAGCGGTCCTGCTGGACCTGGCCGGTGGCGATGGGGCAGCCGTCGGTGCCGCGCAGGGTCTCGAAGCGGCCCGTGGCGCGCGGGAACGCGCCGATGGCGAGGTTCCAGCCGCCGTTCGTGGAGACGAGGGCGCAGCCGTCCATGACGCGGCAGTTGCGGAGGGTCCAGGGGGCGACGACGAGCAGCGCGGCGGCGAGCGCGACGCCCGCGAGCTTGGCGGCGCGGCCAGCGGCGGGGCGCCATGGGCGGCCGCCGCGCGCGAACGCGAGGAGGCCGAGCGCGGGGGCGCAGAGCAGGCTCTGGGGACGGACGAGGGTGGTGAGGCCGAGGGTGACGCCGGCGACCAGCGCGCCCCGGAGGGGGCGGCGATCGATGTCGCGGGCGAGGAGCCAGGGCGCGGCGACGAGGCCGAGCGCGGCGAGCGGCTCGGTCATGAGCAATGCGGCGTAGGCGATGAGGCCCGGAGAGAGCGCCGCCAGGACGGCCGCGACGCGGGCCCGGGCCGGGGTCGTCGCGAGGCGGGCGAGGCGGTGGACGACGACGACCAGCAGGGCGCCCGTGACGGCGTTCGCGATGGGGCCGACCGAGGGGCCGTGGCCGAAGATGCGGTAGACGAGGCCGAGGAAGCCGCTGTAGCCGACGGGGTAATGGCACCAGGGATGCCATACCGTGCGCCCGCCCAGAACGATATCGTCCGAGTATCCGAGCCCCTCGGCGATCCGGCGGGCGCCGAAGTCGTAATAATGGCCATCCCAGACCGGCTCGCGGGCCCACGCGATGGCCACGTAGAGCCGCGGCAGGAGCGCGAGCACGAACGCCGCGGCCGAGAAGCCGAGATCGGGAGCGGGCGCGGGAACGGAATCGGTAGCGGAACCGGAAACGGGCGCGGGAACGGAACCGGAAGCGGGAACGGAACCGGAAGCGGGAACGGAACCGGAAGCGGGAACGGAACCGGAAACGGGCGCGGGAACGGAAGCGGAATCGGATTCAGAAACGGACACGGGATCGGTCCTCTCCGGGGTAGCGCCCCCCGAGGGGCGCGTAGGGGGCGCAGCCCCCTCGTGGGCTGCCGGCCCTGCCGGCGGCGCAGCCCCCTCGTGGGCTGCCGGCCCTGCCGGC
>CAYQYG010000476.1:3394-6824 GCA_964421485.1 uncultured Polyangiaceae bacterium | reverse complement strand
CGCTCGCGCTGGTGAAGATCCCGGACCTCGCGGAGAACCAGCGGCTGCTCGGCGGCAGCCCGCCCCCGCTGCTCGCCCCGGCCCGCCGCCTCGCCGATCACATGCTGAAGAACAAGCTCCTCCAGCGCGCCGCCGACGTCGGCGCGCTGCTCGCCTCCGGCCCCGTCCTGACCGTCCAGCCGGAGTGACGCCGGAGCCGGCGGCGGGCAGAGGGATCATGCGCTCGTTTCATCTCTCCATCAGGGTCGGCGTCCCGCTGTCGCTGCTCGCCTTCATGCTGCTCCTCGGCGGCCTCAACGTCGTCTATCACGCCCATATCGAGGACCGGGGCGAGGCGGAACGGGCGGCCGCGGAGCTGAACCGGCACCTCACGAGCTTCCAGGCCACGCTGGACTTTCTCTATTCGAGGGACGCCACCGAGCAGGTGCAGCAGGAGGTCGCCGGCCTCCACGCCGACCACGGCCTCGACCACGTGGTCATCGTCGACGAGAATGACGTCGCCGTCGCCGCCGCGGATCGGGCCCTGCTCGGCGCGAGCGTGCGCGATATCGAGGCGCGCTGGGCGCGCCCCCTGCCCGCGCCGGGCCTCGCGGACGCGGTCCGGCGCGCGCGCTCCAGGGCGGCGGGCGAGGTGCGGCTCTCCCCGGATCGGGACTGGCTGACGGGCGCCTACCCGATCACCCTGGGCCGGCAGCCCGGGGAGCTCCGCCCGAGCCGCGTCGGCGCGGTGCTCGTCGCGGACGACCTCAGGCCGCGGAGGGCCGCGGCCCTGCGGGACGTCCTGCTGCACTCCGCGCAGTTCATCGGCGCGGTGGGCGTGTTCGCGGTGCTGCTCGGCCTCGGCGCTCATTTCGTCCTCACGCGGCAGATCAGCCGCCTCGTCACGGCCGCGGAGGCGCTCTCCGCTGGAAACTGGAGCGCGAGGGCCGGCCTCAGCGGCCGGAGCGAGCTCGCCACCGTCGGCGCCGCGTTCGACGCCATGGCGGAGAGCGTCGCCGCGAGCCAGCGCAAGCTCCGCGAGCAGGGCGAGCAGATCCGCCTGCTCATGGACTCCGCCGCCGAGGGCATCTTCGGCGTGGACGCCGAGGGCAAGTGCACCTTCGTGAACCGCGCCTGCCTCGCCCTGCTCGGCCTCGAGTCCGAGGACGAGCTCCTCTCCCGGAAGCTCGACGCGCTCGATCACCCCCCGTGGGGGGACGAGCCCGCGCCCCCGGACGAGCCGACGTTCATCCGGAAGACCCTGCGCGACGGCGAGCCCACCCACGAGGAGGTCCGCGTCGTCCCCAGGGCCGGCGAGCCCTTCCTCGCCGAGTGCTGGTCCCACCCCATCCGCAGGGACGGCGCGGTCGTCGGGGCCGTGGTCACCGCGATCGACATCACCGAGCGCAAGCGGAGCGAGGCGCTGCTCCGCGAGCGCCTCGACACCATCGAGCGCCAGCGCGAGACCATCCGCAGCCTCGGCGCGCCGATCATCGAGGTGTGGGAGGGCGTGCTCACCGTGCCGGTCCTGGGCGACCTCGACGCCCGGCGCGCCACGGAGATCACCGAGGCGCTGCTCGCCGCGATCGTGCAGCGCGGCGCCCGGATCGCCATCATCGACCTGACGGGCGTCGATATCATGGACTCGACCACCGCGGACCGCGTGGTCCGCCTCGTCGCCACGGTGGAGATGGTCGGCGCGCGGGGCGTGGTCGTGGGCATCCAGCCCCAGGTCGCCCGCGCGCTCGTGGACATCGGCGCCGACCTCTCGCGCCTCACGACGCTCGCCAACCTCCGCGAGGCGCTGCTCCACGCGATGGGGCAGCGGGGCTCGCCGCGCGCCCGCGCCCGCGCCCGCGCCGGCTGATCTCCCGGCGCGCCGGCGCGGGCCCGGGGGAGGCGCTCAATGGTGCCTGGTCTTCAGCGTGGCCGCCTCGCTGCACGCGCGGTTGCCGGCCACGTCGGTCGCGCACGCCCGGTAGGTCACCGTCTGCCCGGGCCCCACGTGGATCACCGCCCGGAACAGGTCCCCGCCGACGAAGCGCGCGGGCGCGCTCCCGCCGCCGGGGCTCGTCACCTCGACCACCGCCTCCGACAGCCGCGGGCCGATATCCGTCGTCGCCGCGTCGCTGATGGCGACGCGGATCACGAGATCGCCGGGGTCGACCTTCCCGTGGAAGCGCTCCAGCCGCCGGAACGCCGGCGGCCGCGTATCCGCCGGCTGCGGCGGGATCCCCGCGTAGACGCGGTTCAGGTACCCCCACATCTCCCCCTGCGCCGACACCGCGTCGAGGATCCCGTCCCCGTTCCAGTCGGCGAAATCGAGCCCCAGCGTGGAGTCGAGCACCGCCGGGAACGCCCCCGGGATCGGCGTGAACCTCCCGTGCCCGTCGTTCTCGTAGATCCGCTCGTTGTCCGTCAGCGAGGCGACCACGGCGTCGAAGTCCCCGTCGCCGTCGATGTCCACGCATTGCACCTCGTTGTCGTCCGCCCCCGCCACGTTCCCCGAGACGCGGGTGGCCGTCTTGTCCCTGAAGAGCCCGCGCCCGTTGTTGAGGAAGAGCTGCTCGGTCAGGTCCGGCCCCCCGTTGTCGAGCCAGAGGTCGAGGTCCCCGTCCCCGTCGACGTCGCACTCGTCGGGCCCGTACACGTACGGCCCCTGCTGCTCGGGCAGGTTGCCGTTCGCGTCGAAGAACGTGCCCGACCCGTCGTTGAAGAACAGCAGCGAGTCCCCGTCCCGGCTCGCGATCACCATGTCCAGATCGAAGTCGTCGTCCGCGTCGAACAGGTCGACGTCGATCGGCCCCGTGCCGATATCCTGCGTATCCTGCGGCACTGCGAGCGGCTTCTCCGCGAAGAACCCCGCCCCGTCGTTGAGGTACACCTTCGCGGTCCCCGGCGACAGGTACGGCGCCATGCCCCAGTACGTCAGCACGAGGTCGAGGTCCCCGTCCCCGTCCAGATCCCCGAACCGCGCGCCCGCGGACCGGGACGAGATCGGCAGCCTGAGCGCCCCCTCGTCGCTGAAGAGGGGCGGCGATCCGCCGTCATTGATGAAGAACGCGTCCGGCTGGATTCCATAGGAGTCCGGCGCGTACAGGTCGAGGTCCCCGTCCCCGTCCACGTCCCCCGCCGCGATCTGCCGGACGCGCCCCTCGAACCCCCCGAACGACGTCTGCCCGACCTCGGTGAAATTGCCGGCGCCGTCGTTCAGGTACGCCGTGAGCGGCGCGGTCGTATGCGGCACGTAGTAGCCGCCTCCGTTCGCGAAGAGGATGTCCACATCGCCGTCCGCGTCGAGGTCGGCCACCAGCACGTAATGCGAATAACACCCCTCGTTGGAGTCCGCGCATGGTTGCGGCGAGCCGAGCCTCCAGGTCTCCTCCTGGAAGAGGGGCGCCGCGCCCGCGGAGGCCGGCACGAGCAGGCAGAGCAATGGCAGCCAGGAGAG
>CAYQYG010000476.1:0-3294 GCA_964421485.1 uncultured Polyangiaceae bacterium | reverse complement strand
GCGCCGCGCCCGCGGAGGCCGGCACGAGCAGGCAGAGCAATGGCAGCCAGGAGAGGAGTCGGTGATTGGACCACATAGACACATCCTCATGTGTTGATTCGGCCGTCGGGATCCGGCGCCGGAAGTGGCGCCATTATGCCAACATACACGGTTCATCCATCGACTCCAGCGAATTCGCCGGCGGGGACGCGACCGCGGCCGCTCCGCTCGCTGCGATCGGGAGAGGGATGATGCGGGAGGAAGGGAGGCTCAGCCGAAGAGGGCTCTGCTCGCGCTCCCGCGGAGCTGGAGCTAGGCTCGCACCGACATGGGCGACGCGCCGCAGGATGGGGCCGAGCGAGGCGGGATCGCAGGCGGACCGCGCGGGGAGCTCTTCCGCCTGCTCGCTGACGCCATGCCCGTCCTCGTGTGGACCGCGGGGCCCGACGGAGAGCCCGACTACCTGAACCGCCGGTGGGCCGAGTACACCGGCCGCGAGCTCGAGGGGCCGCTCGGGGGCGCGCTCGGCGAGCTCGTGCACCCGGACGATATCGCGCAGTGCACGGAGGCGTGGAACCGGGACATACGCGCGGGCGAGCCCTGGGAGGCGCAGTATCGGCTGCGGCGGGCGGACGGCACGTATCGATGGCACCTCGGGCGCGCGGTCCCGCTGCGGGACGAGCGGGGGCGCCTCATCGGGTGGATCGGGACCTCGACCGATATCGATGACCAGAAGCGGACCGAGGCGCGGCTCGACGCGCTCGTGCGCAGCGCGCCGGTGGGCATCGGGCTGCTCGACAGCGAGCTGCGCTACCTCGAGGTCAACGACGTCCTGGCCGAGCTGAACGGATTGCCCCGCGAGGCGCACCTCGGGCGCAAGTTCCCCGAGATCTTGCCCGCGCTCGCGACGTTCGCCGTCCCGCTGCTGCGGCGGGTGCTGGAGACGGGCCAGCCGCTCCTCGGCTCCGAGGTGACCGTCGAGTCGCCCGCCCAGCCCGGCGTGACACGCCACTGGCTCGTCAATTACTACCCGATTTTTCTGGGGCGGGACGCGATCGGCATCGCAGGCGTGATCATCGAGATCTCCGAGCGGAAGCGCGCGGAGCAGGCGCTGGACCTCCTGGCACGCTCGGGCGCGGTGCTCTCGGCCTCGCTCGATCCCGACGAGACGCTCGCGCACCTGGCGTCCTTCATGGTCCCCGAAATGGCCGAGGGGTGCGCGGTCCAGCTCGTGGACGAGGGTGGGCAGCTCCGCTCGGTCGCGATCACGCACTCCGACCCGGCCCAGCAGGCGCTGATGCGCGAGCTCCAGGCGCGCTTTCCGTTCTCGCCCGACGCCCCCCACGGTCCCCCGCGCGTGCTCCGGACCGGCGCTCCGGAGCTCTTTCCCCGCGTCCCGGAAGAGGTGCGGGACGCGCTCTCGACCGATCCGGAGCAGCGCCGGCTCCTGTTCGCGATCGACATCCGGTCGGCGATCGTCGTCCCGATGGCGACGCAGGGCAGGACGATCGGCGCGATCACGCTCATCTCGACGAACCGGTCCTACACGCCGGCGGACCTCCGCCTCGCCGAGGAGCTCGCGCGCAGGGCCGCGAGCGCGGTGGAGAACGCGCGGCTCTTCGACCTCATGCGCCGCGAGCGCCGCCGGGCCGAGGAGGCGGACCGGGCCAAGGACGAGTTCCTCGCCGTGGTGTCGCACGAGCTGCGCACGCCGCTCACGGCGATCCTCGGGTGGACCCGCATGCTCCGGACCGGGGCCGTCCGCGAGGGCGGCCGGGAGCGCGCGCTCGCGGCGATCGAGCGCAACGCGGAGGCCCAGGCCCGGATCGTCGAGGACCTGCTCGACGTGAGCCGCATCATCACCGGCAAGCTCAAGCTGCGGCCCGCGCGCGTCGCGCTGGCGCCGATCCTCCGCGCCGCGTCCGACGCGATACGACCCGCGGCCACGGCCAAGGGCGTCGCGCTGGAGGTGGCGGTCGTCGACGAGGCGGCGAGCGTGCTGGGCGACGCGGACCGGCTCCAGCAGGTCGCGTGGAACCTGCTCTCCAACGCCGTGAAGTTCACGCCCACGGGCGGCCGCGTGCGCGCGGCGCTCCGGCAAGAGGACCAGCGCGTGGAGCTCGACGTGGAGGACACGGGCCGGGGGATCGCGCCGGATTTCATCGATCACGTGTTCGAGCGGTTCCGGCAGGCCGACAGCGGGACGACGCGCGCGCTCGGGGGGCTCGGGCTGGGCCTTGCGATCGTGCGGCACCTGGTGGAGCTGCACGGGGGCACGGTGGAGGCGTCGAGCGCCGGCCTCGGCCGAGGCGCGACCTTCCGGGTCCGCCTGCCGGTCCCCCCGGCGGACGCGGACGCGGCGGCCGCGCCGCCGCGGGCGAGCCCCTCCGCGCCGCCCGCGCCGCCGCGCGAGCGCGGCCCGCGCCTCGCCGGCCTCAAGGTGCTCGCCGTCGACGACGACGAGGACACGCGGGACCTGCTCGCCGAGGCGCTCGGGCAGGCCGGCGCGCGGGTGACCCTGGCGTCGTCGGCCGCCGAGGCGCTGCGCCTGGTCCCCGAGCTCTTGCCGGACGTGATCGTGGCGGACATCGCGATGCCCGGGGAGGACGGCTATTCGCTGATCGCCCAGGTGCGCGCCCTCCGCCCGGCCGACGGCGGGAGGACGCCCGCCGTGGCCCTGACCGCGCTCGCCCGCGCCGAGGACCGGGCCCACGCGCTCCGCGCGGGCTACGATCGGCACCTCCCCAAGCCCGTCGATTTCAACGTGCTCGCCGACACGATAGCGACCCTCGCCCACCGGCGCGCCCGCTGAGGCGGGCACGCGCCCGTCCGTGGTAGCGTCCGTCTCGATGAGAGCCTGCCCTGGCGCGCTCCTCCTGCACGTCCCGGCCGGCGCGAGCTTCGGAGAGATCGCTCCCTATCTGGAGGCGGCGGTCGCGCTGCACCGGCGCGCGGGGCTCCCGGGCGCCGTCGGCGTGTCCATCCGCGAGATCGAGACCGTTCGAGGGGGCGCGAGAGCCATCCCCATCGGAGAGGATGGAGCCATGTCCTCCGCAAGGCTCGCCCCGGAGCTCATCCAGCGCGTGGTCCGGGCGTCCTTCGGCGGCTTGCGCAAGTGTTACGAGGACGCGCTGGCGAAGGACTCCAGCGCGGAAGGCAAGACGGTCACCCGCTTCGTGATCGGCCGCGAAGGGAGGGTCGTCGAGGCCAGCACGAGCCTCGACGGGAACCTGCCGCCCGAGGTCGCCGCCTGCATGCAGGCGATCTTCAAGGGCCTCGTCTTTGCGCCGCCGGGAGGGGGCAACGTGACGGTGA
>CAYQYG010000475.1:0-6839 GCA_964421485.1 uncultured Polyangiaceae bacterium | reverse complement strand
CGGTCACGGCGGCGGGCGCGGTCACGGCGGCGGGCGCGGTCACGGCGGCGGCTGCCGCGGCGGGCGCGGCGGCGGTGGCGCCCACGCGCGTCGATCGCCCCGATGAAGGCAGCCGCGTGGTCGTCTCGGCTCCGGGCAGCGTGGTCGCGGCCCCGGCGTCGATGGGGTTCGAACCGACCATCGCGCCCGGGATGCTCGTGGCCGCGCCGGTGTCGATGCCGATGCCGTCAATGCCCGGCACACCGCCGTCGATGCCGATGCCACCGACGTCGACGCCGATGCCGCGGGGGTCGATGCCCGCGTCGATGCCGGGGCCCCAGCGCGCGACCTTCGCGCGGCCCGGCGCGGCGGAGGGCACGGTCGCCTCGGCGCAACCCGCCGCGGCGCAGACACGGGATCAGACGCAGCCGGACGGCCTGCCTCCGCCGCAGCAGGGCACGTCGCGCACGACCGCGCTGGTCGTGGTGGCCGCAGGCGCGGTGCTGACCGTCCTCCTGATCTTCGCGGCGGTCTGGACGCTGAGCAGCGGAGACTCCTCCGCCGGCGAGTCGCCCGAGATCGAGCTGCCCGATCCGACCGCCTCCCCCGCGGATCCGACCCAGGTTGCCCCTGCGCCGGACTCGACCGGCGGCACCTCGCGGACCACGCCGACCACCTCGCCCGCGCAGGGGAGCCCGAAGGCCCCGCAGGCCCTGCCGACGAATGGGCCTTCGTTCCCGTTCCCGATCGCTCCCGGCAACGGCAAGGGCAAAGGCAAGGACAAGGACAGAGGCAAGGACAGGGACAAGGACAGAGACAAGGACAGAGACAAGGACCGGGACAAGGACTGAGGGCGCGCGCGCCGATCGCCGCGCTCAGTCCGGGATCGGGTGCACCCCGTCGCGGACCCACGGCTCGATCACCGGCCGGAACGCGGCCTCGGTCCTGAGCCCCGCCATCACCGACGCGAGCCCCCATTGCAGCCGGTTCACGAACGTGAAGTCCTGCGGCATCTTCGGCACGTGGGGGATCGTCGGCACCGTTTCCCCTTCCTTCAGCGCCAGATCCTTGATGCCCCGCGTGAGGTACGCGACCGTCTCCCGCGCCTTCTCGCGCGAGCACACCCACGTCCCGTGCGCGCAGAGCGGCATCATGAGCTCCATCGTGTAGCTCCGGTACAGGTCCCAGCTCTCGTCGTTCGGGTCGTAGCCGAGCACCTCCACGCACGCCCGATCGAAATCCGCCCAGTCCGAGTCCATCGCGGCCTTCATGTACCGCTTCATGCCGGCCACGAGCTCCGGCGGCAGGTGCTTCACGCAGCCGTAGTCGAGGATCGTGACGCGCCCGTCGTCGTGGAACCGGTAATTGCCCGGGTGCGGATCCGCGTAGAGCACCCCGTGGCGCAGCATCGAGCGGAACGTGAACCGCCACAGCGCGAGCCCCGCCCGGTTCCGCGCCTCCTGGCTCCCCTTCTCGCAGAACTCCGCGTAGCTCATCCCCTCGACCATCTCGAGCGTGATCACCCGGCGCGTCGTGAGGCCGTGGTGCACGCGGGGCACGTAGATGTCCGGATCGCCCGCGTTCATCCGGCGGAACAGATCGGCCATCTCCGCCTCGCGCGCGTAGTCGAGCTCGTCCATGAACACGCGGCGGAGCTCGTCGATGGTCTGCCGCGCGTTCAGCTTCCGCGCGATCGGCGCGACCATCGACTCGAGCATCCCGATGCTCTTCAGGTCGTTCTCGATCGCCTTGTCCATCCCCGGGTACTGCACCTTCACCGCGACCACTTCGCCGTCCTTCGTGATCGCGCGGTGCACCTGCCCGATGCTCGCGGCCGCGAACGGCTCGCGCTCCCAGGTCCCGAAGACCTCCTCGGGGGGCGCGCCGAGCTCGGCCGAGACCATCTGCACCGCGGCCTCAGGCGACAGCGGCGGCGCCTTGTCGAGCAGCTTCTTCAGCGCCGCCTGGAACTTCTCCTCGTACCCGGGCGGCGCGAGCCCGTCGATGTAGCTCGCCATCTGCCCGAACTTGAGCGGCAGCCCCTTCATCTCGCCGAGCGTCTTCAGCATCGCCTCGGCGGTCTTCTTCACCTCCTCGCCCATCTTGCGGCGCGCCTCGGCCTCCTCGTCCTCGGTCCGCGTCCTGCCGAGGGCGCGCTTCGCCCCCTCGATCGCGAACGGGATCGTCCTCGGCGCGAGGCCTGCCAGGCGCGCCAGGCGGCCGAGCTTCGACGTCGGCGGCTTGTCCTTGCGTTTTTGTTCGGTCATGGGGGGAGATCCGCAGAGCGTCACTAGGGTACAGCCGGCCCAGCGGCAAAGGTCAACGGCGCCTCGGCGCGTTCCGGATCTTCGGCACCGGCCACATCGAGACCACGTTCTTGAGCCGCTGCCCCTGCGCTGCGGACACGCCCCCTTCCACGTAGACCCGCGCCCGGCGGTCCTCGACCACCACCCGCACCGCGCCCCGATCGATCGGCTCGGCCTGCAGCACGTCCGTGATGTCGTCGAGCAGCCGCTGCGGCGCCCGGCCCCGGACCAGCCTCACGCGGTTCGGCCTCCGGGGCTCCGGGTCGCCGTCCGGCGCCCCGCGCCCCGGCCCCCGCTTCCCCTCGACCCGCACGTAGAACAGCTCGTTCGCCCGCACGAGCGCCAGCACCAGCGGGATCGACGCCGCCATCAGCGCGAGGGGGATCAGCAGCGACCACATGCCGGGGCCGCGCCATCGTGGCCCTGCCCCGCCCCCTGTCAACCGCCTCTGGTCCCCGCAGCGCGCCGAGCCTACGTTACGGCCTCATGACGACCGACGCCTCCGCGCCCGCCCCCATCGATCCCCGGCTCGATCTGCACGACGAGATCGTCCGCCTCAAGCGCGAGCGGAACGCCGTCCTCCTCGCGCACTACTACCAGGAGAGCGACATCCAGGACGTCGCCGACTTCCTCGGCGACTCGCTCCAGCTCGCGCAGCAGGCCAAGAAGACCACCGCCGACGTGATCCTCTTCGCGGGCGTCCACTTCATGGCCGAGACCGCGAAGATCCTGAACCCCGAGCGCGTCGTCGTCGTCCCCGATCTCGCCGCCGGCTGCTCGCTCGCGGACGGCTGCCCCGCAGGCCCCTTCCGCGCCTGGCGGGCGAGCCACCCCGACGCGGTCGCGATCACGTACATCAACTGCTCCGCCGAGGTGAAGGCCGAGAGCGACTACATCTGCACCTCGTCGAACGCCGAGAAGATCGTCCGCGCGATCCCCGAGGACAGGGAGATCCTCTTCGCCCCCGACAGGAACCTCGGCCGCTGGCTGATGCAGCGCACCGGCCGCCCGATGCTGCTCTGGCAGGGCAGCTGCGTCGTGCACGAGACCTTCAGCGAGCGGAAGATCATCGCCCTCCGCGAGCGCCACCCCGACGCCAAGCTCATCGCCCACCCCGAGTGCGAGGAGCCGATCCTCCGCATCGCGAGCTTCATCGGCTCGACCACCGCGCTCCTCAAGCACACGATCGAGGACAGCGCGACGAAGTACATCGTCGCGACCGAGAGCGGCATCGTGCACCAGATGCGCAAGGCCTCCCCGCACAAGGAGTTCATCGAGGGGCCGCCCGAGGGCAGCTGCTCCTGCAACGAGTGCCCCTTCATGCGCCTCAACACGATGGAGAAGGTCTACCTCGCCCTGCGCGACCTCCGCCCCCGCATCGAGATGCCCGAGGACCTCCGGACCCGCGCCCGCGTCCCGATCGACCGCATGCTCTCGCTCAGCTAGCCCAGCGCCTTCCGGATCGCCTCCTCCAGCTCGAGCCGGTCGAAGAGCCGCTCGACGTAGTCCAGCCGGTCGGTCTCCACGACGAGGCTCGGCGACAGGTCGTACCGCGCGAACCACTCCTCGTAGAGCGCCTCGAGCGACGCGAGGTACCGCCGCGGGATCGCCCGCTCGAAGTCGCGCCCCCGGTGCCGCACGCGCTTCACCAGCGTCTTCAGCGGGCACCTGAGGTAGATCATCAGATCGGGCGGCCGGATCTCGTCCCGCAGCGTCTGGTAGAGCGTCTGGTACGTGCCCCAGTCGCGCTCGTCGATGTACCCCGCGCGGTGGAGGTGCGCCGCGAAGACCTCGGCGTCCTCGTAGAGCGTCCGGTCCTGCACGATCGCCGGGCCGCGATCGCCGCCCTCGGCCGCCGCGCGCTCGTCGATGCTCCGGTGGATCTGGAACCTTCGCACCAGGAAGAAGAGCTGCGAGCTCATCGCCCACCTTCGCATGTCCTTGTAGAAGTCGGACAGGTAAGGGTTCTCCGCGTTCGGCTCGAAGAACGGCACCATCCCGAACCGCTGCCGGAGCCACTCGACGAGGCTCGACTTGCCCGCGCCCATGTTCCCGGCGACGGCGATGATCCGCGGCCCGCTCACCGCCCGCACCGGTGCCTGTGCATCGTGCAGATGTTCGTCCGCTCGCACGTGGTCGACAGCGTGAAGTCCCGGCAGGCCCTCCCTGCCTCGTGCGGCCGCGCCGCGCTCGCCCGCACCGGATGCGGCCGCGGATCCGGCCGCACCGCGCAGTCCCGGTCGCCCTCGCACGGCACCGGCGCGACGCGCAGCATCGCGCAGCGGCTCTCCTCGCAGTAGCAGACGATCCCCTGGTCCACGATCGGCGGCTGGCGGTTGTACCTGGGATCGCTCCCGCAGCGATCGCCCGCGGGATCGTAGCCGCAATCCCCGTCGTCGAGGCAGCTCGCCTCCGCCTCCTTGCGCGTGTCCGCCGCCGCTCCCGTGACCGTGTCCGCGTCCGCCGCCGTGACCGTGTCCGCCGCCGCTCCCGTGGCCGTGTCCGTTGCCGTCCCCGCCTCCGCTGCCGCTTCCGTCTCCGCGCGCGCGCCCGCGGCCGCGCGCGCGCTCGCGCAGCCCGCCTCGACCGCCGCGAGCAGCAGCGCGAACCCCCGAGCTCTCCCGCGCCCCTTCACAGCACGAGCGACAGTCCGATGGTCTGCACGAACGACGCGTCGATCTCCGGCAGCG
The DNA here is from genome assembly GCA_964421485.1 of uncultured Polyangiaceae bacterium. GTDB lineage: Bacteria > Myxococcota_A > Polyangia > Polyangiales > Polyangiaceae > CAYQYG01. Next base: position 1,864 of record CAYQYG010000475.1, on the reverse strand, counting down.
CCCCGATCGATCGCCTGCGCCCTTGCGGATCGACCGCCTGCGCCTGCTCCAGCGCCTCGCCCGACTGCCCCCACACCCAGGACACCGACGCCTCGATCTCGATCGACAGCCAGCTCGGGATCAGCTCGAACGACGTCCCGACCCCGAACGGCACCTCCGCGAACGACATCGCCCGCTCGCGCACCTCGTACACCTCGCCCGCCTCGCGCACGCTCATCCGCCCGAAGCTCATGCGCCCCCACCCGATGCCCGCCGAGATCCAGACCCGCGTCCGATCGGCGATCGTCAGCGACGGCGAGAGCCGCGCCCCGAACACGATCGACGTCGCCGGCTCCTCCGACTCCACGTCCCCCGTCACGCTCGGCACGCCCGGCACCGCCAGCCCGCCGCGCGGGATCCGCACCTCGTGGTGCGCATCGACGAAGTACGCGGCGAACCGCAGGTACTTCACCACGTCCCAGCGCGCGTGGACCCCGTACCCGATCACCGGCCCGTAGCGCACGCCCGACGGCGTCCCGTCCGACAGCGCCGACGCCGGCCGCGCCACCAGCGCCATGTCGGCCCCCACCTCGATGTGCCGCTCCCACGGCGGCCTCGGCCGCTCCGGCAGCTCCGGCAGCGGCGGCCGCGGTGGCTTCTCCGCCTCGGCCTTCCTCGCGTCCGCGTCCGCCTCCCCGTCGGCCTTCGCGTCCGCGCTCGCGGCCTCGTCCGCGCGCGCCTCGGCGACCGCGCCGATCGCGCTCGACCCGAGCAGCCACCCCGCGAGCATCCCCGCTCGCCTCCGAGCAGCCCAGCGCGTGACCACCATGCCTCGCCTTCATAGCAGGCTTCGGCAGGGTTTGGGCGCCGGGCGCGCGCCGTCGTCGAGGGCGAGTGCGACATCTCGACGCTGGTCACCTCGCCCAGCGTCGGGCAGACTCATCCGCCATGCGCAACACCGCCTATATTCCGTCCTTCGCCCTCGCCCTCGCCCTCTCCGCCTGCGCCAGCGAGCCCGCCCCGAGCGCGGCGCCCGAGCCCAAGGGAACCGCCGCGCCGATGGCCGAGGCGCCCGCGCCCAAGGAGGCGCCGAAGGCCGCCACCGCCGCCGCCGTCAAGCCGCTCGACAAGAAGCAGTTCGGCGCCGCCATCAGCGAGCAGAAGACCACTGCCCTCCCGGACATCCTCAAGGACCCGAAGAAATTCGCCGGCCAGACGGTACGGACCGAGGGCATCGTCTCGGCCGTCTGCAAGTCCGCGGGCTGCTGGATGGAGATCTCGGACGAGACCGGCACCGCGCACATCAAGATGGCCGGCCACAGCTTCTTCATCCCCCGCGAGGCCTCCGGCCATCGCGCCGCCATCCAGGGCAAGCTCCTCTCCTCCGCCGAGGAGGCGAGCGCCGCCTGCCCCGGCAAGGGCGAGTGCTGCGGGGACTCGGACAAGAAGGAAGCCGGCCACCTCGCCAGGGTCGAGCTCGAAGCCACCGGCGTCCAGTTCCTCGACTGACCCGCCCGCCACGGCCGCGCACCGCGAAAATCCCTTCGTTTCCCGCTACTTCGAGAAAATTTCCGGACCCCTCAAAAAAGTTCTTGCCCATCCCGGGGCCCGGGCGTAGAAAGCGCGCCCTGTTCGGGGCTGACGCCGCTGCGGCGACGCCGCCTCGAAAAAACAGGGTTGACGCCGAACGGGAGCAGGCGCTAAAGACGCCACCCCGAACGAAAATCCCGCCGAAAAAAAAGCGGGATGGCGCTCGGCCAAGCAGGCCCCGCTTGAAGGCGGGGCGGACTCCGGGTGAACGGATCAGGTTGCCTGATTCGACCCGCCCGGGCTCGGTCCTTGAAAACTGGATTGTGTGCCTACGAAGTGACGTGGGTCCCTGAGG
>CAYQYG010000474.1:0-6846 GCA_964421485.1 uncultured Polyangiaceae bacterium | reverse complement strand
CGCCCCCGCGCCTCATCGCCGATCCCCCGAATTTCCCCCCGCCCCCTGCGGCCAGCTTCGCCCCCCGCTCCTCGCCCGACCGCTTCGACTTCTCCCGCGCCCCCGCGTTCGGCCACCCCGGCGAGGCGTTCATCGCCCAGGCCGGCGACATGTCCCTCCGCGCCGCCGGGCCCCCGGCCGGCCACAAGGTCGTCCGCGTCGACGTCCGCACCGGCGCCGTCCGCGATTTCGCCGCGAACCGCGGGCCCGGCCCTGCCTCGCGCCTCGGCGGGGGCGGGCTCGAGCACCCCGTCGACGCCCGCTTCGACCCTGCCGGCCGCGCCCTTTACGTCGTCGATTTCGGCATCGTGACCGCGACCGGAGGCGAGGCGCGCCCCGTCCCCGGCACCGGCGTCCTCTGGCGGATCACGCGCGCCGCCGAGGCCAGATGAGCGGATGAGCCGACCCGCTCGACGCCGGCGCCCTCCGCGGGTGATAGTGCGCGCCCAATGCGCGTCCTCGCGTCGGGCCCGGCCGTCCTCCTAGCGCTCGCGCTCGCGCCGCCTCCCACCCGCGCCCAGCCGCCGCCCCGAGCCGCTCCCGGCGCCGCGCCCGCGCCCGAATCCGCGCCCGCGCCCGAATCCGGCTCCGCGCCCGCTCCCGGCTCCGCGCCCGCTCCCGGCTCCGAATCCGAGCCCGCCCTCGATCCCGAGCCCATCGAGATCACCGTCCGCGGCGCCGTCGCCCCCCCGGGCGTCTCCACGTTCAGCCGCGAGGAGGTCCGCCTCCTCCCCGGCGCCTTCGGCGACCCGTTCCGCGCCGTCGAGACCCTCCCGGGCGTCACCCCGATGGCCACCGGCCTCCCGTATTTCTTCGTTCGCGGCGCCCCGCCCGGCAACGTCGGTTATTTCCTCGACGGCATCCGCGTCCCGCTCCTCTATCACCTCGGCCTCGGCCCCTCGGTCGTCCACCCTGCGATCGTCGATCGCGTCGACCTCTACCCCGGCGGCTACCCCGCCCGCTTCGGCCGCTTCGCCGGCGGGATCGTCGCCGGCGAGACCCGCGCCCCGTCCCCCGAATGGCACGCCGAGGGCCAGATCCGCGCCGTCGACGCCGGCGCCATGACCGAGGCCCCGTTCGGCGGCGGCCGCGGCGCCGCCCTCGTCGGCGGCCGCTATGCCTATCCCGGCGCCCTGCTCGCCCTCATCGGCTCCGACATCCAGCTCAACTACGGCGACTACCAGGCCCGCGTCGGCTACGACCTCACCCCGACCGATCGCATCACCCTCTTCGCCTTCGGCGCCTACGATTACCTCGGCCAGAGGGAGGGCAAGGACACCCGCATCCTCGTCGACACCACGTTCCATCGCCTGGACCTCCGCTACGACCACCGCTATGGCCTCTCGAGCTCCGTCCGCCACGCCGTCACGCTCGGTTATGACCAGACTCGCCTCGATGAACATCGCTCCGCGAGCGACATGCTCCTCTCCGCCCGCACCGAGGTGACGCACTGGCTCCCGGACGACGTCCCCGTCCGCGCCGGCGTCGACGCCACGCTCGACCGGAGCCGCGCCGACCTCGATCGCGGCGACGACGACGAGGAGGCGTTCGCCACCTATTTCACGAGCCGCCTCGATCTCCTCGCCGGCGCCTACGCCGAGGCCGCGCTCCCCGTCGCCCTCGATTTCGAGGTCACCCCCGGCCTCCGCCTCGATCTATATGAATCGCAGGGAGAGGTCGCGCTCGCGGTCGACCCCCGCGTCTCGGCCCGACTCGTGCTCACGCCGGACGTCACCTTCTTCCAGGCGCACGGCCTCGCCTCGCAATCGCCGAGCTTCATCCTCCCCGGCCCCGGCTTCCGCCCGCCGCTCGCCGGCGGCCTCCAGCGCAGCGTGCAATCGAGCGCCGGCCTGGAGATCGCCCTCCCCGAGGACGTCACTGCCAAGGTCACCCTCTTCCGCAACGCCTTCTTCGACATGACCGACGCCTTCGGCACCTCGCCCCAGAATGGCAAGGACCCGCCCTCCCGCTTCGATCTCCGCGCGAACGGCTCCAGCGAGGGCCTCGAGCTCTCCGCCCACCGCCGCCTCACCCGCCGCCTGGGCGGCTTCCTCTCGTACACGCTCTCCCGCTCCAGCCGCTCCTTCGGCCGCGCCTCCATTCCTTCTTCCTTCGATCGCACCCACGTCGTCAACACCGCCGCCACCTACGATTTCACAGGCGGCTACCGCGCCGGCGGCCGCATCCTGTTCTACAGCGGCATGCCCGCCCTCACCACGGGCCCCGACGGCACCCCCCGGGAGCGCGAGGATCGATTGCCGCCCTTCTTCCGCCTCGACGTCCGCCTGGAGAAGCGCTGGGACGTCGGCGAGGCCGGCTGGATCTCCGCGGTCCTCGAGGTCGAGAACGCCACCCTCAGCAAGGAGGCCATCGGGATCGATTGCGACGGCCAGCCCTGCGAGGTCGTCACGATCGGCCCCGTCACCATCCCGAGCATCGGTGTGGAGGGCGGCTTCTGAGGCGGGCAGGTCTCGCAGGAGCCTCCCGCGCCGCGCAGGACGGGGGCACGCGCGGCCCTTGACTCGGGAGGCGGCCGAGGGTCCACTCGGCCCTCATGATGCTGACCAATTTCGTCCCGGAAATCGCGGAGCTGGCCGGGATCGCGGTGCAGCCCGACGTCCTCTGGATCCCGGTCGGCGCCCGGGTCGACGAGCTGTCGCCGCCCCGCGCCGTCGAGGTGCTGCGCGGCGCGGCCTCGGCGCTGGAGGCGCGGCTCGCGGGCGTCCACCCGGGAGCGCGCCTGTCACCCGGCCGCCTCGACCTCGGAGGCGGCGCCGGCGACAAATCGGCTCGCTCGGAGGACGGCCTCGTGGGGCTCGACGGCCTCGCCTCGCTCCCCCTCGATCCGCAGGCCGATTTCTGGGCCCGGGCGGGGCTCTCCGCGCGGGCCGTGGAGGCGCTCCGCGACGCCGCGCGGGCGCTCTCCAAGGCGAAGCCGCCCATAAGGATCGGCTGGCGCAACCCCGTCGCCCGCGTCGCCGACGCCGAGGCTCACCGCGCCGCCCTCGCCGCCCGCTGGAACGCCCACTGGCGCGCCCTCACTGCCGGGGCAGCGGCCGGCGCGCCCGGCGACTGGGACGCGCCCACCGAGGTGATCCAGATCCCCGTGTCCCTGGACGAGGTGCGGCTCGCGCTCGCGCCCGCGCGCCTCCCGGCGCGCAGATCCGCAGGGCTTGGCTGAGTGAGCGATCGAATGGAAACATGAACGTTCGCACGGACCGGCCGGGAGGTCGCGGGGCCGCCCTGCATCGTGGTAGGGTACCGAGGCGATGCTTCGCCTCGATCCGGCAGGAGCCCACCCTGGCCCGTGCGGCGGCGCCGGTCGGCGGCCAGGGTAGCGCATGGAATCGCGCCGCCGCGCCACCCTCTCCGGCCTCGCGGCCATCGGCCTGTGGGCCTCGCTCGCGGTATTGACCACCGCCACCGGCGCGCTGCCCCCTTTCCAGGTCCTCGCGACGAGCTTCGGCGTGGCCGGACTGCTCGGCCTCGCGCTGCTCCTCCGCCCCGGCGGCCCGGGCGCCGGCGGCCTGCGCCAGCCGCCTCTGGCCGCGGCGCTCTCCACTGCGGCCCTCTTCGGCTACCACGCCCTCTATTTCATCGCCTTCAAGCGCGCGCCCGCGGTGGAGGTCAACCTCATCAATTATCTCTGGCCGCTGCTCATCGTCCTCTTCGCCGCGCTGCTCCCCGGCGAGCGCGCGCGCCCCGGCCAGGTCCTCGGCACCTTGCTCGGGCTCGCGGCTGCGGTGTTGCTGCTCGGCCGGGGCCGCGTGCCGGCCCTCGACCCGGCGCACGTCCCCGGCTACGCCGCCGCGCTGGGCGCGGCCCTCACCTGGTCGGCCTATTCGGTGCTCAACCGCCGCTTCGGCGCAGTGCCGAGCGCGGCGATCGTCGGTCCCTGCCTCCTCGTGGCCGCGCTGGGCGCCGCCGCCCACGCCCTCGTCGAGGTCACGGTGGCGCCCACTGCCGCGCAATGGGCGGTCCTCGCCGCCATGGGCGCCGGCCCGGTGGGCGCCGCCTTCTGGCTCTGGGACCACGGCACCAAGCGCGGCGATCTGCCGCTCCTCGGCATGCTCTCGTACGCCGCGCCCGTGCTATCCACCGGGCTCCTGCTCGCCGCCGGGCGCGCCGCGCCTCACTGGAGCCAGGCCGGCGCTCTCGCCCTGCTGCTCTGCGGGGCAGCGATCAGCGTGCGCGCCTCCGCGGCGCGGTGATCTCCGCGCCGGATCTGTGTCCGATCCGTTCACTCCAGCTCTCGTGGTCGATCTCGATCCCGCCGGGGACGGTGCGCTCGAGATCGGCCAGCCGCCGCGGCGGCGGCGCTCGCACGATCGCGCAGCCGACGGCGCGGCGGAGGCTGGCGCGGCGGGGGCGCCGCATGGCACGATGCGGCGGGGAGGGGACCCAGTGGACATCAGGCGTTTTTTCACCGTACCGGAGCACCCCGCGCTCGCTCATGTCGCGCTGCTGCTGATCCGTGTCGCGGCCGGCGCCGCCTTCATGATGCACGGGTGGCCGAAGATCCGGAGCCCGCTCGGCTGGATGGGTCCGGGAGGGTTCGCTCCAGGCGTCTTCCAGGCGCTCGCGGCCATCTCCGAATTCGGCGGCGGGCTGGCGTGGATCCTCGGCCTCCTGACGCCCCTCGCCTCGCTGGGCATCGCATTCACGATGGCGGTCGCGTTCTCGACGCACACCTTCGTGCGCGGCGACCCTTTCGTGTCGCTGACCGGCGGGCCGGCGTCCGAGCTCGCGGCGATCTATTTCTGCATCGCCTTGCTGCTGCTCGCCATGGGCCCAGGGCGGTTCTCCCTCGATAGAAAGCTCTTCGGTCCGCGCTGACGGCGCCCGCCCGGCCGGCTCCCCGAGGCGCTCGCCCTCCGCCGGAGGATCGCCGGCGCGTCGCGCGCGCCCTGAACCGCGTCCGCGCCCGTATCCGTGACCGTGTCCGCCGCCGTGACGCTCCCGCTTCCGCCTTCTCGGATGACGTCCCTGCGCATACCGTGTATGGTGCTCCCCCACCATGCGCCGCGCCCTGCTTGTCTTGCCGATCCCGCTCCTCGTGTGCGTGTATGCCTGCGCGGGCTCCGGCTGCGCCGGCGCGACCGGGGCGTCAGGGGGGGCGGGCGGGAGCGGCGCCGCCGGCGCAGGGGGCGGCGACGACGCGGGGCTCGGCCTCGACGCCCCGGCGGACGGCTCGTTCGATCCGGACGCGGCGTGCGCGACCGCGCTGGAGCAGGCCCAGACCGAGCAGCTCCCCGTCGACATCATCTGGATGGTCGACAACTCCGCCAGCATGGCGCCCGCCGTGGCCGAGGTGACGCTGGGGATCAACGCGTTCGCCGGGCTCATCGGGGCCCAGGCGCTCGATTACCGCGTCATCATGCTGTCCCTGCGCAACAAGACGAGCCCGATCACGTTCAACGGGAGCCTCCGCTATCCGGTGTGCGTCCCGCCGCCGCTCGCGGGCGACGACAGCTGCGGCAACGGGGCGCGGTTCTTCCAGTCCAGCGTCGATATCCTGAGCACCCAGCCGCTCGAGCAGCTCCTCGGCACGCTGGGGCAGACCGCGGGCTACACGGCCGGGGAGCCGAAGGGGGGCGAGCCGTGGGCAGCCGAGCTCCGGCCCGAGGCGACGAAGACCATCGTCATCGTGACGGACGACAACGCGCGGCTCTCCGCCGACCAGTTCGAGCATTTCCCCGGGGGACAGAACCCGTTCAACAGCCTGACGCTGCCGCCGGGCATCCTCGAACCGGGCTGGAACGGGCTCTTCGACGGGTACATCTTCAGCGGCATCTACGGCTGGGGCTCGGACTCCGATCCGGACGTGGAGTGCGTCTATCCCGATCAGAGCACCCCGCCCAGCGCCGGGCCGACCTACACGGATCTCGTGCAGAGCACCGGCGGGGTGAGGGCGAAGATCTGCGACGGGAGCGCGGCCTGGACGCCGTTCTTCGGCGCCGTGGCGCAGGCGGTCGTCGCGACCTCGCAGCTCTCGTGCGAGGTGCCCATACCGACGCCGAGCTCCGGGACGATCGATTACGCGAAGGTGAACGTCCGCATCACGAGCGACAGCGGCGAGGTGATCCTGTTCAAGGTGGGCGGGCCGTCGGACTGCGGCCCTGCCGGCGGCTGGTATTACGACGACCCGGCCGCCCCGACCAAGGTGATCCTCTGCCCGGCGTCCTGCGACGAGGCCCGCGCCTCGGTGGGCCCCGGCAAGGACGGGCACATCGAGGTCCTGTTCGGCTGCGAGACCATGGTGGAGTGAATCACCCCCCTGCCGGCGCCTCCGCCCACAGGGCCCCTCGCAGGTCGCCGATCGCGTAACCCGTGGCCGCGTCCGCCGGGTACTTCGCCTGGAGCGCGGCCTTGACCTCGGGCGCGATCGCCGACGGATCCCCGTGGCAGGGCAGGCACCCTGCCTCGATGGCGATGGGCATGAGGACGCGCGCCCTCTTCCCCTCGGGCGTGTCCACCACCGCGCTGATGCCTGCGGCCCCCTCCGCCTTGCGCTCGCCCTGCGCCTTGAGCCATTCGGCGACCCAGGGCGGCGCCGCGTCGGCCTCGTTGCGGAGGCGGAGCGACGAGCGCCCGACCGTGACGCCGGTCTCCTGACGGACGCCGGCGGTGATCGATTGCGCCTCCGAGGCGCAGACGGCGACCGCGCTCGCCGCCCCCCCCTGGTTCACCGCGTCCGTGAGGCGGGTCCTCAGCGCGCCGCCGAGCTTCTTCGCGGCCGCCTGCGCCCGCGCGAGCGCGTCGCCGGGGGCGGCCGGCGCCGCGCTCGCGGCGGCCGGAGGCGACCCC
>CAYQYG010000473.1:0-6887 GCA_964421485.1 uncultured Polyangiaceae bacterium | reverse complement strand
GCGCCCCCTGCGCCGGCCGACCAGGCGCCCGCCGCGGCGAGCGCGCCCGGGCGCGAGGCCATCCTCGTCGTCGAGGACGACGCGGCCGTCCGCCGCCTGATCGTCCAGGTGCTCGAGCGGCTCGGCTACCGCGTCACTGCCACCGACCGCGGCGAGGCGGCGCTCGCGCTCGTCGCGCGCGACGCCGGGGCCTTCGACCTGCTCCTCACCGATGTCATCATGCCCGGCATGACCGGCAAGGAGCTCGCCGCCCGCGCCGTCGCGCACGCGCCGTCGCTCCGGGTGCTCTACATGTCCGGGTACACCGACGACGAGATCACCGGCGGAGACATCGCGCGCGCGCTGCTCCAGAAGCCGTTCTCGCCCGACGCGCTCGCGCAGCGCGTGCGCAGCGCCCTCGATCGCCGCTGAGCGCCGCTCAGGACGTGGAGCGCTTCCGCAGGAGATAGAAGAAATCGCGCGGCGAGGGCTCGCCGACGTACTCGGCGGGCTTGAACTTCACGTCCGGGATGAGCGACGAGGCCGCGTGCGGCGGATCGCCGGGCGCGCCCTTCTCGTAGAGGAGGAAGCGAGGGTACGAGTAGTTGACGTCGAGCTGCGCCGCGTCGAACGCGCCCGCGGCCTTCATGGCGCGGGCGAGCGACTGCGACGTGACGGCCTCGCCGAGGCCGTAGAAGAGCACCCGGCCGCGCTGGTCGAGGCCGAGCGCGGAGCGGCGGATGATGGTCTCGCCGCTCACGGTGGCGCCCCAGTTGCGGTTCGACTCGGAGAGCGCGGCGTTCAGCTCCCCCTGCTCGACGAGGCACGCGGGGGTCTGCCGGTAGCCCGCCATGTCGGCCGCGGTGTCCTTGATCGATTTCCAGGTGCGGATCCGGATGGGTCCGGCCTTGTACAGCGCGACGGTGCAGGCGAGGTCGCGCGGCGGGAGGAAGGTCTCGCCGCCGAGCATCATGCCGTAGTTGCCGTGCATGGCCTTGAAGCCGCCGTTGAAGGCCGCGATGAGGTCCGGGGTCTGGTCCGCGGGCACGAGCCCCGGCCGGCGCTCCCCGGGCACGGTGCTGGACGCGGGCTCGTGCGTCCCGGCGACGAGGCGGAGGTCGACGCGCTCGAGATCGATCGCGACGATCGCGACGGCCGCGAAGCCGCGGCGCGGATCCGGGTGGACGACGCTCTTCCAGAGGACCGGCGGATCGCGGGGCGCGACGGGGTCGGGCATGGGCGTCCAGACGCCGTCGCCCTCGGCGGCGATGCGGTCGAACGGCGGATCGAACCTCGCCGGCGCGAAGGCGTCCGGGGGCGCCGCCGCCGAGGCGGGGACCGTGTCGCCGGCGGAGGGCGCCGAGGGCGGGGGCGGCGCCGGGGGAGGGGGCGTCCAGAAGGTCTTGGGCGGCGCGTCGCCGTAGCGGAGGAGGTTCAGGCGGTCGGCGGCCGCGTACGCGGTGTCCTCGATCCACGCGATGGGGCCCGGGCCGACGACGGCGCGCACGCCGTCGACGACCGCGGGGCCGAAGCCGGGGATCTCGTGGATGGCGTACCAGAGCGCCGGGATCGCGATCGCGACGACCGCGGCGCCGCGCCCGGCGCGCCGGAGCCATCTGCGGCGGCGGGTCGGCGCCGGAGGATCGCTCGGCCCGGCGGGCGCGGCGTGGCGCGCCCAGGGCGAGGGACCGTGGGTGGAGTCATCCTCGGGCTCCAGGGTGTCTCGGATCTCCTTCGTCACGGCGGGGGCAGAGCCTACTGCATGGCCAGGGCCCCGCCCAACTTCGGCGCGCCTGGTACTGGCCGGGGCCCTGCCCCGCTAGCCTGGGAGGGTCTGGCCGTGGGCCATCGTCCGGGGGCCGTCCTTGAACAGGATCTCGACCTTGCCGTTGTCGATGACCTTCGCGACCACGCCGTCGCCGAACTTGCTGTGGTGGACGAGCTCTCCCTCGCCGAGCACGAGCGTGATCCGGTAGGGCTTGAAGGCCGTCGAGGGGCGGCCGGCGATGGCGTGCTCCCAGGCGGCGATCTGATCGCGCTCGGCGCGCTGCGCCGCGGTGAGCCGCTCCGAGGCGGGGCGCGGGGACCCGGACGAGGCCCTCCCGTCGGAGGAGCGCGACGCCGCGAAGGACGACGCGGGGCGCGCGGCGGCCTTGCGATCGCGCTCGCTCTTGGGCGCCCGGTAGTTGTGGTGCGAGCCGCAGGTCTTGCACTCCACCCGCTTCACGACGTCGCCGACCATGGCGATGATACGATGGGTGAGATCGAGGCGGCACTTGGTGCACCACGAGTCGATCTCACCGCCGGTCCTGGGTTTCTTGCTCGTCACTTCTCCTCGCGCCGGCGGTCGCGCCCGGCCTCCTTGCTGCGATCCTTCACCGTCACCTGCGCGGTGACCTCGGGCTTCGGCAGGGTCGGCTTCGCGTCCGCCTCCGCCGGCTCTTCCTTTTCCTTCCGGGCCGCCTCGTTCGGGACGAAGCGGATCTCGGTCTTGATCTCGAAGGAGAGCTTGGTGAGGGCCTTCGTGATCTCATCCGCGACGTTGGTCTGCTCGAGGACGTCGCGGATCTCCTTGGCGACCACCCGGTAGAGACCGTTCTTGGTCTCATCGATCTGGGTATAGAAGTAATGCAGGAGCTCCTTGGGGAGCTTCAGGTCGCCGACGAACTCGCGGAGGTTCCCCGGCCCCTCGCTGAGCCGGTCGATGCCGCTCTCGACCGCCCGCTCGACCGCCCGCTTGACGAGGTCCGGGATGGCGCGCTCGAAGAGGCGCTTCTTCTCGACCTCCGCCTCGGGCCTCTCCCCTTCGTCGTCGCGCAGGGGATCGTTGTCGTCGCCCATCGTGGGGGGAGCCCTAGCGGGCCAGGGGGGCCATGTCAATCGGGGGCCCGATGGGATGTGCCCGCGCGCTCCGCAGCGGCCGACGAGGGCGGCGGAGACCGTTCAAGGAGGACCTCAAGGGAGGCGAGGAAGGACCTCCAGAATAAATTGTAATACATCGATTTAATTGGTGAATGTGCCCTTGTGTCAGCGCGGGCGCCGCGCTTCAGGGCTCGCCGGCGTCCGCGGGCGGCTTGCCGCGGCCGGCGCCGTCGCGCTTCGGGGTGCGGAGGACCCAGACCTCGGCGGCGAAGCGGCCGGCGCCCTTGCGGGCGCTGATCTCGACCGTGACCGCGTCGTCCTCGAGCGCGCAGAAGGGGCGATCGGGCTGCACGATCGGCCAGGCGTCCTCGCCGCCGTCGGTCGCGATCACCACGCCGCGGCTGCTGCGGATCGCGACGTCGAGGTCGGCGACGCCGCGATCGGCCGCGGCGAAGACGCGGTAGCACTCGCCCTGGACCGCGCGGAACCCCTCGGCGGCGGCGGGCTGGCCCTCGGCCACGGCGCCCTCGAACGCCTGCCTGGAGAGGCGGCGCATGCCGTTCTCGGGGCCGCAGAGGATCGACAGGCGCGTGACGTCCTTCAGGGGCTCGCCGGACAGGCGAAAGTTTCCATAACAACGCACCCAGGGCCCCCCGACCCTGACGGGGGCAGGGACAGCTTCCTCGGCCTCTTTCGCCCTCTCCGGGGGAGGGCTCCCCGAGGGGCCCGCAGGGGGCTTCGCGCCCTCATCGGCTGCGCTCCCTGCTCCGAAGAGGCCGATCGGGCCGGCATCGCCCGGGGGGCGAGCGGAGAAGACCGGGGCGGGGCCGGTCTGGCCCTCCCAGGGGCGGGGATCGTCGCGGCCGCAGGAGAGCGCCGCGCAGGCGAGCGCCGCGCAGGCGAGCGCCGCGCAGGCGAGCGCCGCGCGGGCGAGCTTGGATCGAGGGCGGGGCGCGGGCGACAACGACGGGGGCTCTTGCGCTAGAGTCCCGCCCGATGGAAGCCTTTTCTGAGCGCAGGAGGCGGCTGCTCGACGGCATCGACGGGGCGCTCCTGCTCTTCTCGACGCCGGTCGCCCTGCGGAACGGCGACGTCGAGCACCAGTACCGCCAGGACTCGGACCTCTACTACCTCACGGGGCTCGCGGAGCCGGACGCGGCCCTGCTCCTGACCACGCGGCACGAGGAGCACCGGGCGGTGCTCTTCCTGCGGGCGCGCGACCCGGAGCGGGAGATCTGGGACGGCGACCGCGCGGGCGTCGACGGCGCGGTCGCCCGGTTCGGCGTGGACGCCGCGTTCCCGATCGCCGAGCTCGACGAGAAGCTCCCCAGGTACCTCCGCGGCGTCACGCGGCTCTACCACCGCCTCGGGCGGGACCGGCGGGCGGACGATCGGGTGCTCGACGCCATCGCGAAGGTCCGCGGGCGCGGGCGCGTCGAGCACGCCTGGCCGACCGAGATCGTCGACCCGGCGGTCGTGCTGCACGAGATGCGGGCGCGGAAGAGCGAGGCGGAGATCGCGACCATGCGGCGCGCCGCGGAGATCAGCCGCGACGCGCACCTCGCGGCCATGCGCCTCGCGGCGCCGGGGCGCCACGAGTTCGAGCTCGAGGCGGCGATCCGCGAGGTCTTCCGGAGGAACGGCGCCGAGCGGGTCGCGTACGAGCCCATCGTCGGCTCGGGGCCGAACGCGACGGTCATCCATTACCGGGAGAACAGCCGGCGCATGGAGGACGGGGACCTCGTCCTGATCGACGCGGGGTGCGAGCTCGATTTCTACGCGAGCGACGTCACGCGGACCTTCCCGGTGAGCGGCGCGTTCTCGGCGCCGCAGCGGCGGATCTACGAGATCGTCCTCGAGGCCCAGCGGGCGGCGATCGAGGCCGTGAAGCCCGGCGCGACGATCGAGGACGCCCACGACGCGGCGGTGCGGGTCATCGCCGGGGGGCTCGTGGAGCTCGAGCTGCTGGAGGGGCCGGTCGATCGGGTGATCGCGGACCGCACGTACCGGCGGTATTACATGCACCGGACGAGCCACTGGCTCGGCATGGACGTGCACGACGTGGGCGCCTACTACGCCGGCGGCAAGCCGCGGCCGCTCGAGGCGGGCATGGTGCTGACCGTCGAGCCGGGGATCTACGTCCGCAGGACCGACGCGACCGTGCCCGCGGAGCTCCGCGGGATCGGCGTGCGCATCGAGGACGACGTGCTGGTCACCGCCGAGGGCCGCCGCGTGCTCACGGACGACATCCCGAAGGCCGTGGACGACGTGGAGCGGGCCTGCCGCGCGTGAGCACGAGGGAGGAGCGCGACCGGGAGATCGCGGGTGCGCTCGGCGCCTGGTTCGATCGGGCCGCGCGCGATCTGCCCTGGCGCAGGACGCGCGATCCGTATGCGATCTGGCTGAGCGAGGTGATGCTGCAGCAGACGCGGGTCGAGACGGTCATCCCCTATTACGAGCGCTTCCTCGCCAGGTTCCCGACGGTCCGGGACCTCGCGGCGGCCGAGCTCGATCAGGTGCTCTCGCTCTGGAGCGGGCTCGGGTACTACCGGCGCGCGCGGGTGCTCCACCTCGCGGCCCGCGAGGTGACCGAGCGGTGCTCGGGGGTGTTCCCGCGGGACGCGGAGGGGCTGCGCGCGTTGCCGGGCGTGGGGGCGTACACCGCGGGCGCGATCGCGAGCATCGCGTTCGACCGGCGCGAGCCGCTCGTGGACGGGAACGTGGCGCGGGTGCTCGCCAGGCTCGAGGGCATCGAGGACGACATCCGGAGCGCGGCCGGGGCGAAGCGGCTGTGGGCGGCGGCGGCGCGGCTCGTGCCGGACGCGCGGCCGGGGCGTTTCAACCAGGCGCTGATGGAGCTCGGCGCGACGGTGTGCACGCCGCGGGCGCCCCGGTGCGGGCAGTGCCCGGTGGACGGGGCGTGCGCGGCGCGCGCGGCCGGGCGCGAGGAGGAGCTGCCGGTGATCGCGCCCAGGCGGGACGCCCCGGCGGTGCCGATGGTCGCGGCCGTCGTCTCGGCCGGGCGCCGGGTGCTGCTCGCCCGGCGCGCCGAGGGCGGGCTGTTCGGCGGGCTGTGGGAGCCGCCCATGGTGGAGGCGCCGTCGCTGTCGCGCGCCCTGCCGCGGCTCGCGGAGGTCGGGCTCGGTCCGCTCGCAGGCGGGCGCGACGTGCGAGCAGGGGGCACGCCGGCCGCGACGCTCTTGGAGGTCGGCCGCGTGCGTCACATCCTCACGCATCGACGGCTGGAGGTGACGGTCGCGCGCGCCGATGTGGCGGCGCCCTGGCGGAGCCGCGCGAGGCCTTCCGCCCCTTACGAGAAGGCCGCGTGGCTCGATCCGGACGAGGTCGATATCGGCATTTCCAAGCTCGCACGAAAGATCCTGTCCGCGGCTGCGAAGATCCAGCGCTGATCCAAGCCCTGGACGCGCGAGAGGGTCAGGTCTCCATGCAGCGCTCCGTTCCGGGACAGATCACGCCGCGCGGTCGTCGGGTGAGCAGGCGCAGGCGCATCCGTCGCGCGCGCGCCGCCGCGATGCGAGCGGGCGCCTGGGGCAGCGCGGCGCGGGGCGTGGCACGGAAGGCGCTTCGAGATGGGTGTGCAACGTCGAACCTCCGCTGAGACGCCGGGCATCGAGGCGTCGCCGGACGCCCCGTGCGCGGCGCCCAAGACTGTGATGGCGGACGACGGCGCGCTGTACGTCCTATCGCTCAGCGAGCGCGTCGTCCTCGACGTGCTCGCCTACGAGGACGAGGGCCTGCTGGCGTTCGTTCGCATCGACGGCGAGGTGGTCGCGGAGCTGCCCGTGCTGGGCCAGGCGTGACGTTCCGGGACGGGGGCGGAGAATCGGAGAAAGAGCGCAGCCGGGCGACGACGTCCGGCCCCGGGGCCCGAGGAGGGGCCCCCCCAGACCGGGTCCCGCCTCCCCCCCTGCGCGGCGGAGGGGGCGGGGCTATTGTTCCGATGCGCTCGCGGGCTTCCGGACCTCGGCGGCTCGCTCGGGGGGATCGGCCCAGTCTGGGGGGGCCCCTCCTCGGGCCCCGGGGCC
>CAYQYG010000472.1:0-6888 GCA_964421485.1 uncultured Polyangiaceae bacterium | reverse complement strand
AGGCGGGGAGAGCGGGGAGGAGATCAAGATTCCAAGAATTCTCCCGCTTCCTGTCGTCTCCCCGTCCTCCCCGCCTCCCTGTGAATTTCTCTCGAGGATCCTGGCAAGGCTCGGGAGCGCGGGGACTATGCGGAGGGGGGCGCCACGCCGAGCGCGCGCGATCCGACGCTGCTGGCCGGGCCGCGGGCGCTCGCGGGGCGGAGGGTGCTGGGGCAGCGGCTCGAGGGGCTCGGCTCGGTGTCGGGCATGCGATCGTCCCGGCGCGGGCGCGAGGGGGCGGTCACGCGCTGGGCGAGCAGCGCGCGCTCGAGCAGCCCGAGATCGCGGTGCGACGGGCGCCGGAGCAGGCGGGCCTGCAGGCGCCGCTCGGCCGCGTCGGCCCGGCCGCCGCGGAGGAGGGCCTCGATCAGCGTGTCCTCGAAGACCTCGTTCTGCGCGCGCTCGCCGCGGAGGGACGAGAGGCCGGGGAGCGCGGGCTCGAGGTGCGCGGCGGCGGCGAGGGGATCGCCGGTCGCGAAGGCGCGGAGCCCGATCACGATCGGGAGGGCGGCGCCGGCCGCGGCCGTGTCGCCGCGGCGCCGCTGATCCTCGAGCGCGGTGACGAGGCGGTCGAGCGCCTCGATCTCGCCGGCGCCCGCGAGCACGAGCGCGACGTGCAGATCGGTGAGCGGCGAGCCGGTCCCGCGCGCGGCGGCCATCGCCTCGCGCCGGAGCGCGCCCCAGTCGAGCGGCGCGTCCGGATCGTCGAGCGAGAGCCTCCAGAGCAGCGAGGCGCCGCCCTCGAGCGCGCCGGGGGCCTCGCTCGAGACGGCCGGGCTGATCCACGTCGACCAGCGCGAGAGGGCGGCGCCGCGCTCGGCGAGCGCGAGCGCGAAGAGGCCCTCGTGCCATCGGAGGTGCGCGAGGACGTGCGGCGCCGGGGTCCACAGCGCGAGCCACCAGGCGAGGAAGCGGCGGCCCTGCGCGTGCTCGCCGCGCTCGTAGCGGACGTGCGCGAGCACGTGGGCCGCGCGCGCGCCGGCGGGGTGGAGCGCGAGGGCGCGGAGCGCCGAGGCGAGCGCCTCGTCGTGCCGGCCGAGGTCGTCGAGGTGCGCGGCCTCGAGCGAGAGGAAGGCCCAGTCGTCGCGGCAGGCGGGCGCGACCTGGTGGAGCAGGCGCTCGACCTCGAGCTTCAGCTTGACGTCGCCGCGCAGGGCGAGGGCGCAGAGCAGGGTCAGGACGAGGACGTCGCGCGGGGCCTCGCGCGCGTGCTCGCGGGCGAGCTCGAGCGCGCGGGGGGCGTCGCCGGCGACGCCGGCCGCGATGATCTCGAAGTGCCGCCGCTCGCGCGCGTCGGCGTCGCCCCGGTCGGGGGCGCCGGCGAGCGAGGCGCGCGCGCCGAGGACGGCGGCGCGGGCGCGGCTGGGGCGGTCCTCGACGAGGTGCGCGAGCGCGAGCGCGGCGTGCGCGACGAGGAAGCAGGGGTCCGCCGCGAGGGCCGCCTCGAGGCGCTCCACCGCGCCGGGGGCGAGCTCCAGGAGGCGGTCCGTGCCCTCGCGATAATGAGCCGCGGCCTCGTCGCCGGTGGACAGCGCGAGCCCGCGACGATCGGTCAGCGGGGTGTCTTGATTGATGTGGCTCATGCTCGAGGTGAATAGCATCGGGCGTGCCGCGCCGGGCGCATGCATCCGTCGCGCTCGGCGCGGATGAGCGCGCAAGGGCTGCGCGCGCTGGGTGCAAGCGAACACGCGCGCGGCGCTCGGAGCGCGAGGAGGAACACTGCCCCGGACAGGTGTCCGGACAGGTGTCCGCGGTTCGCGTGGAGGCGGCCGGTCGCGGCCGCTGGCCGGCCATTCGAATCAAAGCGAGCGCTCGAGCAGGACGAGGCCGCCGCGGCGGACGAAGCCGAGCGACTCGTTGAGCGCGAGCATGCGGGGGTTGTTCGACTCGACGGCGGTGCATATCTTCCGGTAGCGGCGCGCGCGGCCGAACGCGATCGTGGCGAGCTTGAGCGCGACGCCGACGCCGCGCCCGCGGTGGGACGCGGCGACGCCCGTGAGCAGGTGCTCGAGGCGCGCCGGATCCTCCTCGGACCGGTGCATCACGCACAGGCCGACGCACGCGCCGCCCTCGCGCGCCACGAGGCACCCGTCGGGCAGCGAGGTCGGCCAGCGCTCGAGGTGATCGGCGAGCCACTCCGGCGGCGGATCGGCCCTCGGGAAGCCGGGCAGCGGCACGTCCCGCATCACCTCGACGTAGAGGGCGTGGAGCCGCGCGAGCCAGCCCGGATCCGCGGCCTGCACCTCGGGCAGCGGCGCGATCGCGATCCCGGGCGCGGAGGCCCTGGCCTGGAGAGGTGGCGTGAGCTCGAGCCGATCCAGCGTGAGCTCGAAGTCCCAGCTCCGGAGCACCTCGCGGAAGCCGCGCCTCGAGAGCGCGTCGAGCAGCCCGGGCGAGGACTCCCGGGCCATCATCCGGACGGCCGTCGCGCCGCGCGCGGCGAGCTCGCGCATCGCCTCGGCGTAGAGGCGCCCGCCGAGGCCCCGGCCGCGCGCGGCCGGATCGACCCGGACCGCGCACCAGTAGCGCCCCGGATCGAACGCCCACGGGGTGTGGAAGTACTGGGCGGCGCCCACGATCCGGCCCGTGCCGGGCTCCTCGGCGACGAGGCGGCGGACCACGTGCAGCGCCGGATCGAAGCTCGCGTCGAAGGCCCGGAGGGTGGGGCCGGTGCGCGGCTCGAGGTCCTGGCCGTCCCCGGGGGCGAGCGCGTTCAGGCGCGCGACGGCCTCGTGATCGGCGTCGGTGGGCTGGAAAGGGCGAATGCGGGGGGCTGGGTCCACGGGTGGTCCGGCGGTCGTATCAGGAAATGGCCGGGCCGGGTCACGCCCCCTCGGGCACCCCCGGCAGCCGCGCCACCTGGAGCGGCCCCTCGCTGGAGACGAGCGGCGCGAGCGCCGGATCGCGCATCACGTCGGCGAGGTCCCGCTCCACCCCGTCGACGAGGCACCGCCGCTGCACGAGCCGGACGACCTGCGAGTAATCGACGTGCTCGAGGTCGTGCGCGAGCCCGAGCGGCTGCCAGACCCGGTGCTTGCCCGACGCGTAGAGCGCCGCCGCGTCGAACCACCCGTAGTTCGCCGCGAGGCGGCGCGTCCACCGCAGCCGGTTGGAGATGACCCAGTGCTTGCCGACGTTCTCGATGAGCCCGGTCCGCCCTGCGAGCTTCTGCTCGATCGCGTGGTGGTGCCGGACCATGCGCCCGACGGTCGCCATGAGCGCGTCCGGGGTCTGGATGGAGGGCCTGAGCCGCACGGTCGCCTGCTCCCAGACGAGATCGCAGATCCGCGTCGTCGGCATGACGCACTCGAGCAGGTCCACGATCCGCTGCATGGTCCGCGCGCTCGCGTTGATCCGGATCGAGCCCTCCGCGTCGCCGACGCGCAGCGCGTCCGCGCTCACGAAGAGCGCGGCCTCGTGCCCCGCGGCCTCGCTCCGCACCTCCACCCAGGAGACGGGCACGTAGCGGCCCTCGCGCACCGCGCCGAGGATCGCCTCCTCGCGCGCGGGCCCCGGGCGCTCCGGCAAGCTCGCGATGAACTGTCCGATCCACCCTGCGATCTCCCCTGGCATCGGTCTCCCTCGTGCTGGAGTATCCAGGAAGGATAACCGGAGGGAGGCCTCGTGGCGATCAGGCTCACCGGCTGGCAAGCGATCGATCTGGCCGTGCGCCTCGGCGCGCGCCTGAGCAAGCACGCGGACGACGCGGGTCCCGCCCGCGACGATCTGACCGTCGAGGAGGCGCGCGCCCTCGCCGCGGCTCGTCCCGGGTCGATCTACATCGACGTGGACGAGCCGTCGCCCGGCGGCGGCGGCGCCCAGGTGGCCTGATCGAGCTCAGCGCCCCGCCGCGCGCGCCGCCCTGAGCAGGTCGATCATCGCCCTCCGGACCTCGTCCGGGGCGGCGACCGGCGCCTCGAATCCGATCCGCGCCGCCCGCGGCCCCGCGGGCGTGACCGCGCGGATCTCGAATCCATACCGATCGACCGCCGTCATCGCCGCCTCCGTCGCGTCGTCGATCCCCGCGAGCGCCCTCGCATAGGCGAGCACGGCGTCCGGGTGGTCCTCGTTCATGTGGGAGACGATCCCCGGAGACGCGTCGGCCAGCGGATCGGCCTCCGCCCGCACATAGGACTCCGGATCGACCCAGGACATCCGCCCGAACCCGCCGACGTAACGAATGCTCACCGGCTCCAGCCGATGGAACGAAAAATCCTTGAAATCGACGTAGTGGGAGGCCCCGGGCTGCGCGGCGAGGAACGCCTCCCGCGCGGCCGCGACCTCGTCGTCGCCCGCGATCCTGCCGCACGCGCCGATCAGCGTCATCCGCCCGAGCGCGAGCGGATCCACGCCCGCCTGCCCCGCCTCGGCGACGAGCACGGACGCCTCCGGCCGCTCCGAGAGGTTCGAGGTGTGCTCGGCGAGGCTCGAGAGCAGGAGCAGCGGCCGGCCGGCGTGGTCGAAAGCAATCGTCACGAGCGACCCGTACGGATACCCCGCCGGCTCCCGGGCGATCGTGCACAGCGTCGCCGATCGGGCCCTCTGCGCGAGCGTCCTGCACCGCTCCGCGTGGCTCGGGGCCCGCGCCGCCTTCGCGGCTCCGCCTGGGGTGGATCCGCCGTTATCCAATGTCGCGCCGGGGCGCTCGTGCTCTCCGCTCATCGCGGGGACGCTACCACGGCGCCGGCGGCCACGCCGGGGGGGGGCGGCGGGTGACGCTGATCCGGGCTTGAAGCGATCCGAGCTCCGCCTGCCTCCAGCACTCCCGGTTGACGCCCGGCGCGGGTTCGGCTGTCCTGCGCGCGCCGCGGCAGCCCGGGAGCGTCCCGGCGCCCCGCGGTCGAGAAAGGGAAACGCTCAGATGGTCCGGGACGGCTGGAGAGAATCGGAGACGGTCGGGGTGCTGGTCGCCGGACGCAAGTACGACTGACGCGCCGCGAGGGAGAGCTCATGCCGAGCGTGGAATCGCTCCGCCGAGGGGCGGCGATCCTGGCCCTCGCCCTGCCGCTGGCCGGCTGCGCGCCGGGCCTCATGGAGCTCAGGGCGGACCCGGAGCTCAGCCACGCCGCGCTGAGGGAGGGCAAGCTGGCCGTCCTGCCCGTCACGGCGAGCGATCGCTCGGTGGATGCCTCGGCACTCGAGATCGTGCGCGCGGGCCTGCTGCGGCAGATCGCCGCCGAGCGGCCCGGCCTGCCGCTGGTCGATATCGACGCGCAGCTGCTCGCCGGAGGCGGCGCCTCGCCCGCGCGCTTCGCCGCGGCGTACTGGTCGGCCGGCGGCGCCCCCGCGGGGCCCTCCGGGCAGCTCGCGCGGGAGCTCGGCGCTCGCTTCCTCGTGCTGACGAATATCGACGAGGACTCGGTGTCCCGGTCCGAGAGCTCGGGATCACCCGACCCCAATACCGTGCGCGCGGAGCGGTTCACCACGCGGAGCGTGGCGCTGCGCATGGCGATCTTCGACGCGCAGGTCGGGGCGCCGCGCTGGGAGGCCAGGCACTCGGGCCTGGGGCAGGAATCCCGGAAGGCCGAGGCGGCCCACGGGGGCCCCGTCACGGCCCTGCTCGACAAGGCCACGGGTTACACCCAGGTCGATTACCCGGAGGCCACGCCGCTCTACAAGGTGACCGACGACATCCTCGGCGCGATGGTGGCGCGCTGGCCGGAGCCGTGATCACGGGAGCACGGCGTCCGGCGAGCCCTCTGGGTCGTTGATCCTCCGCGCGCGCGATGGTAACGGCTGCCGCTCGTCGCGGCCGGCGGCAGCCGGCGCCGAGGAGGATCCCTGTGCGCACCACCCATCACTCCGGACGCATGATCACCCCCAGCACCTTCGGCGAGGCCTTCGAGCGCGCGCTCGCGGCCGTGCGCGCGTCCGGCAGGAGCGCGCTGCGCACCGGCGCGGCCCTCGGCGCGATGACCCTCGCCGCCGGCCCGGGCGCCCTCGGCTGCCTCGCCGGCGACGAGGCCGGGATCGAGATCGGCGAGGTCGAGCTCACCGAGCAGGACTGGGCCCAGTACGAGGGCCAGCGCAACACCACGATGGTGAGCTACACGAAGTCGCACTGGCACAACTACACGGGCTGCGGCAGCCGCTTCGGCTGCACGGGCGTGGACGTCTTCGTCAAGCTGCGGATCAAGCCCGTCGCCGGCGCCAACCTCGACCACAAGAAGGTGGGCGTCATCTACAAGGTCGGCGGCAAGGGCCCCGAGATCACGGTGAACGGCTATTACTTCACCACCTGGGGCAACGGCGACGAGGAGTGGCACGTCAAGATCAGCATGCCGACCATGCAGCAGATGGCGTTCACCTTCAACGCCTGGTACCAGGACGGCGCCGGCCACACCTACTACGACGACAACAGCGGCGAGCTGCACGCGGTCAACTACGGGCAGAGCTCCACCATCATCTACCGCGACGCGCCCGGCTCCGACGTCGCCGTCACATCGAGCGGCGTGCAGGGGAACATCCAGGTGAGCCTCGCGGACCTCGATTACGACAAGGTGGTCCTGGTCCGCTGGACCACCGACGGCTGGCAGACCTTCACCGATACGCCGCTCTCCTTCCTGCAGGACAGCTCGGAGGCGTACGAGAAGTGGGGCGTCCACCTGGACGTGCCCGGCGATTTCCAGGAGCTCCAGTACGCGATCCTCTATCGCCACGGCGTGGTGAACGGCGCCGACGCGTACGAGTTCTGGGACAACAACAACGGCCAGAACTACGTGGTCGATCGCCAGTGAGGTGATATGGCGGAGGGGTCCGATGCGCCGCCTCCCCGCCGCCCCGCGCCTGCCCGAGTCGGCAGGGCCGACCGCCGATGAGGGGGCTGCGCCCCCTACGCGCCCCTCGGGG
>CAYQYG010000471.1:0-6888 GCA_964421485.1 uncultured Polyangiaceae bacterium | reverse complement strand
GGCGGCGCGGCCGCGGTCCGGGCGGCCGGCGCGCCGGCGTCGCCCGTCGCCGGGCCCTCCGGGACGCACGCGAACGGCAAGAGCGCGAGGACCGTGAAGATTTCCACGCGAGGCCGGCCGCTGGGCACGGACGCGATGCTAGCAGCGCCCCGCGCGAGATTCGAGGGGCCACGTCTTCGAGCCCGCTCCTGCCGGCTCCCTGCCGCGGGCCGCGGCGCCCGCTGCGCCCCCCCGAACGCCGCTTGCTGGGCTCGTGGGCCAGGCGTAAGGAGTGGCGGCCATGCATCCCATCCTGATCCGCATCCCGCTCCCGGGAGGCCTCGGACCGCTCCCCATCTACAGCTACGGCGTCATGCTCGGCCTCTCGCTCGTCGTCGGCTGGTACCTGACGCTCGGGCTCGCGGAGAGGGACGGGCTGCCGAAGGAGACGATGGCGAACAACTACGTGGTCACGGCGGTGGCCGCGGTGCTGGGGGCGCGCATCCTCTACATCCTGACGAACCTGAACGAGTTCGACTCGATCGGGTCGATGTTCGCGATGCGCCGCGGCGGCCTCGTCGCGTACGGCGGCTTCCTCGGCGGGTTCGTGGGATCGCTGGTCTACCTGCGCATGCACCGGATCGCGCTGCTCCCGTGGGCGGACGTGGCCGTGCCGAGCCTGGCGTCGGGGCTGATGATCACGCGCATCGGCTGTTACCTCTTCGGCTGCGACTTCGGCCAGCCGCTCTCGGAGACGGCGCCCGCGTGGCTGAAGAAGCTCGGCACGTTCCCGCACTGGCCCGAGGGGACGCTGGAGCACGGCAGCGGCGCGCCGGCGTGGGTGCAGCACGTCAAGGAGCGCGGGCTCGCGGTGACCTCCGAGCACTCGCTCCCGGTGCACCCGACGCAGCTCTACGAGTCCCTCGTCGGCGCGGCGCTGCTCGTGATCCTGCTCGTCGCGCGGAAGCACCAGAAGTTCCGCGGGCAGATCTTCCTGCTCTTCACGTTCTCGTACGGCGTGTGCCGGTACATGCTCGAGGTCCTGCGCGACGACGCCGAGCGCGGCTCGATCCCGCCGGCGCTGCCGGAGCACCTCCTGATCCCGTTCGGCCTGCTGGTCTTCGCGATCGCCTACACGGTCGGCTTCTCGAAGGCGATCAAGAGCGGCGCGGTCCGGGTCGCGACCCAGGTGCTCTCGTTCGCGCCCGCCGTCGTGCTCTTCCTGGCGATGCGACCGGAGACGTTCGCGTCGACCGCGACCATGCAGTACTCGACGTCGCAGGCGGTCGCGGTGATCACGGGCTTCGCCGCGGCGATCGCGTTCGCGGTCTACTACAAGGCCGCCCTCGCCCACCCCGAGGCCGCGATGGCGCTGAACCTCCCGGGTGCGTCCGGCGCCGCTGGCAAGCCGATCGCGGACGAGGACGAGGACGAGGACGAGCCGCCGCCCGAGAAGAAGCCGGCGAAGGCCGCGAAGCCGGCGGGCAAGAAGGCCGCCGCGAAGAGCAAGGAGCGAGCCGACGACGAGGACGACCAGGGCGAGGAGGCCGGCGGCGCGGACGACGAGGACGAGCCGAGCGCGAAGCGGGCGGCGCCCTCGAAGGGCAAGCGCGCGAAGGCGGACGAGGAGGAGGGCGACGAGGGCGAGGAGAAGAAGGCCTCGGACGAGGACGACGCCGGCGAGGCGAAGGAGGCCTGACGTTGGAGATCAGGTTCGGGGAGGGAGGGCTCATCCCGGCCATCGTGCAGGACCGGCTGACGGGCCAGGTTCGCATGCTCGCTTACATGACGCGGGAGGCGCTGGCGAGGACGCTGGCGACGGGGCGGGCGACGTTCTTCAGCCGGTCGCGCGGGGCGCTCTGGGTCAAGGGCGAGACGAGCGGCCACACGCTCGACGTCGCGAGCGTGCACGCGGACTGCGACGCGGACGCGCTGCTCGTGCTGGCCGAGCCGCACGGGCCGACGTGCCACACGGGCAGCCCGAGCTGCTTCTTCCGCCGCGTCGAGGGCGAGGGGCACGCGGCGGACGCGGGGGCCGACGCCGTCGCGGTGCTCGAGGCGCTCGAGCGCGAGATCGAGGCGCGGAGGGCTGCGCCGGCGGCGAAGAGCTACACGCGGACGCTGCTCGACGGCGGCGCCCCGGCGATCGGGGCGAAGCTCCGCGAGGAGGCCGACGAGCTCGCGCGCGCGATCGCCGGCGAGGGCGAGGACCGCGTGGCCGCCGAGGCGGCGGACGTCATCTATCACCTGCTCGTGGGGCTCGCGTCGCGCGGCGTCCCGCTCAGGCGGGTCCTCGCCGCGCTCGCGGCGCGCATGGGCACGAGCGGCCTCGAAGAGAAAGCCCGCCGTGATTGCGCTACGCTCGGGCGGTGAGCCCGTTCCGCGAGCCGCCGGAGGTGGAGCTCGGACCGCTGGAGGTCGGGCTCCAGCGCGCGGCGCGGCGGGCGATGATGGGGACGATCCCGAGCGGCGGCCGGCTCGTCGCCCTGCGGCCGCGCGCGGCGACGCACGCGGCGGGCGCGCTCGGGTCCATGGGGCTCTTCCTGGTCCTCGCGCTCGGCCTCGCCGCGAGCGCGGTCGGGTGGTCGCCGCGCAGCGCCGCGGGCACCGCCAGCGTGGTCGCGCTGGTGATCGCGGGCGGGCTCGCGCTCGCGGTCGTGCTGCGCGCGCTTGACGGGCCGCGCGATCGGCGCACCTTCCGCGGCGACGTGGTCGGGCGGGCCGCGCGGCGCGCGCTCCGGCGGACGCTGCGCCTCGCCGCGCACGCCGCTCGCTCACCGGAGCGCTTCGGCGCGCGGCGCGTGGCCGCGCTCCGGCGGACGCTCGGCATGCTCTCCGATCCGCTGATCGCCGCCTGGATCCCCGCCGACGTGATCGGCCGGACCGAGCTCCTCCTGGCGCGGGCCGCGGCCGCGAGCGGCGGCGCGCGCTGGTCGCGCGACGAGCGCCTGCTCGCCGAGGTCCGCGCGCTGCTCCGCGCGGCCGTCGATCACCTCGCCGAGCCCGAGCCCGCGAGATCCGATCTGCGCGCGCTCGAGGCGCTGGTGGACCTCCGGGGCTCCGGGTCGCCTCCCGGCGCCCTCCGCCCCGAGCGCCGGCTCGAGCCCGCGGAGCCGGCCCCCTGGCTCCGCCCGTCCCGGAGCGCAGGCCCGGCGCCGCCGCCCTGGCGCGTGGGCGACGAGCTGGAGCGCGACGATCTCGAGGACGACGGCGCCCTCGACGGCGAGGACGATCGGACCGAGCGCGTCGCGCGCTCCGTTCGTGGTACGTTGCACCGCTGAGATCCCGGAGGGCCCCGCATGCGGCTCCGCGCTTCCTTCGTGTCGTTCCTCGCCCTCGCCGCCGCGATCGCGGCGATCCCTGCGGCCTGCGCCCCCGACTCGAGCGTGCCGTCCGGCACCACGACCACGTCGACCGGCGAGGGCGGCGGCCTCTTCGACACCGGCACGCCCTGCGCCGATCCCGCCGACGCGGACGGCGACTTCGTCGCTGACGGGCTCGAGCTCGCGCCCGACGGCGACACCGACGGCGACGGCCAGCTCGACAAGGACGACCTCGACAGCGACGGCGACACGGTCCAGGACGCCGACGAGGCGCAGAACGCGCTGCTCGATCCCTCGGCGCCGGGCCAGATGCGCGACTCCACGTGCGACGCGCTCGCCGACACCGACGCCGACGGCGTCCCCGACCTGCGCGACAAGGATAGCGACAACGACGGCGTCCCCGACGAGCAGGAGGCCTCCTTCGATCCCACCGGCCGCTGCCGCGTGGTCGTCGACTGCGACGGCGACGGCGTGATCGATCTCATCGAGCTCGCCGCCGGCTCCGATCCGAACAACCCCGCCTCCGCGCCCGACGACCCCGGCCTCTACTTCGTGCTCCCCTACCGGCAGGGCGAGCAGACCAAGGATTTCACCTTCTCCACCGGCGTCGAGCGCGCCGACATCTACTTCCTCATCGACACGACGCAGTCGATGCAGCCCGCGATCGATCAGCTCAAGGCCTCCCTGAGCACCGAGATCCTGCCCGCGATCCTGAACGGCGACCCCGGGGCTTCGCCCCCGATCCCGCCGATCGGCGACGCATGGATCGGCGTGGGCGACTTCCGCGACGTCCCCTGGGCGCCCTACGGTCAGCCCGGCGACGACATCTACCGGAACCGCTTCTCCATCGCCGCCCAGACCGTGGTCGGCAGCGTCGCCGCGCCGGTCCCCGACGGCAGCGGCGGCTTCGCCGCGCCGCCCGCCGTGCAGACCATCCTCGGCGCCCTCACCGCCGGCGGCGGCGGCGACGGCCCCGAGGCCCTCTCCCAGGCGCTGTGGATCGCGTCGACCAGCCAGCCCTACGCCGCGACGATCGGCGGCCTCTGGTCCCCGGCCACGCCGTACCCGGCCCCCTGCTCCGAGCCGGGCATGTTCGGCGTCCCGTGCTTCCGCCCCCAGGCGCTGCCGATCTTCGTCGTCGTCACCGACGCTGCCTTCCACAACGGCCCGCTCGTGCCGAACGCCTACAACCCGCAGATCGTCGGGGGCACGAGGACCTACGCCGATGCGGTCAGCGCCGTCGGCGCGATCGACGCCAAGATGGTCGGCGTGCCGGTCGCCGGCGGCAACCCCGGCGCCGCGCGGCTCGACCTCTCGGACCTCGCGACGCAGACCGGCAGCCTGTACCACGACCCGCAGTTCGGCGGCGCCGATCGCCCCCTGGTCGCGCAGACCGACGTCGCCTCGGGCCAGGTCTCGAGCGAGGTCGTGCGCCTGCTCGGCCTGCTCGCCGGCGCGGGCCTCCACGACGTCACGACGGACCGGAAGAGCTACGACTGCGCCGGCAACGTGGACTGCACCGGCGACGGTCAGCCCGACCTCGAGTACCACAACCCCGTCGTCCCCCCGGGCAACCAGCCCTTCGACGCCTCGCAGCTCATCACGGCCGTGACCCCCGTCGAGAGCCCCGCGCAGCCCCCGCCGTACGGGAGCCTCGACGCCACGACGTTCCACGGCGTGCGTGGGGCCGCCGAGGTCACGTTCCGCGTGCACGCAGCGAATGACGTGCTCGATCCCGGCTCGCTCGTGGTGCTCCGCGCCGTCATCCGGGTGGTGACGCCCTCCGGCCAGCTCCTCGGCGGCGCCGACGGGATCAAGCTCGTGTACTTCGTGATCCCGCAGTCGCTGGACGTGCCGGAGTAGCCCCCCCGGCGCGTTCGCGGCTAGTCTCCCGCCGTGCCCGGCCGAGCCCGCGTCGCGCTCTGCTGCGCGCTCCTCGCGAGCGCCCTGCCCGCCCCCGCGCTCGGCCAGACCGATCCGTACGAGGGCGCGCAGCCGGCACCCGCGCCCATTTCCGCGCCCGCTCCCGACTCCGCTCCCCCGGCCGCTCCCGACTCCGCGCCCGTCCCCGCGCCCGCGGCCGCGCCCGTCCCCGCGCCCGCGGCCGCGCCCGTCTCCGCTCCCGCAACCGAGCCCGCGTCCGCGGCGGCGGCGAAGACCCGCGTCCGCTACACGCTTGAGGGCATCGAGATCCGCGGAAACAACAGGACCGCCCCGCGCGTCATCCTCCGCTACGTCAAGTTCCGCGCGGGCGACGTGCTCGACGTCGAGGACCCCGAGATCGAGCTCACGCGCTACCGCCTGCTCGGCACGGGCTTCTTCGCCTCGGTCAGCCTCTCGCTGCGCAAGGGCTCGGCGCGCGGGACGGCGACGCTCGTGCTCGACGTCGTCGAGCGCAATACGTTCATCGTCCAGAACCTCTGGCTCGGCCTCGCGGCCGACGAGGACACCGCGGGCAACGCGCGGCCGCTCTCCGCGTTCACGGGCGTGCAGGTCGCGGAGACCAACCTCGCGGGCACGGGCATCACCCTCGGCGCGGGCATCGGGCTCGCGGCGGACCAGCTCGCGCTGCGCACGCGGTTCGTCGATCCCGCGCTCGCCGGCACCGGCTGGTCGGCCGACGTGACCGTGCTCTACAACGACGCGCGTGACTTCTTCGGGAGCCGCGACGTCTCGTTCGAGTCCCCCTTGCTCGAGCAGAGAGAGGTCACCCGCTACGCGGTCGTCGCCTACAAGCGCTTCGGCGCCACGCTCGGCACGGGCCACGACCTCGGCGTCTCGTCGCAGTTCGCGCTCGACTACCACCTCGAGCAGATCGACGCGACGGTCCCCACCGTCGCCTCGCACATGCGCGGCGCGACCCGCGAGCCGATCCGCTTCGACATCCTCGGCGGCAAATCGGTGCTCTCCTCGCTGCGCGCCGGCATCTACTACGACACGCGCGACACCCCGTTCCTCGCCACGCGCGGCGCGTACGCCTCCGCGTCGGTGATCGCCGGCGCGCCCCCGCTCGGCAGCGACTACGGCTACGCGCGCGTCGAGCTCGAGGCGCAGCGGTGGATCCGGCTCCCGCTCCGCCACGTGCTCCGCCTCGAGGCGTTCGCCGGCGCGATCGCCGGCGACGCGCCCTTCTTCGAGAAGTTCTACGTCGGCGATTTCACCGATCTCCTCCCCGATCGCCTGCTCGATCTCGCCCCTGACCGCCGGCAGCCGCCGAACCTCCTCGGGACCGACATCATCGAGGTCCGCTACGGCGATTTCGCCGGCAAGCTCGAGGCCGAGTACCGGATCCCGATCTACACGGGCCGCGGCTCGATCTACGGGATGGATCTGTTCGCCGCCGCGGGCATCTACGGCGTGGCGACGCGCCGCGAGATCACGGAGCCGCCGAGCGGCTACGAGGGCCTTTCGCGGATCCCGGTCGATCTCACGTACAACCTCGGGCTGCGCGTCGACACGTACGTCGGCGGGGTGACGCTGGCGTTCTCGAACCTGCTCGGGCTGCTCCCTGCGCGCAGCGGTGAGCGGCGATGAGGGCGCGGCGCACGGCCCTCGCCGCGGCGCTCGGCGCCGGCGCGGCGCTGGC
>CAYQYG010000470.1:4680-6936 GCA_964421485.1 uncultured Polyangiaceae bacterium | reverse complement strand
CGGCGCCCGCGCCGTCGCCGGGCCCCGCTGCGCCTGGCCCGGCCGCGCCGGCTCCCGCCGCGCCGCCGCCGGCAGCCCCGCCGCCCCCGATGTACCCGCCCGCCGATCAGAGCGGGTTCAGCCTGACCGCGCCCGGCATGGGGACGATGGGGCCGGATCAGTCGACGGGCGGGCGCGAGCCGATCCTGAGCTGGTACAAGCGCAAGCCCATCGCGTGGGTCGGGACCGGCGTCGCCGGCGCGGGGCTCATCATGGGCATCGCCGGTGGCATCGCGGCGTCCTCCGCGAGCAGCGACGCGGACGACGTCGCCGCCAAGATCGACGAGTACGCGAAGCAGCACCCCGAGACGACGCAGGGCCGCACCAGCGGCTTCTGCGGCCCGCGGGACAATCCCTCCGGTGATCTCCCCGGCTACGGCGACGCCTGCAACAAGCTCCGCGACAACCTGGACGCGTACGACTCGATGGTCCCGGTCATGGTCGCGGGCTGGGTCGTCTTCGGCGTCGGCGTCGCCGGGACGGTCACCTACGCGATGATCGACTGGTACCCGAAGAAGAACCAGGCGGCCGAGGGGCCGAAGGTGACGGCGATCGCGCCGGTCATCGGCCCCGAGCACGCCGGCTTCGGCCTCGCCGGTACCTTCTAGTCCCACGAGGGGGCTAGATCACCCTCGCAGCGCGCAGGAGGTCCCGCATGGTCGAGCGCGGGACCTCGGCGCGGCGGGCGGCGGCGCTGATGTTGCCGCCGACCTGCTCGTAGACGCGCAGCGCGTCCACGGCCGTCACCTTCCGGCGGAGCGGCGGCGCCTTGTCGGCGAGCACCGCGGCCACGTGCTCGGGCAGCACGGGCCCGCCGCTCGCGCGGAGCGCCGCCTGCACCAGCACGTTCCGGAGCTCGCGCACGTTGCCGGGCCAGGGGTGCGCGCGCAGCGCGGCGAGCGCGCCGGACGACAGCTCCCACCGGCCGATCTCCGACGCGTCGAGCAGGTGGCGCGCGAGCAGCGGGATGTCCTCCGCGCGATCGCGGAGCGGCGGGACGCTCACGCGGCAGACCGCGAGCCGCTCGTAGAGATCGGGGCGGAAGAGCCGGTCCGCGACCAGCGCCTCGAGCGGCTCGCACGTCGCCACGACGAGGCGCACGTCGACGCCGACGATCGCCTCGCCCCCGAGCGGCCGCACCACGCCCTCCTCGACCGCGCGCAGGAGCTTCGCCTGCACCTCGATCGAGAGCGACGCGATCTCGTCGAGGAAGAGCGTGCCCCCGTGCGCCTCCTGGAACGCGCCGCGGCGGTCCCTGAGCGCGCCGGTGAACGCGCCCCGCTTGTGCCCGAAGAGCTCCGACTCCGCGAGCTCGCGGACCACCGCGGCCGCGTTCAGCACGACGAACGGCCCGCCGCGGCGCGGGCTCTCCTCGTGGATGGCGCGCGCGACGAGGTCCTTGCCGGTCCCCGACTCGCCGCGGATGAGCACCGGCAGCTTGAGGGGCGCCACCTTGCGGACCGCGGCGGCGAGCTGCGCCATCGGCATCGATCGGCCCACGACGTGCCGGAGCGGCGGCCCCTCCTCGACGGGCGGGATCATCCGCGCGGCGTCGATGCGCACCATGGAGCGGCCGACCTCGAAGCACCCGCCGGGCAGGATCGAGGCCCGCTGCACGCGCACGCCGCCGACGCGCACGCCGTTGCGCGATCCCAGGTCGGTCACCTCGACCTCGGCGCCGCGGTGCACGACGCGGCAGTGGCGCCCGCTCACGGTGGGATCCAGGAGCCGCGCGCCGGCCCCGGGCGCGGCGCCGACCACGAGCTCGCCGCCCGGGGCGAGCGCGATCCTCGGCGCGCGGCCGCCCTCTTCGCTGCCCGCGTCCTCGATGCGCAGCCAGATGGTCGCGAGCGGCGTGCGCCCCTCGGGGATCTCGCAGGTGGGGTCCCGCAGGGCCCCGGGTTCGGTCGCAAGATCAACGGGATCAACGGGGCCAGGCGATCGGCGGATCATGGGCGCATCCTCCTTGGAGCGAGGGTCCGGGTGAGCGGTCCGGGGGGGGGTGAGCTCGTCCATGCTCATCTCCCTCTCTCGACCTCTCTCGACGCCGCCCCGGCCCCAGTTGCCCCCTGACGATCGAATTCGTTCTGCACCCCCGCGGCTCCAGCTCGGCCACCAGGGTCCAGCGGGGTAGCGACCATCGGGAGCGTAGGGGGCGAAGCCCCCTCATCGGCCCCCGGCCCTGCCGGGCCCCTCATCGGCCCCCGGCCCTGCCGG
>CAYQYG010000470.1:0-4580 GCA_964421485.1 uncultured Polyangiaceae bacterium | reverse complement strand
CTCATCGGCCCCCGGCCCTGCCGGGCCCCTCATCGGCCCCCGGCCCTGCCGGGCCGGGTTGCGCTCGAGGCTGGCCTGTTCTAGAGCCCGGGCGTGCGATCGCGCTCGACAAGGTGGGCTGCGCTGGCGCTCGGCGCCGCGGCGGCGGGCTGGCTGCTCCGGCCGGGCGCTGCGCGCGCCCAGGACGCCGCCGCGACCGAGGACGAGATCGGACCGGAGGCAGGCACCAAGCGCCCGGCCGGGCCTGACGAGCGGAGCGGCCATATCCTCATCCAGGGCAGGGCCGGGTACGTGGCCCCCTTCGGCAGCATCGCCACCGACCTGCCGGCGAGCTCGGTCGTCGTGGGCGGCCCGGCCCTCGGCGTCCACCTCGGCCTGGGGCTGAGCCGTGCGACGGTGCTCGACCTGAGCGGCGATTACGCCTTCCTTTCCCCCTCGGCCCGGTGCGACGGGTGCTCCGGCCGGAGCCTCGACCTCGGGCTCGGGCTCGTCTACCACGCGGCCCAGGGCATCGCGTTCGACCCCTGGGTCGGGTACGGCATCGGTTACCGGATGGCGACCTACGAGGGGCTGGCGAAGATCCGGTCGGCCGACGTCGCCTTCCCCGACGCGGCGTTCCACGGGCTCGACTTCGTCCGGATCGCCCTCGGGGGGGACTTCTACCCTGTCCCCTACCTCGGTTTCGGCCCGTTCCTGGAGCTCGACCTCGGGACCTTCATCTCGCGACCGGAGGGTTTCGGCCAGACGGTGTACGGCTTCTTCCAGGCCGGGCTCCGCATCTCCCTGGATCCGGTCCCACGTCCCGCGCCCCGCACCGCGGGGTCGCCGGGCGGCGCCCCGCGCCCTCGCGCCCTCCGGACCGCGGCCCCGGGGGCGGGCGCCGGAATCTAGGCGGCGCGCGCAACCGGATCGGTATAATCCGCGCGAAATGGGCGAGTTCAGGACGAGCGGCGGCACCAGACCCGTGGCGGCCGCCGTGACCGACGTCGGTCGCCAGCGCAAGCACAACGAGGACCACGTCCTGGTCAAGACCGAGCTCGGCCTCTTCGTCGTCGCCGACGGCATGGGCGGGCACAACGCCGGCAACGTGGCCAGCGCGCTCGCCACGACGTCGATCGACAACTTCTTCGAGGCCACGAAGTTCGGCGATCTGCCGGGCCCGATCCCTGCTGACGAGATCGAGCTCCAGCCCGAGGCGCGCCGCATCGTCGCCGGCATCCGCAAGGCGAACCTCGACGTCTTCCAGATCTCGAGCACGCACGCCCAGCACCAGGGCATGGGCTCCACGGTCGTCGCGGCGTACGTCTCGCGCGAGACCGATCAGATCCACGTCGGGCACGTAGGCGACAGCCGCTGTTACCGGATCCGCGACGGCAAGCTCGAGCAGCTCACCAAGGATCACTCGCTGATCAACGACGCGCTCGCGCTCAAGCCGGACCTGAGCCCCGAGGAGCTGGCGCGGCTGCCGAAGAACATCATCACGCGCGCGCTCGGGATGAAGGACGCGGTCAAGGTCGACATCCGCTCGGAGAAGGTCCAGCCCGGGGACATCTTCCTGCTCTGCTCCGACGGGCTGAGCGGCATGGTCTCGGACGCGCAGATCGCCGACGTCTTCGAGTTCACCGAGGATCCGCGCGAGGCCTGCGAGCTCCTCATCGCGATGGCCAACGAGGCCGGCGGGAACGACAACATCTCGGCGCTGATCATCCGCATCGAGTCCGCCGACGAGACGGACGAGCGCTCGCTCAAGCGCAACGCGACGACGCAGCCGCACCGCATCGACGAGCTCGGCTCGGTGCTGCCGCCCGAGAGCGAGGGCGGCGGGCCGGCGCAGGAGCTCGACCTCGGGCTCCCGGAGGGCGGCCTCGATGGCGACATCACCCTCCCGCTCGGCGCGCCCAAGAGGCGGCCGACGAAGCCCCCGGTGCCGCATGTCGCCGCGCCGGAGGAGCAGGGCGACGGGCCCGCGCTGCCGCTCGTCACGGCGCGCAAGAAGAGCGGCATCTCGGGCCGCTACGCGGCCGTCGCGACCGGCGACCGCCCCGTGTCCGCCGACGCGCCGGCGACCGCGCCGATGCCCTCGCCCAAGGCCCGCCGCCAGGTCGAGGTGCGCGTGGCCCGCTGCCCGCACTGCAACTTCGAGCTCTTCATCGGCAACAGCTTCTGCGTCGAGTGCGGCGCGCCGATCAAGGTGTGAGCCGCCGGGTCCTGCCCGTCGCGGAGCGCCTCCGGGCCGACGAGCGCGCCGCCGGGCGCGGCGTCACGATCGCCTTCCTCGACTCCGGCTTCTACGCCCACCCGGACCTCACCACGCCGCGCGATCGCATCCTCGCGTACCACGACCTCTTCGCGCGGCGGACGTCGCGCCGCGCGCTGCTCCACCCGGACGTGTCGTCGTGGCACGGCATGATGACGTCCGTCGTCGCCGCCGGGAACGGCGCGCTCTCCGGCGGCCGCTTCCGCGGCCTCGCGCACGAGGCCGACGTGGTGCTCGTGAAGGTCGGCTCCGCCTCGCGCATCGAGCACGACGCGATCCGCCGCGGCGTCGAGTGGGTCATCGAGCACCGCGAGCGCTACCGCATCCGCGTGCTCAACGTCTCGTGCGGCGGCGACTACGAGGAGTCCTACCTCACGGACGGCCTCTCGCGCGCCGCGGACGCGGCCACGCGCGCGGGCATCGCGGTCGTCGCCGCGGTCGGCAACGCCGGCCACGACGCGCGCCCCGCGGTCCTCCCGCCCGCGAGCGCGCCGAGCGTGATCACCGTCGGCGGCTTCGACGACGGGGGCGCCGGCGATCACGAGGGCGGCTACCACTCGTCGTTCGGGCCCACGATCGACGGCCTGCAGAAGCCCGAGCTCATCGCGCCCGCGATCTTCGTCGCCGCGCCGATCCTCCCCGGCACGCCGACCGCGGCAGAGGCGCGCCTGCTCGCGCTGCTCGACGCCGCGGACGACTCGAGCCTGCGCGGCTACCTCCAGCAGCACGCCGGCGTCGTGCCCGAGCTCGACGCGGTCGCGGACCGCGATCCGTACCTCATCCGCCAGCTCGTGCGCGTGAAGCAGCGCGACGAGCACGTGCTCTCCGGCCATTACAAGCACGTCGACGGCACCTCGTTCGCCGCGCCGATCGTGAGCAGCGTCGTCGCGCAGATGCTCGAGGTGAACGCGCGGCTCACCCCGCAGCGCGTCAAGACGATCC
This sequence comes from uncultured Polyangiaceae bacterium, assembly GCA_964421485.1. GTDB lineage: Bacteria > Myxococcota_A > Polyangia > Polyangiales > Polyangiaceae > CAYQYG01. The sequence goes on along the minus strand of CAYQYG010000470.1, from coordinate 1,381 downwards.
TGATCGAGACCGCGCGCCGCCTCCGCGGCATGCCGCCCGAGCGCCAGGGCTGGGGCGCGGTGCAGCCGCGCGCCGCGGTGGACGCGGCGCGGCGCGCGTGACGCGCGGCATCGCCCCCCCGGCTCAGCGGAGCTCGGGGAACTGGACCCGCAGCTCGCGCGACAGCGGCCCATCCGGAGCGATCTGCCGCACGCGTTCGAACGCCTCGCGCCCCTCGGCGCGCTGGCCGGAGCGCAGGTACGCGCGCGCCAGCCACGCCAGGATCACCGGGCTGTCCGGCTTCGCCGCGCGCGCGCGCTCCAGCTCCTCGGCCGCCTCGCGGAAGGCGTCGTCCTGGTAGAGGTTCAGCGCGCGCGCGAAGATGAAGAACGGGTCGTCGCGCTCGAGCTCGTGCCCGCGGCGCGCCAGCTCCGCCGCGAGGTCGATCCGCCCCGCCCCGCGCGCCGCCAGGATCGCGTTCGTGTAGAGCGGATTGAACTCCGGGAACGACTCGATCGCGCGCGTGAGCAGCGCGAGCGACTCCCGGTAGCGGCCCTCGCGGTTCAGGAGCACGCCGAGGTTGTTATGGAGCTCGGCGTCGCGGGGCGCGCGCGCCAGCCAGAAGCGGAAGAGGCGCTCGGCGTCGCGCGCCTTGCCCGACAGCATCCAGTCGACGGCGACGTTGTTGTAGTGGAGCGCGAGCGCCTCGCCGTCGTCGATCGACTGGTACGCGGCCAGCTTCCAGTCGCTCATCTCCTTCCAGAGGCTGAGCTCGCGGGAGATGTCGATGACGCGCGCCGAGGCGCCCGAGCCGAAGCCGACGGCGACGTGCGACGAGACGAAGAACCACCCCGCGCGCTCGTAGTAGTCGGTGACCTCGCGGACGTGCACGAAATAGGCCTGGATATCGAGGTACCGTGCGAGGGCGACGAAGAGGTTGGTGAACGCCATGCAGTCGCCGCGCCGCTCGCGCCACGCGTCGCGCGCGCCGAGGGTCTTGCTCGACGCGTACCGGAACTCGAGGCGGCCCCGGAGGTAGTCGCGGAGGAGGCGGAGGCGCTCCTCGGGCCACGAGGAGCGGCTGACGGCGGCGTCGACGGCGCGCCTCATGTCGTCGTCGATCGCGAGCGGGTTATCGATGTCGAGGCCGTCCTCGCGGGCCTCGGCGATGAGGCGGTCGGGATCGGTGGTGCGGGGGGTGGCCGCGGCCGGCGCGCATGCGGCGCCGAGGGTCGCGGCGAGGGCTGCGAAGGCAGCGGCGGGGGCGCGGGCCATGGGAAGAATATACTCCCGCGGCCTCGGCGGCGCCGTCGGGGCCGGGGGCCGAGGGGCGTGGATGATCTTCTACGGCGCCGTCGGGGCCGGGGGCCGAGGGGCCGCGACGGGTCCCACCTACGCGGCT
>CAYQYG010000469.1:0-6964 GCA_964421485.1 uncultured Polyangiaceae bacterium | reverse complement strand
CGGAGACGAGGATCGAGTCCTCGAAGTTGTAGCCCTGCCACGGCATGAACGCGACGAGCACGTTCTGCCCCAGCGCGAGCTCGCCCATGTCGCAGGACGGGCCGTCGGCGAGCACGTCGCCGCGCCTCACCACGTCGCCCGTGCGCACGACCGGCTTCTGCGTGTAGCAGGTCGACTGGTTCGAGCGCTGGAACTTCATGAGGTGGTAGATATCCGGCACCTCGGCCCCCTCGCCCTCGGCCCGGACGACGATGCGCGTCGCGTCGACGCTCTCGACGACGCCCGGGCGCCGCGCGACCACGCAGACGCCGGAGTCGCGGGCGAGCCGCGCCTCCATGCCGGTGCCGACGAGCGGCGCGTGCGAGACGACGAGCGGCACCGCCTGCCGCTGCATGTTCGCGCCCATGAGCGCGCGGTTCGCGTCGTCGTGCTCGAGGAAGGGCACGAGCGCCGCGGCGACGGACACCATCTGATTCGGCGCGACGTCGATGAGCTCGATCATCTCGGGCGAGACGATCTTGAACTCGCCGTTGTAGCGGGCCGAGATGAGCGACTCCTTGAACTTGCCCGTCTCGTCGATGTCCACCGTCGCCTGGGCGATGTACTTGCCCTCCTCCTCGAGCGCGGAGAGCCAGATGACCTCCTCGGTCACGCGCCCGCTCTCGACCTTGCGGTACGGGGTCTCGACGAAGCCGAACTCGTTCACGCGCGCGAACGTCGAGAGCGACGCGATGAGGCCGATGTTCGGCCCCTCCGGCGTCTCGATCGGGCAGATGCGGCCGTAGTGGGTCGCGTGCACGTCGCGCACCTCGAAGCCCGCGCGCTCGCGGGTCAGGCCGCCGGGCCCGAGCGCGGAGAGGCGCCGCTTGTGCGTGACCTCCGAGAGCGGGTTCGTCTGGTCCATGAACTGCGAGAGCTGCGAGCTCCCGAAGTACTCCTTCACCACCGCGCTCACGGGCTTCGCGTTGATGAGGTCGTGCGGCATGAGCGTGTCGATCTCCTGCGACATGCTCATGCGCTCCTTGATCGCGCGCTCCATCCGGACGAGCCCGATCCGGTACTGGTTCTCCATCAGCTCGCCGACCGCGCGGACCCGGCGGTTGCCGAGGTGGTCGATGTCGTCGACCGAGCCGCGCCCGTTCTTGAGCTCGATGAGGTGCCGCACCGTCTCGAGGATGTCCTGCGGCGTGAGCACCGTGAGGTCGAGCGACGGGCGCTCCTCCTCCGGCACGTCGCGGTAGAACTTGTAGTTCAGCTTGAGGCGGCCGACCTTCGAGAGGTCGTAGCGCTCCGGGTTGAAGAACAGGTTGTGGAACAGCGTCTTCGCGGTCTCGAGCGTCGGCGGATCGCCCGGGCGGAGGCGCCGGTAGATCTCGAGGATCGCGTCCTCCATCGTCTTCACCTTGTCGGCGAGCAGCGTGTCGCGGAGGTACGAGCCGACGTTCAGACCGTCGATGAAGAGGATCTTGAACTGCTCGATGCTGGCGTCGCGCAGCCGATCGAGCTTCGCGTCCGTCAGCTCCTCGTTGACCTCGACCACGACCTCGCCCGTCTCCGGGTCGACGATGTCGTGCGCAGCCACCTTGCCGAGCAGCTCCTCCTGCTCGAGGGCCAGCCGCTCGAGCTTGGCCTCCTTCATCTTGCGGATCGCGGCGCGGGTGAACTTGGTGTTCTTCTTGACGATGACGTCGTTGCCGATCTTGATGTCGCGCGTCGTCCGCTGCCCCGCGAGGAGGTCGTACTCGATGCTCTTCGAGTACTTGCCGCCCTTCTCGATGAACACCGTCTCGGTCGAGTAGAAGTAGTTGAGCAGGTCCTGCGTCGAGTAGCCGAGCGCGCGCAGGAGCACCGTCGCGTGCATCTTCCGCCGGCGGTCGATGCGCACGTAGATGATGTCCTTGGGGTCGAACTCGAAATCGAGCCAGGAGCCGCGGTACGGGATGACCCGCGCCGAGTAGAGCAGCTTGCCGCTGGAGTGCGTCTTGCCCTTGTCGTGATCGAAGAAGACGCCCGGGCTCCGGTGGAGCTGGCTGACGACGACGCGCTCGGTGCCGTTGATGATGAACGTGCCCGTCTCCGTCATCAGCGGGAGCTCGCCGAAGTAGACCTCCTGCTCCTTGATGTCGCGCACGATCCGCTCCCCGCCGTCGCGGGTGTCGTAGATCATGAGCTGGTTCGTCACCTTGATCGGCGCCGAGTACGTCATGCCGCGCTGGCGGCACTCGTCGACGTCGTACTTCGGCGGCTCGAGGTTGTACGAGACGAACACGAGCTCGCTCGTCCCGTTGAAGTCCTTGATCGGGAAGACCGAGCGGAAGACCGCTTGCAGCCCGACCTCCTCCCGCTCGTTCGGCGGGATGTTCATCTGGAGGAACTTGTCGTAGCTCGACTTCTGGATGTCGATCAGGTTCGGGACGTCGACGATGCGACGCACGCGACCCAGGTTCTTACGGACGCGGAAGTTGGTTTGGACGACCGACGGCATCGATTTCCTCCAGCTCTCACGAGCGGCGCAGGGCGGGCGCACAGCGCGATGCGAGCAGCGAACACGAAGCTACGTAACAGCGGCGAGCAAAGGCCCCCGGGCGGCGGCGCGCCTGGATGGGCAAGGACAAGGGGGCGGCGGCGCGGCCCGGCCCGAGGTTCGGGGGTGCTGAGCTGCGTCGAGCCCGCCGGACACGCCCCCGACGCCACCCGACGGACCGGACCGAGGCATGGGCGCCAACAGTCCAGACAAAAGAGGGACGTGCGGCAGAGACCACCGTCCCTGCCGCCGTCCTTTGGCGGATCCCGAGTTCCCGCGGGGCGGGAAGCGGCGATCGTTACTTGAGCTCGACGGTCGCACCTGCCTCGACGAGCTTCTTCTTCATCTCCTCCGCGTCCGCCTTGGAGATCTGCTCCTTCACGGTCTTGGGCGCGGCCTCGACCAGGTCCTTCGCCTCCTTGAGGCCGAGGCCGGTGATCTCGCGGATCGCCTTGATGACGGCGATCTTGTTGCTGCCGGCAGCCGCGAGGATGACGTCGAACTCGGTCTGCTCCGGGGGCTTCTCGGCGGGCGCAGCGGCAGCGCCGCCGGCGGCGACGGCGACCGCGGCAGGCGCGGCCTTCACGCCCCACTTGTTCTCGAGATCCTTGATGAGCTCCGCGATCTGGATGACGGGGAGGTTGGAGAGGTAATCGACGACCTGCTCGCGCGTGATGTCAGCCATGACAAAGACTCCTTCGAACTTTCTGCACGCCCCGGGGAGGGGGCCATGTAAACCAAAACCCAGTGGGCGCAAGGCCCTTTTTCATGCCGCCGTGCTCGATTCTCCGGCTTTGGGGGCCCCGCCGGCCGCATCCTCCTTCGCCTTCAGCAGGTAGACGAAGTTCTGAGCGGGCGCGTTGAGCTGCTGGACGAACTGCTGCAGCGGCGCCTGCATGGTCGCGAGCAGCGTGGCGCGCAGCTCGTCCTTGCCTGGCATCGTCGCGAGCTGCGACTCGACGGCCTCGGCCGAGAGGATCTGCCCCTCGATGAGACCTGCCTTGATCTGCAGCTTCTGGTGATCCTTCCGGAAGACCTTGATCACCTTCGCCGCGGCGCTCGGATCCTCGAAGCTCCAGGCCACGCCGGTCATGCCGGTGAGGGCCTGGGAGAGGGTCTTCGCCCACGGGTGCTGCTTGATCGCGTGATGCACCAGGGTGTTCTTCACGACCCGGTACTCCACGCCCGACTTGCGGAACTCCTGCCGGAGCTTGGTGACGGCCTCGACGTTGAGCCCCTTGAAGTCGAGGAAGACCGCTGACGTCATCCGCTCGAACTTCTCGCGGACGGTCCCGACGACCGTCTCCTTCTGCGACCTTTCCATGGGCTACGCCTCCTGCGTCTTCCCGCCGAAGTGGAGCGGGTCGATCCGGACCCCGGGTCCCATCGTGGACGACATGGTGATGCTGCGGAGGTACACGCCCTTCGCCGTCGCCGGCTTGGCGCGCACGAGCGCCTGGATCAGGGCGTCCGCGTTCACCGCGAGCTTGTCCTCGCTGAAGGAGCACTTGCCGATGCGGGCGTGCACGATGCCCGCCTTCTCGACGCGGTACTCCACCTTGCCCGCCTTCGCCTCGCCGACCGCGGTCTTCACGTCGAACGTGACGGTGCCGACCTTGGGGTTGGGCATCAATCCGCGGGGGCCGAGGATGCGGCCGAGCTTGCCGACGAGGCCCATCATGTCGGGCGTCGCGATCACTCGGTCGAAGTCCATGAACCCTTCCTGGACCTTGGCGACGAGATCCGCCTCGCCGACGAGATCGGCGCCGGCGGCCTCGGCCTCCTTGGCCTTGTCGCCCTTCGCGAACACGAGCACGCGGAGCGACTGCCCGGTGCCGTGCGGGAGGACGACGGCGCCGCGGACCATCTGGTCCGCGTGCCGCGGGTTGACCCCGAGGCGGACCGCGAGGTCCACCGTCTCATCGAACTTGGCGGGTGCGGCCTTCTTGACCAGCTCGCACGCCTCGCTGAGCGTGTACTTTCGCGTGCGATCAACGGCTGCTCGCGACGCGACTTTCTTCTTGGCGACTTTCGGCACGTGCCCTCCTTCTCTTGCGGCTTTCGCCTCCCACGGTGCGCCTCGCCTGACCGTGGTAAGTCTTCTCCCGCCGCGGGCCCCGTGACCTCCGGGGCTCCACGCGGCGCGGGCCGCGCTCCGCGACGGGCGCTGCGCCCCGCCTGACAGCGGGGCGCGCACCGGGCGGCGCGCGGCGGCGGCGACCTCTCTCAGTCGCCGATCTCGATGCCCATCGACCGGGCGGTGCCCGCCATGCTGCGCATCGCGGACTCGACATCCATCGTGTTCATGTCCTGCATCTTGAGCTGAGCGAGCTCGCGGAGCTGCTTCTGGCTCACCTTGCCGACCTTGATCTTGTTCGGCTCCTTCGAGCCCGAGCCCGGCTTCTTGTTCGTCGCGAGCCCCGCGGCCTTCTTGAGGAGCACGGAGGCCGGCGGCGTCTTCAGGATGAAGGTGAACGACCGGTCGGAGTAGACCGTGATCACCACGGGGATGATCATGTCGCCCTGCGACGCCGTGCGCGCGTTGAAGTCCTTGCAGAAGGCCATGATGTTGACGCCGTGCTGACCGAGCGCCGGGCCGACGGGCGGCGACGGGTTGGCCTTCCCCGCCGGGAGCTGCAGCTTCACGTATCCGGTGACTTTCTTCATGATCCTTGCACCCTATCGATCCGCCGCCCGGGCGGGTTCCTCTGCCATACCGCGGGGGGCAGGGCCCCCGGCCAGTGAGTGGGCTTCGCCCCTGCGCTCCCACGACCCCGAGGAGCTGGGGCATGTCGGCTCAGGTCAGCGCTTCTCCACCGCGGCGAAGTCGAGCTCGACGCTGGTCGGCCGGCCGAAGATGCTGACCTTCACCTTGAGCTTCTGCTTGTCCATCTTCACGTCGTCGACCGTGCCGGTGAAGTTCGCGAAGGCGCCGTCCAGCACGCGCACCTCCTCGCCGACCTCGAAGGTGAGCCGCGGCTTCGGCTTGACGGCGCCCTCGACGATCCCGCGGCGGAGGTTCTCGATCTGCGCGATCGGCACCTCCTGCGGGGTCTGGTTGCCGATGAAGCCGGTCACCTTGGGCGTGTCCTTCACGAGGTGCCACACCTCCTCGCTCATCTCCATCTCGACGAAGATGTAGCCGGGCAGGCTGAGCTTCTGGCGGACGCGCGTCTTCCCGCCGGGGCGGTTCTCGGTGACCGTCTCGCTGGGGATGAGAATCTCGCCGAACTTGTCCTCGAGGTTGTGCTGCTTGACCCGCTGCAGGAGCGCGTCGCGCACTTTCCCCTCGTATCCCGAGTAGGTATGGATGACGTACCACTTCTTCGCCATGGCGACCCCGGCTCCCTCAGGCTCTCTCTGCGTCAGCTCCCATCGCCGTAAACGAGGTTCGTCACGAACGCCCAGAAGCGGTCAAGCAACGCCAGGTACAGGGTCGCCACGGCGGTCGCCGTGATGACCACGAATGTCGAGTTCGTCACGTCCTTCTTCGTCGGCCACTTCACCTTGGCCAGCTCGGACGCGACATCGTCGGCCCAGGTGCGGACCTCCGGGTTCCGGAAGGTCCGGAGCACGACCACCAGCGCGATGATCCCGCCGATGACCATGCCGTAGGTCGTCTTCTCGTCGTCGCCGATCGCCGCCAGGGCGGGCACGGTGCGGCTGAACCAGTCCTTGTTCGAGATCGTGGACCAGACGCCGTGGATGACCTTGCCGATGATGTAGGCGAACAGCATCCCCGCCGCGAAGAACGCGGCCATCACGTAGCGATCGGTCCCGAGCTGGGCGGCAGAGACCTCGCCCTCCCCCTCGGCCTCGGCGCCCTCCGTCTCGCCGGGGACCGCCGCGCCCTCGGCAGGCTCGGCCTCGTCCTCATCCGCCCGCGTGGCGAGCGAGGCGTCCTCGGCGGGCGCGTCGAGGGCCTCATCCTTGGGCTCCTCCTCCGCGACCTTCGGCCTCTTGCTCTGTTCACGCTTCGCCATGCTCACACCACGGGCGCCGGAGATTCCGGCTGGAGATCCTCACGGATCCCCGACAATTTCAGAGAGGGGCGTGCCGGCGACACGCCTCGGCAGGGGCAGAGAGGCTCGAACTCCCGACCTGCGGATTTGGAATCCGCTGCTCTACCAACTGAGCTATACCCCTAGAATTCCCGGTGTTCCGGGCTCACTTCGTCTCGTTGTGCAGCGTGTGCCTCTTGCAGTGCTTGCAGAACTTCATCAGCGAGACCACCTGCCCGGATGTCTTCGTCGTCTTGTAGTTCCGGGCCTTGCACTCGCTGCAGGCCAGCGAGACCGGGGCGCGAGGCTTCGCGCGGCTGCCCGCGCTGCGCCCTCGCGCCCCGTCCATTCCGCTGGCCTGCTCCCCCAACGGATGCCTCCTACACGAGGATCTTGGTGACGACGCCGGCGCCCACCGTCTTGCCGCCCTCGCGGATGG
>CAYQYG010000468.1:0-6975 GCA_964421485.1 uncultured Polyangiaceae bacterium | reverse complement strand
CACCTCCTTGGCTGGTCGATCCACCTCCTTGGCTGGTCGATCCACCTCCTTGGCTAAAGCTCGGAGCCGGTGAGGAGCGCCGGAGATTGCCTGGACGGCGTCGCGATCACGCTCCCCTCGGCGTCCTGGGAGAGGAGGATGATCTCCTCGGCGGCGAGCGCCGGCAGCACCATCGGCGAGTGGGTGGTCGCGATGAGCTGGAGGCGGGGGAACACCTGCTTCAATGCAGGGATGAGGCGGACCTGCCACGTCGGATGGAGGTGCAGGTCTATCTCGTCCACCAGGACCGTCCCCTCCATGTCCGTGGATTCAATGGGCTCGCCCGCCTCGAGGAGGATCTGCCCGACGAGATCGGCGAGCCAGGCGATGACCGCCTGGTATCCCTGCGACAGCCAGGTGGCCGGCACGCGGATGGGCTTGCCGTGAGCGTCGAGGACGTCCATCTCGAACCGCTGCGCCTCGGCGAGATCCTTCGCCGACCGGATCCCTCCCCGGCCGCGGAGGTCGAGCGCTGTCACATGAGGGAGGAGGCCGCCGGAGACGAAGACCGCCTGGAGCACCTTCGCAAAGGCGCGACCTAGATCCTCTCCGAGGAGCTCGATAAAACCGGTGCCAATGAGGCTCTCGCCGAAGAGAGGCCGGAGGCGATCGAGGGTCGGCTCGCTCTGGCGGGCCGCCTTGCCCGCGGCCGGGAGGATGCGGCTCGGGCCATAGCCTGCGACGAACCAGTGCGGCAGGGCCGCGTTGCGGGCCGCCGCGAGAGGATCTGGAAAATGGGGTTGATGGATCCGCGATCCGTCGGGGGGGCGCGGGCGGAGCGCGTAGGGGCTGGCTCCGGCGACATAGCTTGAGCCCCCGCTGAAGATTCGCTTGTCGGGGTCCAAGCTCAACTTCGATTCGAGCAGCACAGTCGGTGGCGGCAGGGCCCCGCTCGCTTCCCCGGGATAGTGTCGATCCTTGTGACGAACCTTGCCGAACCCGAGCTCCGCCTCGATGGATAGCGGCACCGGGTTCCGCAGGTCGGGCCACGACGCGATGACGTCTGACACGAGCTGCGTGCCTCGATCCACGCCGCTCGCGGCAGCGGCGATCGTCTGGAGCAGGGTCGTCTTGCAGAGCCGGTTCTCGCCCACGAACACGGTCCACATCCGCGGCGATCCGTCGCCGGCGACGAAGTCGATCTCGACGTCGCGGAGGAGCTTGACGTTTCGCACGCGAAGGTGCCGGACGTACATGCCGCGGAGCCTACCCCAGCCCTCCTGCCGGCGGGACGCCAAGGATCGAGCGCTCCGCGGGGCTGGATGCCGCTCCAGGGCTGGGCCTCCCCGCGGGCCCCCCGGCTCGCCCGGCGGTTCGCACCTCGCAGGCATGACAGAAATTCCTGGCGCGATCTCAGTCCCCCGCGTGGAGCTGAGCGCGCGCGATCAGGGCACCTCGTAGGTGAGCAGGCGGCACTCGATCGGGCCGTTCCAGACGGCGAGCGAGCGATCGAGGGGGACGCGGGCGGCCTCCATCGCGCGCTCGAGGTCGGGGGTGCCGGCGAGCAGGGCGACGCGGTCGCCGTGCTGGCGGGAGAGCGCGGCGGCGAGGGTGCGGTAGAGCGCGGCCGAGGCCTCGAGGCGCTCGCCGTAGGGGGGGTTGGCGATCACCTGGCGGGGCGCGGGGCCGGGCTGGAGATCGCGGATGCTCGCGCGGCGGACGTCGATCGCGACGCCGGCGGCGCGGGCGTTGGCGCGGGCGATGTCGACGGCCGCGAGGTCGGCGTCGCTCGCGAGGATCTCGGGGCCGGCAGGGTGGATGCGGGCGCGCGCGGCCTCGCGCAGGTCGGCGGCGCGGCGGGCGGCCGCGGGGTCGTGGGAGGCCCAGCGCTCGAAGCCGAAGCGGCGCGAGGTCGAGAGGCCTGGGGCGATGTCGCGCGACCAGAGGGCGGCCTCGAGGGCGATCGTGCCGGAGCCGCACATGGGGTCGGCGAGGGGGCGCTCGCGATCCCAGCCGGAGAGGCGGAGGAGCGCGGCGGCGAGGGTCTCCTTGAGGGGGGCCTCGACGGCCTGCGCGCGGTAGCCGCGGCGGTGGAGGGGCTCGCCGGCGAGGTCGGCGTAGATCGTGGCGCGGTCGCGGACGAGGTGCACGAAGACGCCGACGTCGGGGTCGTCGCGATCGACCGAGGGGCGCGCGCCGAAGCGGCGGCGGAGCTCGTCGACGATCGCGTCCTTGGTCTTCTGGGCGATGAACTGCGTGTGCGTGAGCGCGCTCGAGCGGCACGCGGCGCGGACCGCGAGGGTGTGCGAGGGGCTGAGGAACGGGGCCCAGTCGATCGCGGCGACGCCCTCGTAGAGGGCCTCGCCGCTCGGGGCGTCGAAGCTCGAGAGCTCGAGGAGGACGCGGACGGCGGTGCGGAGCTCGATGCAGGCGCGCATGCCCTCGTCGAGCGGGCCGGCGAAGTGGACGCCGCCGCGATCGGCGCGCACGCCGCGGAAGCGGAGCTCGCGGAGCTCGTCGCGCAGGGCGGGCTCGGTGCCCTTGGCGGCCGTGGCGAAGAGCTGCATCATCGGCGACGTCTCGCTAGCGCGAGAGGACGAGGTAGGCGATGACGAGCGCCGCGGTGATGAGCATGCCGGCGAGGAAGCCGATCAACATGCCGATCTTGCCGCTGAGCAGGTTGCGGCCGGCGCGGACGAGCGCGGCCGTGGGCGGGAGGTCGGTGATCGTGGGCGGCAGCGGGGCGAGCCGGCGCTGAGGCTGCGGGACCGTCGGGGCGGTGTCGGGAGCCGGCGGGAAGGCCTTGGCGGTCGCGACGAAGGCGTCGGGGTCCGGGGCGCTCTGGGCGCGCGCGTTCGGGATGACCTGGCCGGAGGGCAGCGGGCCGGGGGTCGCGGCCGAGGGCTGGTTCATGCGGACCGTCTGCACGAAGCGCGGGGGCACCGCGCCGCCGGAGGCCGCGCCGTAGCCGCCGGATTCGGCGAGCGGGTCGCGCGGGCCGGGCGTGCCATAGCCGCTCGATTGCGCGAGCGGATCGCGTGGGCCGGGCGTGCCATAGCCGCCCGATTGCGCGAGCGGATCGCGTGGGCCGGGCGTGCCATAGCCGCCCGACCGCGCGAGCGGATCGCGTGGGCCGGGCGTACCATAGCCTCTCGATTGCGCGAGCGGGTCGCGTGGGGCGGGAGCGCCATAGCCGCCCGATTGTGCGAGCGGGTCGCGTGGGGCGGGAGCGCCATAGCCGCCCGATTGTGCGAGCGGGTCGCGCGGGCCGGGCGCGCCATAGCCCCTCGATTGCGCGAGCGGGTCGCGCGGGCCGGGCGGGCCGGGCGTACCATAGCCGCTCGATTGCGCGAGCGGGTCGCGCGGGCCGGGCGTGCCATAGCCGCCCGATTGCGCGAGCGGGTCGCGCGGCGGAGGGGGAGCGCCGAAGGTGGGCACGGGCGTGGCGACGGGGACGCGCACCTCGGGGCGGCGCTCGGGGGGGCGCACCCCGAAATCGTCGGCGGAGCGCAGCGTGGACTTCACCTCGCGGCGGCCCGAGTCAGGCGGCGGATCGGTCGGCGGGCGCGAAGCGACGCGCGGGGTCGCGGGGCCGCTGGACGGCACGCGATCGGGGCGCACCAGCGTGACGGTGCTCACCTCACCCTCGGAGTCGGGGGGCGGCATCTCCATTGGCTGGTACGGCGACCTGGCAGGCGGCGGCGGCGCGGCCAGGTTCGTCCGGGGGGCGCGCGCGGTGGGCGCTCCGTGCAGCATGACAGGCGGCGGGGGGGCGGCGCGCTCGATGGGGATGGCGGAGGTGAGCGTGCGCGCGGACTCCATGGACCCGTCCTGCCCCGGCGAAGAGGGGGGCGGGGGCGGCACCTCGCGCGGCCACCCGGCGCTCGTCTGGCGCTTCGATACGACGCCGGCGCCCACCGCGACGTCCGGCAGGTCCGGCGCGAGCTTGCGCAGCGAGGCGCCGAGGTGCCGCGCCGTCTGGTGCCGCTCGGCCGGCTTCTTCGCGAGCGCCTTCAGGATCAGCGCCTCGAGCCGCGGGTCGATGCCCGGCGCGACCGCGCTCGGCGCGGGCACGGGCGCGTGGATGTGCAGCGTCGCGGTGTGCAGCGGGGTCTCGCCCTCGAAGGGCAGGCGGCCGGTGACGATCTGGTAGAGCAGCACGCCGCACGTGTAGATGTCCGCGCGCGTGTCGACGGGGAGCAGGCCGCACTGCTCGGGCGACATGTACGCCGGCGTGCCGACCAGCGTGCCGGCGCGGGTGATCGCCGAGGACGGCTCGAGCCGCGGGTCCTGGGCCGCGGCCTCCTCGTGATCGGGCTCGAGCACCTTCGCGATCCCGAAATCGAGCACCTTCACGCGCTCGCCGTTCGGGTGCCCGGGGTCGGGGATCACCATGATGTTCTCGGGCTTGAGGTCGCGGTGCACGATGCCCATGTCGTGCGCGACCATCAGCGGGTCGCACACCTCGGCGAGCAGGCGCGCCGCGCGCCGCTGCGAGAGCGCGCCCTCCCGCTCGAGGAGCGCGTAGAGGTCGTGCCCGGCGAGCAGCTCCATCACGATGTAGCTGAGCCGCCCGTCGACGCCGTACTCGAAGATCTTGACGGAGCTCGGGTGCTTGACGCGCGCGGCGGCCTTGGCCTCGCGCTGGAAGCGCTTCACGAACGAGCGGTCCGTCATGAGGACCGGATCCATGATCTTGAGCGCGACCTGGCGCGGCTCCGCGTCGCGCTCCGCGACGTAGACGCTCGCCATGCCGCCTTCGCCGAGGAGCCGCTTGATCGTGAACCGACCCGCGATCTTGCAGCCGATCATGGCCTCGTGCCTCATGCACGCGACCTGTTCGAACGGAGGTGCACGCCGGGACGATACCAAAGAACCCGACCGGGCACGATCCGGGAGGCGCTCGCCTCAGCCGGCGTCGCGCATCCAGGCCTCGATCGCGGCCGGATCCTTGGGGACCGCGGCGGTGAGCACCTCGGGCTCGCCCTCGGTGACGAGGACGTCGTCCTCGATGCGGATGCCGCGGACGTCCGCGTAGCGCGCGAGCGCCGATCGATCGAGGTCCGCGCCGACGGCGCCGACGTGGGCCGGATCGCCGAGGATGGCGGGCACCTGATAGAAGCCGGGCTCGATGGTGACGGCCATGCCGGGCTCGAGGTCGCGGTCGAGGCGCAGGTAGCAGTCGCCGAAGCGGGTGGAGCGGGTCCGGCCGGGCGCGTAGCCGGCGCGATCGCCGAGGTCCTCCATGTCGTGCACGTCGAGGCCGAGCAGGTGGCCGACGCCGTGCGGGAAGAAGATCGCGGCCGCGCCGCGCTCGACGAGGCCGTCGACGTCGCCGCGGAAGACGCCGAGGTCGCGGAGCCCCTCGACGATGGCGCGGGCCGCGGTCTCGTGGACCTTGCGGTAGCTCGTGCCCTTCCTCGCGGCGCCGATCGCGGCGAGCTGCGCGGCGAGCACGACGTCGTAGACGGCGCGCTGGCTGGGCGAGAACTCGCCCGAGACCGGCCAGGTGCGGGTGATGTCGGCGGCCCAGCCCTCGGGCATCTCGCCGCCGACGTCGGCGAGCAGGAGATCGCCCGGGCGCAGCGGGTGGACCTGCGCCTCGTTGTGGAGCACCTCGCCGTGCACCGTGACGATCGGCCCGTACGCGTCGCCGAGGCCGTGCCGGCGGAGCTCGGCGAGCATGGCCGCGCCGACCTCCGCCTCGCTGCGAGCGCGGCGCGTCGCGCGCATGCCCGCGAGGTGCGCGCTCGCGCTGCGCTGCCCCGCCGCGCGGAGCTGCGCGACGGCGGCCTCGTCGTGCCGGAGCCGCGCGGCGATCATGGCCTCCGCGAGCGCCTCGTCCGGCGAGCCGGGCTCGAGCGCGTCGCCGCCGCAGGGCAGGACGGGCCGGCCGAGCCGCGCGGAGAGCCACGCGGCGCTCGCGGCGTCGCTCGCGGGCAGCGCGGCGACGGGCCGCGACCCGCGCCCGGTGACGCGCGCGAGCGCGGCGTCGATCTCCGGGAGCGGCAGGACCGCGTCGACGCCGTGGTGCGCCCGCGCGTCCTCGAGCGTCGGCCGCGGGCCGTGCCAGAGCGCGTCCGAGGGATCCGGCGGCTCGAGGAAGAGCGTCGTCCTGCCGTCCGCGAAGAGCAGGGCGGCGCCGGGGATCGACTCGCCCACGAAGTACAGGAAGTGGCTCGAGGCGCGGAAGGGGTACCTGTTCGCGCGGTAGTTGCGCGACTGCGGCAGCCCCGCGGCGATGAGCGCGGGCGAGGTCAGGCGGTCGAGCAGCGCGCGGCGGCGCGCGGCGAAGGCAGGCGGCGGCGTTTGCGGGAGGGCCATCGCCGCGCATGATACACTGTGCGCCGCTGTTGACGCCCGGCATGAGCCAGCCCGCCCCACTCCCGATCGTGCCCGCCCACGTCGAGCACGCGCGCGCGTTCGCGACGTACGTGGTCGAGCACGTCGCGGAGTCGGGTCGGGGCGGCGCGCCGCATTTCGCCGTGTCCTCCGGCGCGTCGCGCGACGAGATCCAGGAGAGCGCGATCGAGCGCTGGGTGCGGCGGCTCGATCAGCCGCTCTGGGGCCGCGCCTGGCTGCTCTGGACGCGGCTGCCCTCCGCCCCGGGCCCCGCGCGCGTGGCCGGCCACATCGAGCTGCGCGGCGGCCGCGTGAAGGCGGAGCTGCACCGGGCGGTGCTCGCGATGGGCCTGCTCGCCCCGCAGCGCGGCCAGGGCCACGGCCGGCGCCTGCTCGACGCCGCGATCGCCTGGGCCCGCGACGAGGCCGGCCTCGACTACATCGATCTCGGCGTGTTCGTCGGCAACGACCGCGCCCGCCGCCTCTACGAGCGGGCGGGCTTCGTGGCCCAGGGCGTCCGCCGCGACGCATTCCGGCTCGACGGCGACGTCGTGGACGATATCCAGATGACCCTGGATCTCCACCCGCCCCCGGGGTGACCGTTTCCGGGGCCGTTTCCGGGGCCGTTTCCGGGGCCGTTTCCGTTTCCGGGGC
>CAYQYG010000467.1:0-6983 GCA_964421485.1 uncultured Polyangiaceae bacterium | reverse complement strand
GGCGCGACGCCGCGCGCGCGCGGGCGGCCGGGCGCGACGCCGCGCGCGGCGAGCGCCGCGAGGAGGGTCAGCACGGACGCCGCGACCGCGATCCACGCTGGGTTCGCAATGGCTCCGTTCACGGTCCAGATAGCCTGGTCCGACGATCTCGGTGCGCAACCCGCTTCGCACCTCGGCAGGGCCCCCAGACCCGTAGGGTGTCACGAGGCCGGGTCGGGGTGACGTCCGAGCGGGACGGCGACGTGATCGATTTCGATCGAGATGCGGTATGGCCCGGACAGGAGCCGCTCCGGGGTCTCCCTACTCCACGCGCAATGCGTCCGCGGCGGCGAGCTGCGAGGCGCGCCAGGCGGGATAGATGCCTGCCGCCAGGCCGATACCGCTGGAGACGGTGAGGCCCAGGACCACGGCCCACGTGGGCACGTCGGCGGGGAACTCGAGGAAGCGCCCCAGCCACGTGGCGACGTAGGCGAGCAGGACCCCGATCACCCCGCCGAGGAAGGCGAGCACCACGGCCTCGATCACGAACTGCAGCAGCACGCGGCCGCGCCGCGCGCCGAGGGCCTTGCGCAGGCCGATCTCGCGCGTCCGCTCGGTCACGGCGACGAGCATGATGTTCATCACGCCGATGCCGCCCACGATGAGCGTGAACGTGCAGATGACCAGGCCGCCCGCCGTGACCGTATTGGCGATCTGGTTGAAGCTCTCCAGCGCCGACTCGTTGGAGAACATGTCGAAGTCGTTCTCGGCGTCCGCCTCGAGGCCGCGGATGCTGCGGAAGGCGCCGATCGCGAGGTCCTGGAGGCGCGCCATGTCGGCGTGCGACCTCGCCATCACCGTGATGTTGACCGATCGCCCCGTGCCGTAGAGCTCGAGGAAGAGCGATATCGGGATCGAGACCAGGTTGTCGGGGTTGCCCCCGAGCGGGCTGCCGCCCTGCCGCTCGAGCGTGCCGATCACCTCGAGCTCGGCCCGGCCGAGGCGCACGCGCTGGCCAATCGGATCGATCCCCGGAAAGAGCACGTCCACGACCGTCGCGCCCAGCACGGCGACGCGCGCGGCGCCCATCGCCTCGGCCTCGCTATAGCCGCGCCCCGTGCCGATGGGCAGGGTGTTGTTCGTGAAGAACTCGGGCGTGCCGCCCGCGAGCTGCACGCCCGTGGCGCTGTTCGCTCCGGAGACGACGTCCTTGCCGCTCTCCCACACCTCGCCGCCCACCTGCTGCGCCTGCGGCAGCGCCTCGCGGAGCTCCAGCACGTGCGCGAGCGTCAGGTTCTTGCGGCGCTGCACCTCCGGCGAGGGAGGGCCGAAGTTGAAGTTCGGGAGCCTCTGGATCTGGAACACGTCGGCGCCCAGGCCGCCCATGTTCTTGGTGATCGAGGACTGCAGGCCGTTGAGCAGCGACATCATCGCGACGACGGTGAAGACGCCGATGACGATGCCGAGCAGCGTCAGGCCGGAGCGGAGCGGGTGCCCGCCGAGCGCGCCCAGCGCGAGGCGGAGATCGTCGACGCGCGCCCCGACGCCGGCCACGAGCCTCCGGCGCAGCGAGGGCGCGGCGCGGGCCGGGAGGACGGCGTCACTCATGGCGCAGCGCCTCGATGGGGTGCAGCGAGGCCGCGGACAGCGCGGGCCAGAGGCCGAAGATCGCGCCGAGCACGCACGAGCCCACCACGCCGCCCGTGACCACCCGGGGATCGACGCTGGCGGGCACGGGGCTCACGAGGTCGAGCAGCGCCGCAGCGCCCGCGCCCATGGCCACGCCCACCGCGCCGCCGGCGAGCGCCACCATCACCGCCTCGCAGAGGAACTGCATCAGGATGCTCCCGCGCCGGGCGCCGAGCGCGCGGCGGATCCCGATCTCCCGCGTCCGCTCCTTCACCGAGACGAGGAGGATGTTCATGATACCGATGCCGGCGACGACCGCCGTGATGACGCCCACCAGGATGCCGACCAGGTTCGTGGTCATCATCGTCTGATTGAAGCCTTGCAGGATCTTGTCCTGCCGGTTCACCGAGAAGTTGTCCTCCTGGTCGGGCCCCAGCCGGCGCGCGGCGCGCATCACCGCGATGACCTCGTCCTCGGTCTCCATCACCTTGCCGGCCGGGGCCACCACTGCAATGGTGAGGCCGCGCTTGGCCCCGAACGATCGCAGGAACGAGCTGAGCGGCAGGAGGAGGATCCCGTCCTGCGAGCGGCCGAAGGCATTGCCCTTGCGCACCAGCGTGCCCACCACCGTGCAGCGCGCGGTGGGGCCGACCTTGAGGCGCTGGCCGATCCGGTCCTCGCCCTTGAACACCGCGTCCTCGACGTCGGCCCCGATGACGCACGCGTCGGAGCCGATCTCGTGGTCGAGATCGCTGATGAAGCGCCCGCGCCGCAGCTGCCACCCGCCGGCCTCGAGGAACGCCTCCGTCGTGCCGCGCACGTCGACGTGCTTGAGCTCCTTGTCGCCCCGCATCACCACCGCTTCGGTGCCGGCGACGGGCGCGATGGCGATCGGGAGCGTGGTGTTGGCGAGGAGCGCGCGATAATCGAGCTGGCCGACGGTGGGCCGGTTCCTGAGCTTCCACCAGTCCTTGCCGTCCACGCCCCACGCCCATTTGTGCACGTAGAGCGTGTTGGGGCCGAGCGAGCTGAGCTGGCGGGCGAAGCTCGCCTGCATGCCCGACTCGACCATGAAGATGATGATGACGGCCATGATGCCGACCGACACGCCCGCGATCGTGAGCGCGGCGCGGAGCTTGTGCGCCACGAGCGAGCCCACGGCCTGCGACACCGCGTCGGTCAGCTCGGCGGCGAGGCGCACGAGCCTGCGCGTGAATCCGATCCGCTTCGGCCTGGCGGGCGAAGGGCGCGACGGGCGCGGGGGCGGCGGGGTCGTCGCGGGGCCGTCCAACGGGCTACGCTCCCTTCGCGCGGGCATCGGCCGCGGCCGCCTCCGCCGCCAGCACCTCCGCGACCACGGCCGCGCCCATGGCCTCGGCGTTGGCCATGGCCACCTCGCGGCCGGGCCCGTCGGCGATCACCAGCCCGTCCACGATCCGCACCGCGCGCGGGCAGCGCGCGGCCAGCTTGGGCTCGTGCGTCACGAGGACGATGGTATTGCCCTTCTCGTGGAGGTCGAGGAACAGGCGCACGATCTCCTCGCCCGTCCGGCTGTCGAGGTTGCCGGTCGGCTCGTCGGCGAGCAGGAGCGAGGGCTGCGTCACCAGCGCGCGCGCGATGGCCACGCGCTGCCGCTGCCCGCCCGAGAGCTCGGTCGGCTTGTGCTTCATTCGATCTCCGAGCTGCACCCGCTGGAGCGCATCCGAGGCGCGCTCGCGGCGCTCCTTCTTCGAGACGCCGCGATAGATGAGCGGCAGCTCGACGTTCTCCAGCGCGCTCGCGCGCGGCAGGAGCTGAAAGCTCTGGAAGATGAAGCCAATCTCGAGGTTGCGCACGTCGGACAGCTCATCATCTGTAAGCTCGCTCACATCACGCCCGGCGAGCCGGTATCGACCGCTCGTGGGCACGTCGAGGCAGCCCATGATGTTCATCAGCGTGGACTTGCCCGATCCCGATTGCCCGATGATCGCGACGAGCTCCCCGGCCTCGATCGAGACGTGGATATCGCGCAGTGCGTGGACCTGGGAGAGCCCCAGATCGTACATCTTGCCGATGTGGTCGAGCTCGATCAGCGCCATGATCGCGGATCAGCTCCCGCCCCTGGGCTCGGCGCCGCCGTCTCCCTCGCCCTCGACGCGCACCTTGACCGCCTGGCCATCCTGCAGCTCCCGGGCGAGCGTGCGATACGGGCCGTCCACGACGGTCTCCCCCTCGGCCAGCCCGTCGAGGATCTCCACATGCGTGCGGCTGGCGATGCCGGTGCGCACCGCGCGCATCTCCGCCTTGCCGTCCTTGACGACGAACACGACCTTCTGCGGCTTCGGCTTGCCGCCGGCCACCGGGCGCGCCGCGCCCTCCGCGCCGGCGTCTCCCGCGGCCTCCGCCGCGCCTCCGGCCTTGTCGTCCTTCTTCGGCTCCCGCGAGGTGACCGCCTGGATGGGCACGGTCAGCACGCCGGAGCGCTTCGCGGTGGCAATGGACACCGACGCGGACAGGCCCGGCAGCCCGCCCTCGGGAGGGCTGTCGAGCCCGATCCGGATGAAGAACGTGGTCACCTCGGCGTCGGTGCCAGGGTTCTTGATCTGCGCGTTCCTGCCGACCGCGACGACATGCCCGTCGAATTGCTTGTCGGGCATGGCGTCGATCTCGATGGTCGCCTCGTCGCCGACGTGGATGCCGACCACCTCGTGCTCGCCCACCTCGGCCTTGACCTCCATCTCCGCGAGGCCGCCCATCAGGAGCACGACGTCTTCGCTGAAATCGGAGCCGCGGATGCGCTCGCCGACCTTGTGGTTCAGCTCCAGGATGGTGCCGTCGATCGGCGCGGTGAGCGTGGCGCGCGAGAGGCTGTAGAGCGCCGTCTCGAGCTGCCCCTGCTGCTGCGCGATGATCTGCCGCTGCGCCGTCAGGCGGCTCTCGTCGAGCTTGAGCTGCGTCTGGGCCTTCTCGAGGTCGGCCGCGCTGGCGAGGTTCTCGGCGGCGAGCTTCTGCAAGCGCTCCACGTCGCGCCGATCCTGCGCGAGCGTGGCCTCGACCTGGGCCGCCTGCGCCACGGCCGAGGCCACGGCGCCGCGGTACTGGGCGACCTGCGACTCCTGGAGCCGCTTGTCGATCTGCCCCAGCACCTGCCCGCGCTTGACGTGATCGCCCTCCTTGACCGCGAGCGAGAGCAGCTCGCCGGTGACGTTGGAGCTGACCTTCACCGTCTCGCGCGCCTGCAGGTGGCCGGCGGCGCTCACGGTGCGCGTGACGTCCTGCCGCTTCACGATCGCGGTGGTCACCTCCACGGGCGGCGGCGGGTGCGGCCTGAGGCCCTGCGCCGTGGCGAGGCCCACGGCCAGAAGGATGATCGCAGCGAGGATCCAGCGCCCTGTCGTCATCGTTCTCCTTTCGAGGGCAGCTATCCCCCGATCGCGACCTTCGTGAGGAGCCGGTAGCAGATCCACGCGATCACCGTGCCGATGATCGCGGTCCTCCGGGGGACCTGCCCGACGGCGGCGACACCGTACCCCAGCATCACCGCGCCCCAGAGCGAGTAGAAATCGAGCGCGTGCCCGAGCTTGAGCCAGGGGTCCACGAGCGGGCGCCCCACGAGCGGCATGACCGCGCTCAGCGACCGCGGCGCGAGCGGCACCCCCTCGGGCGGGAGCACCGCGTGGTGGTAGGCGGTGGCCGCGTCGAGCAGGTCGGCGATCGCCGCCGGCATCAGCGTCGCCGCCGCGACCGGCACGACCGCGCTCCCCTTGACCCGCCCGCGAAAGAACCAGCACAGGACGAGGATCGACGCGGAGGTCAGCCCGAGCTGGACGGGCACCCCCACCGCGCCCTTGGCCAGGGTCGCCACCATGGCCACGCGCTCGGCGTTGCGCGTCTCGTCGGCGATCTGCCGGTCGCTCATCTCCTTGAGCTGTCCGCTCGCCTCGAGCTTGCGCAGCGTGCTGCTCCGGGCGTCGACGCGATAGGCGAGCGCGCCCGCGAGGAGGAGCGAGCAGAGCCACGCAAACAGGAAGTACCAGCGCGCGCGGCCGACCTTCGCCTGGCGCTCCATGGCGCGGTCCGGGGCGAAGAGGAGCGCGAGCGGCGCGAGCGAGCCCGGCTCGCCGGCCGCCGCCGTCTCGAGATGGGCCTCGTTCGACATGCTCACGACGCTCGTGTACGACGCCCGGGAGAGGGACGCAAGGGGAGGAGGGAATGGATTCCTTCCCGCTCTCAGCCCTTCTGTGCCGGGCCCGTGATCTCGAGGAGCGCCGCGTCGAGGATCGACGGATCACCGCGCCTCATCGCCCGCCTCGCGGTGTGCGCGAGCGCGAAGCGCTCGATGGGCCGGAGCCGGGACCATTGCGCGATCGGCAGCGCCGCATCGCCGATGCCCTCCGGCAATGCGTCCGCGGCCGGATCCGGGGCCGGCGCCATGGGCGCGGCCGGCGGCGACGCCTCCGCCACGAGCGCCGCGACGGCCGCCGTGCCCACCTGATCCATTGCTCCGGCGGCCGCGATCGCGCGCCGGTCCTCGACCCTCAGCGAGCGCCACCCCTCGAGCGAGAGCTTCAGCCCGGCGTGGTCGAGCGCGCGCCGCCCGGCGAGCGGCACGAGGTCGAGATCGGGCCCGATCTCCGGCTGCTCGAAGGCGAACACGACGGGCCCACCATTCTCTTGAATCGCGCTCATGGCCGGAGCATGCCACGGCGCCGCGCCCGGCGTCCACCTCGCCCGGTGATCAGCGCACCCTCGCCCCGCGCCGGAGCCCGCCCAGGACCTGCCGGATGTCGTCCTCGAGCAGGTAGGTCCCCCACGTCTGCTCGACCTCGCCGTCCAGCAGGAGCCCGAGGTGCAGGTGGGGGCTCCCGTTCGCCACGCCGGAGATCCCGAGCCGCTCGCCCGCCTCGATCCGGATCCGCTCCGCCGCCCCCTCCGCCTGCTGGTATTCGAGCTCCGAGAGGTGCGCATAATACACGTGCGTGATCTGCCGCCCCTCCCAGGGGATCGGCTCGTCCAGCTCGATCCGGATGCAATACGGGGTGTCCCTCTTCCCGGTCCAGAGCGTGTGGCCCGCCTCGGAGTAATCGAGCGTGCCCGCGGCGATCGCGTACACTGGAAGCCGGTTGCCCGCGATGTCGAGCCCGGTGTCGCCCATGTATCCCGCCATGATCCCGCCCGGCATCGGGTTGTGGAGGCCGCTCGGGAGCTTCACCGACGTCTCCTTCGTCGGCCGGGCCGGTGGCTCCGGGGCCGCCTCGCCCTGGACGCCGCTCGCCGCGATGGTGGAGGCCGCGCGCTCCCCCTGACGAGCTTCGTCCTGTGATGGCGGCTCGCCGGTGCAGGGCGCCCCCTCCCCTCCCGCGCAGCGGACGGGCGCCGGCGCCGCGAGGGGCCTC
>CAYQYG010000466.1:0-6989 GCA_964421485.1 uncultured Polyangiaceae bacterium | reverse complement strand
GCCCGCGCCGGCGAGCCGGACATCGCGGCCGCGCTGCCGCCCTCGATCCGCGCGGGCGCCGAGGCGCTCTCGCCCGCGCGCACTGCCCGCGGCGAGGCGCTGCTCGTCGTCGTCCCCGCGGGCGGCGCCGATCCCGCCGCGTCCGGAGCGGTCGCCGTCCTCGTCCGCACGGACGCCGCGACGGTCCCGTCGTCGCCGCTCGTGCGCCTCGTCGCGCTCTACACCGGCGTCGTCGCGCTCGCGCTGCTCGTCTTCGCCTATTTCGCGATGACGCGCCTCGTGGTGCAGCCGATCGTGGAGCTCTCCCGCGCCGCCGAGCGCGTCGCCGGCGGCGCCCGGCGCCTCGACGCGCCGCGCGGCGGCGCCCGGGAGCTCTCGGACCTCGGCGCGAGCCTCGCGCAGATGACCGAGCGCCTCCGCGCCGACGAGGAGTCGCTCCGGCACAAGATCGCCGAGATCGAGCGGTACGCCGCGGACCTGAAGAGCGCGCAGGAGGGGCTGATCCGCTCCGAGCGCCTCGCGTCCGTCGGCCGCCTCGCCGCGGGCCTGGCGCACGAGATCGGCAACCCGATCGCGGCGATCCTGGGCCTCCAGGAGCTCCTGCTCGCGGGCGGGCTCGATCGCGCCGAGGAGCGCGATCTCCTCGAGCGCATGCGCCGCGAGACCGAGCGGATCCACCGGATCCTGCGCGACCTGCTCGATTTCGCGCGGCCGGCCGCGACCGATCGAGGCGCGGCCGGCGCGGCGTTCGGCCCGGAGGCGGCGGGCTCGATCGCCGACGCCGTGCGCGACGTGCTCGCCCTCGTCGCGCCGCAGAGGGCGTTCCGCGACATCGCCGTGGCCGCCGAGATCGCGCCCGGCGTGCCGCTCGTCTCGCTCTCGCACGAGCGCCTCGTGCAGGTCCTCCTGAACCTCCTGCTCAACGCGGCGGACGCGGCGGGGACGGCCGATCCGCCCCCGCCCGGCGGGGCGCGCGTCGTCGTGCGCGCGGCGCCGGACGGCGCCGGCGCGCGGATCGAGGTCGAGGACAACGGCCCGGGGATCGCGCCGGAGATCCGCGGCGCGCTCTTCGAGCCGTTCGCGACCACCAAGGAGGTCGGCAAGGGGACCGGGCTCGGCCTCGCGGTCTGCCGCGGGCTCGTGGAGGCCGCAGGCGGCGTGATCGCCGTGGAGGACGCCGAGGCGCGCGGGGCGCGCTTCGTCCTGCGCCTGCCCGCCGCCCGGGTGGGCTAGCTGCTCGCGCTCCTCGACCTGACGGCGCCGGAGCAGGGCGGCGCGTCCTTTCCATGCGCTTCCTCTATGCGCGGCTGCCGGGCGATTGCCTGCTGATGGGGCAGGAATATTGGCGCACGCCAGTCTATGACCGACACTCAGCCTGCGAGCGCCCATACGTGTACCAGACCGCCAGCCCGGTGAAGACTCCACCGCCGACGATGTTGCCTATCGTGACGGGGATCTGATTCCAGAGCCACCACTCACCGGCGTCGATGCCGGCCCCCATGAAGATGCCCGCGGGGATCACGAACATGTTCACGACCGAGTGCTCGTAGCTGTGCGCGAAGAAGATGGTGATCGGCAACCACATGGCGACCACCTTCCCGATCGTCGATCGGGAGGCGAACGAGAGCAACGTGCCCATCGTCACCATCCAGTTGCACAGCACGGCCCTGACCATGGACGCGAACCAGCCCCTCATGCCGTGTGAGGCGTAGGCGAGCGTCTTCTTGGTCGCCATCGCGCGCGTGACCTCCGCCAGCGCCCCCCCGTCCTCGAGCCCCGCGTAGGTGATGGCGAACCAGAATAGCGCCGCGTACGCGACGCTGCCCAGCAAGTTGCCGGCGTACACCCAGAGCCAGGAGCGCCCCATGTCGGCGAGGCCGATGCGCCGCGCCGCGACCGCCTGCGGCAGGAGCGCGAAGTTCCCGGTCACCAGCTCGAGGCCGAGGAGCACGAGGATCACGAATCCCACGGGGAACATCACGGCGCCCACGATCGGAGGGAGCCCCTGCGCGAGGACCACGAACACCAGCGAGGTCGCGATGCCCAGGATCGCCCCCGAGAGCACGCCACGGAGCAGCATGTCCGTGCTCGACAGGCGGGCCTTCTTGACCGCCGCGGCGACGGTATCCTCGACGAGAGTGGCTGGAGTCACGTAGTCCATCGAAAGACCTCTCTTGCGATGGCGAGCGTGGACGCGATCCGACGCGCCGTGTATCCAAAGACGTCCGACCGCCCTGTAGGAGGGAAAGAAGGTGGCCGTCAGCTTCTGTCCTACAGCGTCGGCTCGGCTCCGGCGGCTCCAGCGGGAAGCGCTGGCGCACCTCGTCCGGGATGCGCGCGGGCCGCCCCTCACCACGAAGGCCGCTCCCAGGCGAAGGTACTCGGGCAGCCCCAGCCCCAGCGCCGCCGACTGCGCCACCGCCGCCTCCTGCACCCAGCGCGCGAGCGCGTGTCGGTTCCGGAAAATCTGGCCACACCCGTTCCGGAAAAATCTATCCTCGCGCCCGTGTCCTTTCGAGAAGCCCTCGCCTCCCGAGGGCTGGGTCGAGGAGGGCGCCACCGATCTCGATCAGGAGGCCGAGATCGTGGCCGGCGACGCGCCCGAGGCCGCGGTGAGGACGACGGTCCGCTTCAAGGTGGGAGACGATCCCAAGGTCTCGGCGATGCGCTGGCGCGCCGACGAGGACGGGACGATATTCCGCGTCTGCGTCAGCGCACCGCCGTACGTCCCCGAATCCGAGATGCGCGACCAGGCGGACGCGGTGATGGCCTCGCTGCGGCGGCTGGATGCGGGGGAGGGCGGGGGCGGGCCGCGGGCGCCGAAGAAGCCGTGGTGGAGGGTCTGGTGACCTCGCCGAGGCGACCGACAAGACGGAGGAGAGGGCGTGCCCCTCTACGGCGCGCTCCTCACTGTTCCGAGAGCGCGATGCCGTACTACCATCCTGGCCTGGGCCCTCACCCCCCCGGAGTGGCGCCGGGCCGGCGCGCTCCACCATGTCACGCCATCAGGCCCCGACCGCCGCGTGCACCGCCGGCGGCGGGAGGTGGACGTAGACGCCGCTCTGGATGACGGGCTCCTCGTCCTCCTCCTCCTCCTCGTCGGGCTGCGCGAACATGCTCTTCACGGCCAGCGCCGCCGTCGCGCGGTTCGTGGCGAGCGGGACGTTGTGCACGTCGCATATCCGCGCCAGCATCTGCACGTCCGCTTCGTGGGGATGGGACGACAGCGGGTCGCGGAAGAAGATCACCAGGTCCAGGTCACCGCCCGCCGCCATCGCCGCGATCTGCGCGTCGCCGCCGAACGGACCCGACAGCACCGTCGTCAGCCCCGCGCCGACGCCGAGCTCGGCGACGTGCGCGCCCGTCGTCGCGGTCGCCACGAGATCAGCGCCGCGAAGGAAATCGCGGTGCTCCCGTAGGAAGGAGCTCAGTTCTGCTTTCTTTCGGTCGTGAGCAATGACGGCAATCCTCATGGCGCGGCACCTCCGGGGAGTTAGCCAGCATTTAGCCGAGCTCGGCCCATGAGCAATGGCCGAGTCGGGTCGCTCCTGAGCCCATGAAACGCGAGGGTCCATACCGGATCGTGGTGTCCTCCGGGGTCAGAACGTCCAGCGGAGCGCGCCGCCGCGAGGGCCCAGGAGGACAGCGGGGGCAGGGCCGGCCCAGGAGGGTTTGTCGGGGACCTTCTTGCCGCCGATGATCAGGGCGGGGACTCCCAGCGCTATGGCAATGCCGCCGCCGAGGATGAGGGCGAAGCCGGTGTCGCGGCGGTCGCGCTCCTCCTCGGTGAGATCGGGGCAATCATCCGTGCAGCCGCCGGGGGTCGAATAGAAGAGGCCCAGGCCGGTCACGAGGCCGACGAACCCGGCGCCCTCGGCGATGATTCCAGCAATGAAGAGGCCGGGGCTGTTCATCTTCATCGGGTAGGGATCGGGGGGATCGGTCTCGACGACGCGCACGACGGGGGCCGGATCGGCGGAGGCGGGCGGAGGGGGCGGGGCGACGGCCAGGGGAGCAGGGGCTCCAGGGGGCGGTTCCTCAAGGAGGGGCTCGGCGCCGGGGGGCGCCGGCGAGGGCAGGGGCGCCGCAGGGGGCTCGGACGCAGGTGGCGGGAGCGAGGGCAGAGGCGGCGGGGCGCTCTGCGCAGCGGCAGGCGCCGCGAGCGCAATGGCAGCCGCGGCGAGGAAGAGCGCAGGGGCGGCGCGGTGGACGGCAAGGAGTCGCAGGGGCATGTAAAGAAACGCTCCCGGCGATCCGGAGGCCTCGAGCCGATCGCCTGCGGTGACGCTATCGCGATGCCTCGGGCACGCCAAGATCGGGCCGTTGCGCCATCATGGGCCAGGCACACGCTCGGGGAGGCCGGCGGGGGTGGGCGCACGTGAAACCTCGCGTGATTCACGCTGGTTCTTCTTGATTTCGCGCGTGGCACAGAGGGTGCTATACAGAGGGGCCAAGGTGCTGAAGAGGGCGGTCCCTTGCCAGAGAGAGTCCCCATGAACGATGCCTCCTTCCGGTCCCGTGCTCTTCACCTGGTCCTCGGCGCCGTGTCGGTCGTGGGGGGGCTGGTGGTCGCCGGCTGCAACGGCGTCGTGACCCATGGCGGCGGGGGGGAGGGCGGCGGGGGCGCCGGGGGGGATCCCGGCGTCAGCGGCGGGGGCGGGTCGGTCGCGGACGGGGGGCCGGCGATCGCGATGCTGTATTCGGAGCTGCCGGACGTGGACACGGGCGGCACGGGGTCGAGCTCCTCCGGGGGGCCCCCGGTCGATCCGAACACGCTCTACCTCGCCATCGGCGATCAGCCGATCGCCTGCGTGGATCCCTATGCGGGCCAGGACTGCGGGGGCCACTGGCGCGTGGCGTTCGGGATCCCCCAGGCGATGCAGGTGCCCGGGGTCATCGACCTGGCCTCGCAGGAGGTGAACGCCTACTTCACGGCGACCGGCCCGGGCAGCGGGCCCGATTGCTACTGGGTAGGCGGGAGCTTCAATACGGGGACGCTCGAGATCGTGAGCATCGACGGCGATCAGATCGTGGGCTCGCTCTCGGGCACGGACACGTTCGAATTCAATGCGAACGGGCCGTTCACGGCGCTGCGCTGCTTCTGATCCATTCATCGCTCGGTTCATCGGTCTGCCGGCGTCCGAGGTCCTGCCGTCCGGCAGGAGGCGCGGAGGGGGTCGTCGCCGGAGGGGGGGCGGGAGGCGAGGGCCGCCCGGGGGCCCGGGGGTGGATGGGGTCGTCCGGCACCACGATGATCCGTGCACCGGGGCGCGGGCGTAGTATCTCGCCGGCATGTCCACGCTCGAGCTGGGCGTCCTGATCTCGGGGCGCGGATCGAACTTGCAGGCGATCCTGGATGCGATCGCGGACGGGCGGCTCGATGCGCGCGTCCGGCTCGTCGTGTCGAACCGCGCGGACGCGGCCGGCCTCGGCCGCGCCGCAGAGGCAGGGGTGGCGACGCGGGTGATCCCTCACCAGGGGTTCCCGGATCGGGCGAGCTTCGATGCGGCGATCGCGGGGGCGCTCCGGGAGGCAGGGGCCGAGTGGATCGTGCTCGCGGGGTTCATGCGGCTGCTCACGCCGACGTTCCTCGATGCGTTTCCGGGGCGGGTGATCAACATCCATCCGTCGCTGCTGCCGGCGTTCCCGGGGGTGGACGCGCAGCGGCAGGCGATCGAGCACGGGGTGCGGATCAGCGGGTGCACGGTGCACCTCGTGGACGCGGGGACCGATACCGGGCCGATCCTGGCGCAGGCGGCCGTGCCGGTGCTGGAGGGGGACGATCGGGGCTCGCTGGCGGCGCGGATCCTGGGGTTCGAGCACGCGCTGCTGGTGAAGGTGCTCGGGTGGATCGCGGAGGGGCGGCTCGAGGTCGTGCAAGGAGAGGCGGGGCGGGCGCGGGCGCGGTTCTCGGGGGTCGTGCCGGCGTTGGGGGTCGCAGGCGCCGAGGGCGCGGCGTGATCCACAAGCACTACGACGTCATCGTGGTGGGGCGGTCCATCGGGGCGCTGACAGCGGCGGCGCTGCTGGCGCGGCGCGACTTCACGGTGATGGTCGTGGGGCACGGGGACCGGCCGCCGACGTACCGGCTGGACCAGCGGGAGCTGCGGCGGCGGGCGTTCACGATGCTCGCGGAGCCGTCACCGGCCTGGAAGCGGGTCATCGCGGAGCTGGCGCAGTCGCAGACATGGAAGCGGCGGGTGGTGCCGGCCGTGCCGATGATGCAGGTGCTCGCGCCGCGGCTGCGGCTCGATGTGCCGCCGGACATGGCGCTGTTCGGGCGCGAGATCGATCGGGAGCTGCCAGAGCTGCGGAGGCTGGTCGATGAGCTCTACGCGGCGCTCGCGCAGGTGAACGGGGCCGCGGACGACGCGTTCGAACGGGACGCGGTGTGGCCGCCGGGTACGTTCTGGGAGCGGCGGGAGACGGGGCGGTACGCGGCGATGCTGCCGCACGCGCACGCGGAGCCGGACGCGGATCTGCTGGTGGATTTTCCGCGGGGGCACCTGTACCGGGCGATCGTGCAGCAGTCGGTGCTGTTCGCGACCGATCTGTCAGGGCTGCCGCCGCCGTTCGCGGTGGCGCGGCTGCACGGGGCCTGGACGCGCGGGGTGATGACGCTGCCGCGCGGCGAGGAGGAGCTCGAGGAGTTCCTGGTGGACCGGATCCTCGCGCACGGGGGGCAATGCCAGCTCGAGGAGCGGGCGGCGTCGATCCACGTGCGGCGAGGCGCGGCGGCGGGGATCATCGTGGAGGGCGATGATCACCCGACGGGGGGGAGCTTCATCATCTCGGACGCGGACGGGGAGACGGTGGCGGGGCTGTCGGGCGGAGAGGGGATCCACAAGCGGGCGCTCAGGGAATGGCCCCGGATCACGTCGTCGGTGGGGCGGTTCGTGGTGTCGCTGATCGTGCGCAAGGAGGGGCTGCCGGAGCCGCTCGGGCCGGAGGTGCTCGTGCTGCCAGGCGCGGCGCCGGCGCGCGGGGGG
>CAYQYG010000465.1:0-7017 GCA_964421485.1 uncultured Polyangiaceae bacterium | reverse complement strand
GGGAGGGCCCGGCGCGGCCAGCGCTCGGACCCGGCCGCCGGCGCCGCGCCGCGGCGCGCGCGCTGCGCCGCGCCGGCCGCGAGCGCGGCGATACCCAGCGCGCCGAGCGGCGCGGCGAGGTAGAGGCCGCCGCGCGCGTTGAGGGGCGCGGGCACCTGCCTCGTCAGGCGGGCGTAGCAGACCACCGCGACGGCGGCGGCCACGAGCATCGCGCCGGCCGCGGCGAGGCATAGCCACGGCCTCGACGCCTCCGCCGCGCGCGTGCGGGCCACGCGCGACAGCCAGCCGTGGCCCGCGCCGATCAGGATCGCGCAGGTGATGACCGCGGGCAGGTAGTAGTTCGCGTAATCGCCGACCGAGTAATAGACGCCGTGGCCGACGTTGAAGAGCAGCACGGCGAAGAGGAGCACGCCGAGCCGCCACGCGCGGCGGAACGTCACCGCGACGCCGGCCGCGAAGAGCAGCGTGCCCGGCGGGAGGAACTGGCGATCGAAGAAGCCGGGGAGCTTCTTGATGCGGGCCCACCACGCGGCGGCGTCGCCCTGGCCCATGAGGAATCGATACTGCCGGCCCGTCGCGTGGCCGACGAGAGAGTCCCAGTCGTGCACGTTGCCCCACGGGAGGCCCGTCGTGTGCGCGTTGGCCCAGATCAGGTAGCCATAGCTCAGCATCGGCAGGAAGCCGACGAGGCACGCCAGCGGGAACGCCCACGCCGCGTCCCACCGCTTGCTCGACATGAAATCTCGCCTGAACAGGCGGACGATCCGCGCGACGGGCCAGACCAGCCA
The DNA here is from genome assembly GCA_964421485.1 of uncultured Polyangiaceae bacterium. GTDB lineage: Bacteria > Myxococcota_A > Polyangia > Polyangiales > Polyangiaceae > CAYQYG01. The sequence continues at coordinate 6,229 of CAYQYG010000465.1, read as the reverse complement.
GTCCACGAAGAACGTCGGGCGGCGGACCATGAGGTACAGGAACGCCGCGGGGAGCTGGTAGACCATCGTGACGTGGTGCGCGAGGCCCATTCCCATCGGCAATGCGGCCTTCACGACGTACCAGACGTCGCCGGTCACCTCGAAGCGGATCCAGGCGTACAGGGACCACGCGACGAGCAGCACGTGGAAGGGGTACACCTCGGGGATCCGGACCTGCTGCCACAGGAGCGGGCTCACGCCGAGCAGGAGGCCCGCGGTCAGGCCGGCGAGATCGGCGTCGTCGGGCTCGTCCTCGCGGCCGGCCCGCGCCGAGGCGAGCAGGACGATCTCCCGCGTCGTGAGCGCCGCGAACAGGGCGGCCCCGGTCGCGCAGAGCGCGTTGAATACCTCGACCTTCACGCACTGCGGGAGCGGGACCGCGAACAGGATCGTGAAATAATGGGCGAGGATCGTGAAGAGGGGATAGCCGGTGGGGTGGGCCACGCCTAGCGTGGTGATCGCGGTCACGAGCTCGGGGCCGTCCGAGAAGGTGATGCCGCGCGCCAGGGTCGGCGCGTAGAGGGCCATCAGGGTGACGCAGAGCAGCGGGTAGCCCCAGCGCCGCACGCGCGAGGCGGCCGCGGGGGGCGAGATCGCGGCCGGTCGATCGTCGGGCGCGGCGGGCGCTGGGCCACCGGGCAAGAGAGCTTCGTTTCCCGCAGCTTCCTGGGTCATGCTGGTCGATGACAGTACGGCGCCCGGGCCCGCTGGGCAATGAGCGTGCCGGCGCGCGGCGGGAGCTTCCTCGATCCGGGGGGCGTGGCGCAAGGGGCGCAGGCGCGCGCTCCGCGAGCGAGGCGCGCGCGGGGGGCGGGCGGCTCAGCCTCCCGTGGGGACGCCCGCGGACGCGCAGCCGAGGCGTGCGACGGCGGTCACGAGCTCGGCGGGGTCGATGGGCTTGGCCGCGTGCATCTGGAAGCCGGCGGCGAGCGCGTGCGCGTGGTCCTCGGCCAGCGCGCGGGCCGTGAGCGCGAGCGCGGGGACGCCGCCGCCGTCCTCGGGGGCGCGCTGGCGGATGTGGCGGATGAGCTCGTAGCCGTCGCCGCCGGGCATCGCGACGTCGCTCACGAGCACGTGGGGGCGCGCGGAGCTCAGGACCTCCAGGGCGGCCTGCGCGGAGCCCACGGCCACCACCTCGGCGCGGTGCTGGAGCAGCACCTCGGCGACCAGCTCGCGCGCGTCGGGATCGTCCTCCACGACGAGCACGCGCAGGCCCTGGAGCTCGGCGCGGCCCTCGCCGGGCGGCGCGAGCGCGGCGGAGGCGCCGGGGACGACGGCGACCGGGGCCCTCGCGGTCACGGGCAGCCTCAGCGTGAAGGTCGAGCCGCGGCCGGGCCCGGGGCTCTCGGCGCGCACGGAGCCGCCGTGCAGCTCGACGATGTGGCGCACGAGCGCGAGGCCGATGCCCAGGCCGCCCTGCGCGCGGCGCACCGTGCTGTCGGCCTGCCGGAAGCGCTCGAAGACGAGCGGCAGGAACTCGGGGCTGATGCCCTCGCCGTTGTCGCTGACGCGCACGTGCACATCGGGAGGGGGCTCGGAATTCGCCCGGGTGACGTGCACGTCGACGCGGCCGCCCCTCGGGGTGAACTTGATCGCATTGCCGATCAGGTTCGAGAGCGCCTGCTGCATCCGCTCGGGGTCGGCGTTCACCAGGCCGGCGCCGCCGTCGATGATCCCGGTGAGCGAGATCTCCTTGGCCTCGGCCGCGGGGCGCAGCGTCTCGAGCACCGCCTCCACGACGGGGCCGAGCTCCAGCGGGCGCGGGGACAGGCGCATCTTGCCGGACGTGATGCGCGAGACGTCGAGCAGGTCCTCGATCATCTGCGCCTGCGCGCGCACGTTGCGCTCGATCACCTCGAGCCCGCGGGCGAGCCGCGCGGGATCCGCCGGGCCCGCGCGGAGGATCCGCGTCCAGCCGAGGATCGCGTTGAGCGGCGTGCGCAGCTCGTGCGAGAGCGTCGCGAGGAACTCGTCCTTCAATCGATTCGCCTCGCGCGCCTCCGCGTTCACGCAGTTCTGGATCGCGATGGACCCGAGCTGCGCGAGCTGCACGAGCAGGGCCTCGTCGTCGTCGCTGAAATCGCCCTCGATCTTGTCGGAGAGCTCGATGAGCCCCATCATCCGGCCGTCCCCCTCGGTGAGCGGCGCCGTGAGGCGGCTCCGCCGCGGCGGCCTGGCCGGATCCGCGGTGAGCCACCCGTCAGGATGGGAGTCACGCTGCCGGGCCGGATCCGCGGTGAGCCACCCGTCAGGATGGGAGTCGCGCTGCCGGGGGGGGCGGGAGATCCGGTCCGACACCGAGGTCACGGCGCGCGGGCGCTCGCCGGGCAGATCGAGCGTCAGCACCGTCACGGCCTGGTGCGTCTGGAGGATGTCGCGCGCCGCGTCCGTGATCGCCCGCAGCATCGCGTCGAGCGACAGCGCGGAGTTGATCGCGATCGACGCCGCGCTCAGCAGGTGGAGCTGCGCCGCGCGGCGCTGGAGCGCCGCCGCCTGGCGCCGCACCTCCGCCGCCTTCCGGAACAGCTCCACGAAGACGCCGACCTTGGTCCGGAGCACCTCCGGGACGACCGGGGTCATGATGTAATCGACGGCGCCGAGCGAGTAGCTGCGCTGGAGGTGGAGCTCGTCGCCGCGCGCGGTCATGAAGATGATCGGCGTGTGCCGCGCGTTCCGGTGCTGCCGGATGAGCTGCGCCGTCTCGAAGCCGTCCATCCCCGGCATGTTGATGTCGAGCAGGATCACCGCGAGCTCGTGCCCGAGGACGTGCCGCAGCGCCTCCCGGCCGGACCTCGCGCGCAGGATGCGCTGCCCGGGCTGATCGAGGATGGCCTCGAGCGCGACGAGGTTGTCCGCGTTGTCGTCGACCGCGAGGATGTCCACCCGGCCCTCGTCGAGCATCGTCGGCTCTCCCGGAATCATCCTGGCCATCGCGCCCTCACCGGTGCAGCCAGAGGCGGAGCACCGCCAGCAGGTGGCCGGGATCGACCGGCTTGGAGATGTAATCGTTCGCGCCCGCGTCGAAGCACTTCTCCCGGTCGCCCTTCATCGCCTTCGCCGTGACCGCGATGATCGGCAGCCCGTGCAGGTGGCCCATCGATCGAATGGCGCGCATGGTGTCGTACCCGTCCATCTCGGGCATCATGATGTCCATCAGCACGACGTCCACGTCCGGCGACCGCTCCAGCGCCTCGACGGCCGCCTTGCCGGTCTCCGCGTAGATGGTCCTCATCTGCTGCGCCTCGAGCAGCGTGGTCATCGCGAAGATGTTGCGGATGTCGTCGTCGACGACGAGCACCTTCTTGCCGGCGAGCACCACGTTCGACTCGCGCAGCGCGCGCAGGATCCGCCTCTTCGGCTCGGCGAGCGAGGCGAGCGGGCGGTGGAGGAAGAGCGCGACCTCGTCGAGCAGCCGCTCGGGGGAGCGGACGTGCTTCAGCACCGCCGACTGGCTCGCGCGCTCGAGCTGCTCTGCATCGGCTTTCGAGAGGTCACTCGGGGCGTAGAGGAACACCGGGACGTCCGGGCGCCCGCCGGCCTCGGCGACGCGGCCGGCGAGGTCGAGGCCGCGGCCGTCGGGCAGGTCGAGGCGCACGACCACGGCGTCGGCGGGGTCCTGCCGGAGCGACGCGAGCGCCGCGCCGGCCGTGGGGACCGCCTCGACCGCGACCCCGTCGCCGCCGAGCAGGCCGGCGAGCGAGGCGCGCTCCGCCTCGCTCCCGTCCACGACCAGCACCGTCCGCCGCGGCGCCTGCATGAGCCCGAGCAGCCGGTCGAAGACCTCGTCGAGCGCGTCGCGGCTCTTCAGCGGCTTGCCGAGCACGCCGGCGGCGCCCATCCGGAGGGCGCGCCAGCGATCCTCGTCGGTCGAGATCACCTGCACGGGGATGTGCCGCGTCTCGAGGTCGTGCTTCAGCCGATCGAGCACGCGCCACCCGTCGACGTCGGGCAGGCTCATGTCGAGCGTGATCGCGTGCGGCGCCCGCTCCCGCGCGAGCGCGAGCCCCGCCGCTCCGCGGTGCGTGACGATCGCCTTGAGCCCGTGCTCGCGCGCCACGTCGACGAGGAACCGCGCGAACCCCGCGTCGTTCTCGACGATCAGGACCGCGCGGTCGCCCGGCCCGATCGCGGCGCTGTCGTCGTCGATCGGGCTCACGAGCGGCGCCGGCGGCTCGACGCTCGGCCGCGCCACGGCCTCGACCGGGGGCGGCGGCGCGCCGTCGTGGGCCGGCTCGCGCCGCCGCGGGCGCGGCGGCGCGTACGCGAGCGGCAGGTAGAGCGTGAAGGTGCTGCCGCCGCCCGGCACGCTGGAGAGCCGGATCTCGCCGCCGAGCATGCGCGCGATCTCGCGGCTGATCGCGAGCCCGAGGCCCGTCCCGCCGTACCTCCGGCTCGTCGACCCGTCCGCCTGCTGGAACGCCTCGAAGATGATCTGCTGCTTGTCCGGCTGGATCCCGATGCCCGTGTCGCGCACCGTCATCGCGATCGCGGTCCCGGTCCGCGACAGGCTCTCGTTCGAGGGGCTCCACCCCGAGGTCTCGAGCGCCACATCGAGCGTCACCTTGCCGCGCTCGGTGAACTTGAACGCATTGGAGAGCAGGTTCTTGAGCACCTGCTGCACGCGCTTCGCGTCGGTGTGGATGGCCCGCGGCAGATCGCTCGCCAGGTTGATCTCGAAATCGAGCCGCCGCGACTCCGCCACGTGCCGGAACGTCCGCTCGACGTAGTCGTGGAGCTCGACGAGCGAGACCTGGCCCGCGTCCACGATCACGGTCCCCGACTCGATCTTGGAGAGATCGAGGATGTCGTTGATGAGCTCGAGCAGGTCGTTGCCCGACGAGTGGATGGTCCGCGCGAACTCGATCTGCCGCGCCGTCAGGTTGCCCTCGCCGTTCTTCGAGAGCTGGTCCGACAGGATGAGCAGGCTGTTGAGCGGCGTCCGGAGCTCGTGCGACATGTTCGCGAGGAACTCCGATTTGTACTTGGAGGTGAGCGCGAGCTGCCGCGCCTTCTCCTCGAGCGCCTGCCGCGCCTGCTCGACCTCCTGGTTCTTCCGCTCGACCTCCACGTTCTGATCCGCGAGCAGGCGCGCCTTCTCGCCGAGCTCCGCGTTCGTCTGCTGCAGCTCCTCCTGCTGGCTCTGGAGCTCGCGGGCGAGCGACTGCGACTGCTTGAGCAGGTCCTCGGTGCGCATGTTCGCCTCGATCGTGTTGAGCACGATGCCGATCGACTCGGTGAGCTGATCGAGGAACGCCAGGTGCGTCTGGCTGAACCGCTCGAACGACGCGAGCTCGATGACCGCCTTGACCTGCCCCTCGAAGATGACGGGCATCACGATGATGTTGATCGGCGGCGCCTCCCCGAGGCCGCTCGTGATCTGGATGTAATCGGGCGGGACGTTGGCGAGCAGGATCTTCTCCTTCTCGAGCGCGCACTGCCCGACGAGCCCCTCGCCCAGCTTGAATTGATTGTCGGCGCTCTTCCGGACCTTGTGCGCGTAGCTCGCGAGCAGCCTCAGGACCGCCTCGTCCCTCGAGGGATCAATGACGTAGAAGACCCCCTGCTGCGCGCCGACGACGGGCGCGAGCTCGGAGAGGATCAGCCGCCCGACGGTGAGCATGTCCTTCTGCCCCTGGAGCATGCGCGAGAACTTGGCGAGGTTGGTCTTGAGCCAGTCCTGCTCGCTGTTCTTCAGCGTGGTGTCCTTGAGGTTCCGGATCATCTCGTTGATGTTGTCCTTGAGCGCGGCGACCTCCCCCTGCGCCTCGACCTTGATCGACCGCGTGAGGTCGCCCTTGGTCACCGCGGTGGCGACCTCGGCGATGGCGCGCACCTGCGTCGTCAGGTTCGCGGCGAGCTGGTTCACGTTGTCGGTCAGGTGCTTCCAGGTGCCGGCCGCGCCGGGCACGCTGGCCTGCCCGCCGAGCTTGCCCTCGACGCCGACCTCGCGCGCCACCGTGGTCACCTGATCGGCGAACGTCGCGAGCGTCTCGATCATCCCGTTGATGGTGTCCGCGAGCTCCGCGATCTCGCCCTTCGCGTCGACGGCCAGCTTCCGCTTGAGGTCGCCGTTCGCGACCGCGGTCACGACCTTCGCGATGCCGCGCACCTGGTTCGTCAGGTTGCCGGCCATGAAGTTCACGTTGTCGGTGAGGTCCTTCCACGTGCCGGCGACGCCGGGCACGCTGGC
>CAYQYG010000464.1:0-7047 GCA_964421485.1 uncultured Polyangiaceae bacterium | reverse complement strand
AGATAAGGAGCTGAGAGATCGCCGCGTCGGGGCGGAAGAGGAGGTGCCGGCGCAGGGGCGACGCGTGACCAGATAGGTGGCGCCGGGGAGGATCTCGCGAGGCTGGCTCATCGCCGGCCCCGACATCCAAACTCTAAGTCGGGTCCGCCCCCCTGAGTCGGGTCCGTCCCTTGGTCGCGACGGCCACGAGGTTATCGGATGTCTCGGGGTCGAAGCTGCCGCCACCGACATGTCCGTGAAGATCCACCTGGGAGAAGCCTGCTCGTCTGAACATGGCGGTCAGATCCTCGACACCGTAGACGTGGTGCGACACGTCGAACCGGTACGTCCTTCCCTTCTCGAGGACGATCCAGGGATTCTCGAGCCAGGTCCAGCTCCTCCGGGGGATCCGCTCCTTCAGGAGGTAGACACCGCGTCGCTCCTCCCAGTCCTTGGGCCGGAAGATGCGCTTGTAGACCTCGCGCGAGCGGATCTCCAGGAGCAGCTTGCCGCCTCTCTTCAGGGACGCATGGATATTATCGAGGACCCTCTGATTGTCCCTCTGGTCCGCGAAATAGCCGAACGAGGTGAAGAGATTGAGGATGACGTCGTACGTCTCGGGCTCGCGGAACATCCGCATGTCCCCGTGCACGAACCGGCACGACACGCCGCGCCTCCTGGCCTCCTTCATGGCGTGGGCGAGGTACGGCTTCGTGAGATCGACGCCCGTCACGTCGTATCCCATCTCTGCAAGCGGGAGCATGGCCCGCCCCGGGCCGCAGCAAAGGTCCAGGATCTTCATGTCCGTCCGGAGCCCCAGGAACCTCGCCATCGCGCACATATCGCGCTTCGTGTTCTTCCAGCGCCGTTCGTCGAACTGAAAGATCCAGGTCTTCTTCCAGAATGAATTGCTGTCGTGCCACTTGTCCATAGGGGAGCGTCCCAGGTTCATGGGTCAGGAGAAGAATTCCGTCACGGCAGCGCAAACCTCGTCGATCTGTCCCTCCGTGAGCTCCGCGAACATGGGGAGCGAGAGCACCTCCCGGGCGAGGCGCTCGGTGCGCGGGAAGTCGCCTTCCCTGTGACCCAGGGAGGCCGCCGCCTTCTGCAAGTGCACGGGGATCGGATAGTGAATGCCGGTCTGGATGCCTCGCACCTCGAGGTGCTCCCGCAGGGCGTCGCGCCTCGCAGTGCGGAGGACGAGGAGGTGATGGACCGGGGCGCGATCGGGCCTCTCCTCCATCCACCGGATATCGCCGACTCCCGAGAGCCGTTCACGGTAGAAGCGCGCGTGGGCGCCGCGCCGCTCGTTCCAGCGATCGAGGTACGGGAGCTTCACCGCGAGCACCGCCCCCTGGATGCCGTCCATCCGCTCGTTCCAGCCGATGAGATCGTGATGGTAACGTCTGGCCGCTCCGTGGGCGCGGAGCATCCGGATGGTGGCTGCGATCTCCTCGTCGTTCGTCGTCACCGCGCCGGCGTCGCCGTAGGCGCCGAGATTCTTGCCGGGATAAAAGCTGAAGGCCGCGCCGTCCGCGAGCCCCCCCACGGGCTTCCCCGCATAGCGCGCGCCGTGGGCCTGGCATGCGTCCTCGAGGACGAGGATCCCGCGCGGTCGCGCGAGCGCGAGGAGCGGGGAGACGTCGGCCGGCTGGCCGAAGATGTGGACTGGAAGAATGGCTTTCGTTTTCGGCGTTACGGCTGCGGCGACGGCGGTGACGTCGATGAGGCCGCTCCCCTCCTCGCAATCCACGAGCACCGGGCGGGCGCCGAGGGCAAATACCGCTTCGGCCGTGGCGAAGAAGGTGTTGGCGGGCAGGACGCATTGGTCATCCGCGCCGATGCCATGTGCCTGGAGGAGGAGCATGAGCGCCGCCGTGCCGGAGCCGACGCCCACCGCGTGCTTGACCCCGCACGACGCGGCGAATCCCCGCTCGAACGCCTCCACCCTGGGGCCGAGCACGAACTCCGACGTCGCCAGCACCTCGGCGATGGCGGCGTCCACCTCTCTCTGAATGGCTCGGTACTGCGCCAGGAGGTCGACGAAAGGGACGGGCATGGTCAGGGACGGCCGACCGTTCGCCGCTCGCGCATGGAGCAGTCGGCGAGCTCGAGGATCTCGAGGATCCGCACCGCCTGTTCCGCCGGGGTGAGGGGCTCGTCCTTCCCGCGCACGCAGGCGACGAAGTGCTCGGCCAGGCGGAGGAGCGGCTCCACGTTCTGCAGGTACGGGATGAGCACGCTGCCGGTCCGGTAGATCGGGAGCGCGAAGGTCTGCTCCTCCTTCGTCACCTGGATCCCCCGATCGTAGAGGCGGATCTTTTCGGACGGCTGGTTGTCGTCGTAGACGAGCATCTTCTCCGTGCCGCCGACGAGCGTCTGGCGGATCTTGACGGGCGAGAGCCAGCTCACCGCGATGTGCGCGCGGAACCCCCCCTGGAACTCCAGGTGCAAGTGGACGATCTCCTCCCGATCGGTATAGTGCTTCTGGCCGTGAGCGAGGACGGAGGTGACCTCCGACAGCGGGCGAAGCGCGTCGAGGATGGAGAGGTCGTGAATGGCGAGATCCCAGAGCGCGCTGGTGTCCGACCGGTGGAGACCCAGGTTGATGCGCGTCGAGTCGAAATAGAGGAGCCGCCCCAGCGTGCCGCCCTTGGCGTACTCTCTGAGCTTCCGCACGGCTTCCTCGTAGAGAAAGGTGTGGTCCACGAGCAGGCAGCGCCCGGCATCTTCCGCGATCGTCGCGAGGTCTCTGGCCTCGATCGAAGTGGAGGCGATCGGCTTCTCCACCAGCACGTGCTTGCCCGCCTCGATCGCTCGCTTGGTAAGCGCATGATGGGTGGAGACCGGCGTGGCGATGACGACGGCTTCGACTTCCGCGTCCACGATCACGTCCTCCAGGCGCCGCGTGGGGATCACGGACGGGTACTGGCGCGCCGCCGACGCGCAGAGCTCGGGATCGAGATCGCAAACGTATTTCACGCGCGCGGCCGCGAGCCGGGCGAAGCACCGGAGCAGGTTCGGCCCCCAGTAGCCGAGCCCGACAACGGCAAGCGTGACGGGGCGCGACATTCGCGGCAGGATAACCAGATCCACCCTCTCGGCGCAAGCCGGCACTCGGGCGCGTGATTCAACGCGTCGCGGGCGCTCGCGCGGAGCACGGCTCCGGAGAGCGGGCCGAGCGCCAGCGATGGGCCGGAATTCGTCGCATGGCCGGCGACGACGAGGGGAACCAGCGCCTCGGGCGCCTGGCCGGCGAGCTCGACGGCCACGGGCGCGGCGCCGGCGTTGATCGCGACGAGCACGGCGTCCGCGCCGAGCGCGCGGCGATAGACGAGGAGCTGGCCCTCGTGCCCGAGCATCGCCCTGCTCGCGGCGACAAGGTGGCCACGCGCAGCGCGCCGTCGGCTGAAGAGCGCGAGCTGGCGAGCGCCGGCGCAGATAAGGAGCTGAGAGATCGCCGCGTCGGGGCGGAAGAGGAGGTGCCGGCGCAGCGCCATGGCGGCCGCCACCCTCGCTCTCGGGGCGCGGCGGTCAACCCGCCACCCTCGCCCGGGTCCGGCCAGCAGGCGACCTGAGTCAGGTCCGCCCCTCCTCGGCGGTCAACCTGAGTCGGGTCCGCCGACCTGAGTCGGGTCCGCCGAATGTCGATGCCCGGCGACCGGCAGCTGTGTTACGAGGCGCCGTGGCCCAGAACGTCACCTCCGACCCCAATCCCCTCGCCCCGCCCGCCGCTCCAGAGCCGCCGGAAGTCGTCGAGAAGCTCACGTTTCTGCAGACGCTGAAGACGTTCCCGCGCTCCTTCTGGATGTGCTGCACCATGGAGATGTGGGAGCGCCTCGCGTATTACGGCGTGCGCGTCGTCATCCCCATCTACATCGCCCAGGCCGACGAGCCGGGCGGGCTCCACCTCAGCCAGGCCGAGAAGGGCACCATCTTCGCGTGGTGGGCGCTCGTGCAGTCGCTCGTGCCCATGGTGAGCGGCGGCATCTCGGACCGCTACGGGTACAAGAACACCATCTTTTTCTCGATCTGCTTCAAGGTCCTGGGCTACCTGGTCATGGCCACGCAGCGGTCCTACTGGGGATTCTTCCTCGGCTGCATGGCGCTGGCCTTTGGTACTGCCATCTTCAAGCCCGGTATCCAGGGCACCCTCGCGCAGTCCACCTCCAAGAAGAACTCCAGCGTCGGCTGGGGCCTCTTCTACTGGCTCGTGAACGTGGGCGCGGCGATCGGGCCGCCGTTCGCGGGGTTCTTGCACGGCAAGGGGTGGCCCTGGGTGTTCTACGGCTGCGCCGCGATCGCCTCCCTCAACTTCCTCATGCTGTTCACTTACAAGGAGGTGGAGTCCGGCGCGGACAAGAAGACCGGTGTCGGAAAGGTCCTCAAGGACACGGTCCTGAACATCCTGGACGCCAGGCTGATCGCCATCATCGTGCTGTTCAGCGGCTTCTGGATGATGCTCTACCAGCTCTGGGATCTCATGCCGAACTTCTACGCGGACTGGACCGACTCGACCCCGTTCGTGAAGGCGAACACGTGGCTCCCCGCCACGTGGCTGTCGAAGGACGGGCTGCACCTCAAGCAGGAGAACGCGCTGAACCTCAACGCCCTCCTCGTCGTCGTGTTCGTCGTCTTCGTGTCCGCCATCGTGGCCCGGATGCGCGTGCTCACCGCCATCTCGATCGGCTTCCTCATCGCGACGCTCGGCACGCTCGTGTACGGCACGTCGATGAGCATCTACGTCCTCTTCGCCGGCATCGCGCTGTTCTCGCTGGGCGAGATGCTCACCGGCCCCAAGAAGACGGAGTATTTCTCGCTCATCGCGCCCCCGGGCAAGAAGGCGCTCTACCTCGGCTACGTCAACATCCCCGTGGCGATCGGCCAGGCGGCCGGCGCCAAGCTGGCGGGCTGGCAATACGGCCTGACCGGGGAGAAGGCCACCCTGGCGCTGCGGTACCTCGCCGAAAAGACGGACTTCGTGAAGGGCAAGGGCGCGTGGGACGGCAACGTCGACAAGCTGCCCGAATTCGTCGGCGTCGAGCGCGCGAAGGCGATGGAGACGTTGACCAGCGTGCTCGGCAAGGACACCCTCGCGGTCAATCAGATCCTCTGGGACACCTACCATCCTTATCAGGTCTGGTACTGGTTCGCCGCGGCCGGGGCCATCTCGCTCGTCGGCCTGCTCGTGTTCGCGCGCATGAGCCGCAAGTGGAAGGACATGGATGTCTAGGAGCCGGCGACCGCGGCGCGGCTCGCGTGCCTCGCGCTCATCGTCACGGGCATCGTCGGCCTGCAGCTTCAGGGCGCCGGGTGAGCGCTTCTACCAGGGGCGCGCGACGTCCGGGCTCGCCCGCTCCACGAGGCGCTTCAGCAGGCGATCCCAGAGCTGGATTCGCTCGAGGCCGGGGGGGCCGGACCGCGCGAGCCCGGCGCAGAGCGCGGCCGTGAACCCGTCGCCCGCGCCCGGGGCGGGGGGCGCGGCGGACAATCGGCGCTCCATCGCGATATCGCCGAACGGGCCCGTCGCGCGCACCAGGGCCGCGCCGGTCTCCACCAGCACCGAATTCGGCCGCATCGTCGCGCGCACCGCGGCGGCGTCCATTCCGAGCACCGCGAGGTCTTCGGTGCTGCACCGCACGACGTCGGCCTCCAGGAGGACGGACCGGATCATCCTCGGCTCCTGACCCATCCAGAGGTGCGGCCTCGCATTGACGTCCATCATGACCAGCGCGCCGGCGCGGCGCGCGGCGCGCGCCTCACGGCAGAACGCCGCGGCGTGCGACACCACCGGCGACACGCCCGTGAGCAGCAGGACCTGAGCGGCCCAGCCGGCGGGGATCTCGATGGGCGGCTCCTCCCGGGCCGAGGAGATGACCTTCGCCGTCGCGCCCATCCCGTCCACGAAGATGATCCCCGCGCGCGCCGGCGCGAGCGACACGCCGCCCACGTCCACCCCGGCCGCGGCGAGCCTGCCGAGCAGCGCACGGCCCGCGCTGTCGTCGCCGAGCGACGCCGCGAGGCCCACCCGGAGGCCCCGCGCCGCGAGCCCGACCGCCACGCTCACCGCCGCCCCGCCGGGCCGGAAGCGCAGGGCGCCCAGCCCGGCCCCGAGCACCGAGCCCCGCGCCGCGAGATCCCAGCGCGCCTCCCCCGCGCAGATGACGTCGAAGCTCGCGACCCTCCGGTCCCGGATCAGCGTGGCCATGTTCCAGTGCATCCATCCACCATATCACCTCCACGATCGCCCCGCGATCAGGAGTCACCCGAGCCGGCCCGGCCCACGCGCGGCGCTGGCCATTCCCGGCGCCCCCTCGACCCCTCCTCGTGTAGAGTCACCCTCCAGGAGGAGCATGGACCACACCGCCGCAGGCTGCGCCGCGCTCAGGGACCTGGCGCGGCGCTTCACCGACGCCTTCAACCGCGACGACCTCGACGCCGTGATGGAGTTCTTCGCCGAGGACGCCGTCTACGTCACCTACGACGACCGCGAGCACCGCGGCAAGCGCGCCATCCGCGACGCCTTCGTGCCGCAGTTCCGCGGCGACTTCGGCGCCGTCCGGTTCCACATGGAAGACGTGATCGTCGACGAGCCGGCGGGCAAGGTCATCACGAGCTGGCGCTGCCAGCACCACATCGACGACCTCCCCGGCCTGCCGCTCGCCACCCAGGTCAAGCGCGCGCTCTTCCGCGGCATCTATGGCCGCGCGTTCGGCTGGCACGGGCTCGACGTCCTCCATTTCGAGGGAGGCCTGCTCCGGGAGAAGCGATCGTATTCGAAAGCGCTCTTCCCGCTCGCCAGGCGCGACCCGGCCCGTCGATAGTCGAACAGCGCGGCGCGTGCGCGGAATCGCGGGCGCCCCGGCCGCAACGTTCTGGATCTCCGGTCTGAGCCTGGTGTAGGGTGCGCGCCGTGCGACCAGGGTGTCATCAGAGGGTGGTTCGGCGCGCCGTCGCGCTCGTCGCGTTCGCTTCACTCGGGGCCTGGACGGCGGCCGCAGCCGCGCAGCCGCAGCCGGAGCCCGCGCCGGAGCCGCCGGCGCAGCCGGAGCCGCAGCCCGCCGCCCC
>CAYQYG010000463.1:0-7059 GCA_964421485.1 uncultured Polyangiaceae bacterium | reverse complement strand
AGGGCTCGGCGGCTTCGCGGCGGAGGGCTCGGCGGAGGGCGGCGCGGGCGGCGGGGGCGCCTCGGCCGTCGCGTCGCCGCCGCCGAGCGGCACGACCTCCACGCGCAGGAGCGCGCCGCAGCCGAACGGGGGCGTCGTGTCCTCGCCCTTCGCCTTGTCGCACGACGCGTCGTCCCCGTCGCGGTTCAGCGTCTCGCGCTGCGACGTCGACCTCGCCCCCGCGCCCGCGCCCGCGGCCTCCACGCTGGCGCCCGCCTCGGCCTCCGCGCCGGTGAAGAACTCGAACGCGCCCACGGTGAGCGCCGAGATCACGTGCGTCGCCCCCTCGCAGTCGCCGCCCGTGAGGTCCGCCTTGCGCACCGTCGGCCGGTCCGCCTCGTACCGCCCCACGATCGTCATGCTGACCGTCAGCGCCCCCGCCCGCTGCAGCGTGCCCTCGAACTTCGCCGCGTACACCGGGATGTTCGCGTAGAGCTCGTCCGCGTCGCGCATCACGATCCGGTCGCTCTTCTTCGTGATGCCCGTGTAGCCGTAGCGCGTCTTCGGCACCTGGCAGCGCGTCAGCACCTCCATCTCGCAGCCCGCGTACCGCACGGCGACGATGCCCTGCTTCACGCGCGCCTCGAGCGCGGCCCGGTCCGACGACGGCCACTCGACGATCAGCGGCCGCGCCTGGCTCTTGGTCACGCCGCACTTCGCCTGGTCCTTCGGCGCGAACTCCGGCGGCTTCGCGGTCTGGGAGGTCAGGTTCCCGCCCCCGCACGACGCCGCCGCGAGCGACGCCACGATGATGACCCCCGCCGCACCCTTCCACCGCTGGCCCATGGCGCCCGAGCGTACTCCACCGCGAGCCCGGCTGAGAACGCCGATGCTGTGGCGCGCGCCGCCCCGCTCATGTATTGAGCGGCTTCCTATCCACCCAGCCGAGCGAAATGCCTCACCTCCGTCCCCGCAGCCCCGCCGCGCCCGCGCCCGCGCCCGTGACCGCGACGGCTGCCGTGCCTGCGTCCGCGACCGTGCCCGCGTCCGCGACCGTGCCCGCGACCGTGCCCGCGACCGCGACCGTGCCCGCGACCGCGACCGTGCCCGCGACCGCGACCGCTGCCGTGACCGCGACCGCGACCGCGATCGCTGCCGTGCTGGCCGCCGCGCTCGCCGCCGTCGTGCTCGTTGCGTGCACGCCTCCGCCTCCGCCCGCGGACGGCGCCGGCAGCGTCACGGTCCCGCCCGCGCCGCCCGGCGCTGGCACCACCGCGCCTCCCGACCCCGGCGGGACCGCGCCGCCCGCGCCCACCCGCACCTTCCGCCGCGGCCCGATGGGCCCCGAGGCGTGCCGGCTCCCCGAGCCCGTCAGGAGCGAGGACGCGTGCTCGAAGGACGCCGACTGCGCCCCCTCCGCCCTCTGCCACGCGAAGGCCTGCGTCGCGGCCGCGAAGGCCCCGCGCCCCGACCCGCAGGTCATGTGCACCCAGAGCATCGAGTGCGACAGCGTCGACGCGAACCGCTGCGGCTGCCTGGAGGGCCGCTGCGCGCTCATTCCACCCGCCGAAGCCGCCGGCGCGGCGCCCGGCCCTGCGCCCCGCTGATGGAGCCGACATGCGCTATTTCGTGAAGCTCCCCTCCGGCCGGGAGATCCCGGTCGACGTCATGCACCTCCCCAGCGGCAAGATCGAGGTCTCCGTGGAGGGCCGCGCCCTCGACGTCGAGGCGTTCGGCGCGGGCGCCTCGACGCACCTGCTCCTGGACAGCCGCGGCTTCGATCTGTGGATCGAGGGCGCGCCCCCCGACGTCGGCGTCGTCGCGGGCGGCCGCCGCTTCTATGCGCAGGTCGAGAGCGAGCGCATGCGCGACCTCGTCTCGGCCTCGAAGGTGCGCGGCCCGAAGGGCGCCGGCGTGCTCACGTCGCCGATGCCCGGCCGCGTGCTCAAGGTCCTGGCCCGCGAGGGCGACGAGGTGAAGGCCGGCGCGCCGCTCGTGGTCGTGGAGGCGATGAAGATGGAGAACGAGCTCAGCGTGGACCGCGACGGCGTGGTCAAGAAGGTCCACGTCGCCCCCGGCGCCACGGTGGAGAGCGGCGCCCTGCTCGTGGAGGTGGGCTGACCATGGCCCCGCCGCCGAGGATCGCGCTCGCGCACACGCCGACCCCCATCCACCGCCCGCGCCGCCTGGCCGAGGCGATGGGCATCGACCTCCACGTCAAGCGCGACGACATGACCGCCGGCCCCGAGGCCGGCAACAAGATCCGCAAGCTCGAATACCTGCTCGCCGCCGCGCAGCACGAGGGCGCCGACACCCTCGTCACGTGCGGCGGCATTCAATCGAACCACGCCCGCGCCACCGCCCTCCTCGGCGCCTCGCTGGGGCTCCGATCCATTCTCCTCCTCCGCACGACCGATCCCGATCTGGACGCCTCCCGCGCCCCGCTGGAGGGAAACGTCCTGCTCGACCGCCTCGTCGGCGCCGAGATCCGCCTCATCACCCCGGAGACCTACCGCCGCCGCGCCGAGGCCATGGCCGAGGTCGCCGCCGAGGTCCGCGCCGCCGGCGGCCGCCCCTACGTCATCCCCGAGGGCGGCTCGAACGGCCTGGGATCCCTCGGCTATGTCCGCGCAATGGAAGAGGTCCGCCGCCAGCTCGATCTCGGCCTCGCCGGCGGCGAGCCCTTCGACGCCATCGTGCACGCCTGCGGCTCCGGCGGCACCGCCGCCGGCGTGGCCCTGGGCGCCGCCCGCTATGAGGTCGCCCCCGAGGTCCGCGCCATGGCGGTCTGCGACGACGCCCCCACCTTCGAGCGCACCATTCTCCGTATCATGGAGGAGGCCCGGGCCCTCGATCCCTCCCTGGGCGCCTCCGCCGGCCTCATCGTCGACGACCGCGCCAAGGGCCCCGCCTACGCCGTCTCCACCCCCGAGCAGCGCCGCCTGATCCTGGCCGCCGCCCGCCTCTCCGGCCTGATCTTCGACCCCGTCTACACCGGCAAGGCGTTCGCGGGCCTGTGGGATCTCGTCTCCCAGGGCGATCTCGCCGGCAAGCGGATCCTCTTCCTGCACACGGGCGGCCTCCCGGGCCTCCTGGCCCAGGGGGCCGCGTTCGCCGGCGACGTCTGACCGCCGCCCGTGCTCCTTTCCAGGAGGAATCGAGACCGGATCACGAAGGGCTGGTGATCTTCCAGGTCCCGTAAGTATTCGGGTAATCGCCGCCGACCGGGCCCATGCCCCAGAAGTAGTCGTCGAGGTTGGGCAGCGTCCAGTAGGAACCGTTCCAGTACCAGACGCCGGCATAGGCGTAGATCACCTCGGGCGGCTGGGCGTTCGTCGCCGCCATCGCCCACGAGTCGCGCACGGTCAGGTGGTCATAGCGCAGCAGGCCGTTCGCGAAATCGTTCCCCTCGGTGGTGTTGTCCCAGGAGATCGTCGTGTAGCCCAGGAGGAGGTGCAGCCCGGCGAAGGAGCTCGGCCACTGGGTCCCCTGCAGCGGACCGCACGCCGCGATCACCAGCCACTCCAGGTTGTTGTCGCCGAGCTTCGCCTCCGTCCCGAGGTCGAGCCAGGTGTCGTTCACGCTGCTGCAGAACTGGAACCCGTCGCCCGCCGCGTGGCCCGTGTAGAAGACGAGGTCCACGGCGTCGGCGTAGCTCGTGTCCTGGCCGCCGTACGTGGGGTCCTTGAAATCGATCTCCCAGGCGCTCTGCTCGCCCCAGTTGAACTGCGCCGAGATGCCCGAGGACTGGAACTGGTTCACGAAGCCGCCCGCGTTGCCGGCCGATCCGCCGAGGCCGCCGCAGGTGCCGATCCATTCCGTGCCGACGCTGCCCCAGGGCGAACCTCCGACGAGCCCCTGCTGGTCCCCCGTCGCGCTCATGGCCTGCGGGGTCACGAGCACCGTCTCGGCCGCCTTTGCGGTCAGGCCGTTGGCGTCCGTCACGTAGAGCGTGAGCGTCTCGGGCACGGCGCCGCCCGTCCGACTGAAGACGGCGTACTCGGCCTCGGCCGCGTCGAGGCTCTGCGCGAGCGAGCGCGTCGAGGAGACCCACGAGTAGGTGTAGGGCGCGGTGCCGCCCGCCACCTCGGCGGAGGCGCGGACCTCGCCGCCGAAGGTCTTCATCGTCACGGTCGCCCTGGGCGCGTCGACGACCGCCGGGATCATGACCTTGCGGAGGTCGACCTCCTTGCCGTCCACGAGCCTCGCGCCCCCGCACGCGTAATGGGGGAAGATCTTCCCGGCCTGCCGCGACAGCGCCGGCGCGTAGTACACGAGATCCGCGGTGACGCGACGGAGCTCGCCGCCGCCCAGCTCCTCGGCGCACAGCGCCGCCGCCTGGGAGGGCGGGATGATGGCGACGTCCTCTCCGCGCTCGAGCTCGTGCGTCGCCAGCACGATCTGCGTGGCGCGCCCCTTGGCGTCGAGCACGACCTTCACCTTGGCCCCCGGTCCGATGAGGCGCAGCCCCTCGAGCCGCCCCTCGTACGTCACCTGGGTATCCAGGTCCACCTCGAGCGTCTGCGCGCCGTCCTTGTCATAGGCCTCGAACACCGAGTGGCCGGTCGTGGTCACGCCCTCGACATCGATATCGGCGTCGGCGAGCGCCTCCCCGACCCGCGCGAGCGCCTCCTCCTCCGACAGCACGTGGAGCGCCTCCAGGGCCTCGAGATCGACCGCCTTGTCGTTCGCGGCGATCGGCTGCCCCTGCTCGTCGGCGCCCGCCGGCGCGGCGCCGCCCACCTTGCGCGCCGGCACCTGCTGGAAGCGCTCGACGTCGATATAGCGGATCGCGCCGTCCTCATCGAGGATCCTCTCCGCGGCGCCGGCGTCGACGCCCAGCGCGGCGGCGAGCTTTGCCGCGCGCGCCGCGTCGATGCCGCGGCCGGTCACGACGTAGACGGGCAGCGAGCGCAGATCGGGCGGCTTCACGGCGAGCCCGGCGCCGCTCGTCGCGGCCCCGCTCTGCACGGATGCCGCGTCGTTCGATGCGCTCTCACTGGAATCGGTCACGAGATCCGCGTCGCTGCAGCCCGCGAGGCCGAGGCCGATGAGCAGGGCGGCGTTCACGCGAAGGGTTCGGCTGGTCTTCATGATAGGTCTCTCCGTTGAATGGTTTTTCGCGGCTCGGCGGGTTGAAAAGCAAATGGTCCAGCGGAGGCCGAGAAAATTCAGCTCCCCGGGGTCAACCGGGTCAGCTCGACACGGCCCCGGCACGCGCCCTTCGGCGAACGCGCTGAAAATCCTGCAAATCCGATGGGTTAACCCGCGCCGAGGTGGCTCGCCGGATCTCTCCGGGATCCTCTGAAGGACGGCGGCCTCCTCGATGCTCGTGTCGTTCGCGCGGCGCGGTGGAGACCTGACAATCTTTTCTCGTCGGGCCTCTTCTTTTTTTCGAGGCCCGAGGCCTGACTCACGTTGCCCGATGCTCGCCGCCGGCGGCGGAGACCCGGAGCTTCGGTGAGCTCGATGCTCACCCCCCTGGCAGCGATCGAAGCGGTGGCCGCCTGGTGCGCGCTCCGCCTACCTCAGGGGCCGGCCACGCAGCCGGTCCCGTCGAAGCACTGGCCCTGAGGACACGCGCAGATCTGCACGTCGTGACTGTTCTCCGGCGAGCAGCCGCACGCGCCCACGGCGCACAGATCAGGGAAGTCGCCCGTGGCCATGCAGCAGGAGGCGGTCTGGACCGTTCCTCCGGAGTCGGTGCAGAGCTGGGCCGCGCTGCCGCCGCCGGCCCCGCCGGTGCCGGTGTTGCCGCCGGTGCCGGTGCTACCCCCCGCGCCGCCCCCGCCTCCGGTCCCGGTGGTGGTGGTCGTGGTGGTGCTGGTCGTGGTGGTGGTCCCTCCGGAGCCGCCGGAGCCTCCCGATTCGTCGCTGCAAGCGGTCAGAAGCGCCGCGGAGGCCAAGGCCATCCAGAGTCCGAGCGTGATAAATACGGGTCGTTTCATGGTATCTCCAAGCCGTCGAGTCGTGGCCAGGGCACTGCGCCCTCGCCACCGTGAGGCAATCTAGCACGTTCCTCGGAAGCGGGGCGGACCGGATCGCGGAGGCGGCGCCTCGGCCGCTCGGCTCAGAGCCCGGCGCGCCGGAAGTGATCCGAGAGGAACGAGAGGCTGTCCTTGATCCGGACCCTCCACAGCGAGAAATCGTGCGGGCCCGGCACGAGCGTGAACGCGTGCGGCACCTTCCGCGAATCGAGCACCTCGTGCAGGTAGAGCGCGTGGTCCTGGAATTTGAAGCCGTCCTCGGTGCCGCAATCGATGTAGATGTCGAGATCGCCGGGCGCGAGCGAGGCCGCCAGGAGCGTCGGGTCGAGCGCCCGCCACGCCGCGACGTCGCCGCCGAAGATGCGGAGCATGTGCTCGCGCATGGGGCCGCGGTACTCGTCGCCCCACGAGGCGAGCGAGGCGGCCGGGGCGCCCTTGCCCGGCGCGAACGGGTGCGGGCCGGCATAGAGGAGCGAGGCCAGGCCCGAATGGCTGGCCGTCGCGGAGAAGACGTCCCTGTGGCGCATCGCGAGCTGGAGGGCGCCATAACCGCCCATCGAGAGGCCGGCGAGCGCGCGGGCCCTGCGCTCGGGCGCCGTGCGGTAGGTCGCGTCGACATGGGCGACGAGGTCGCGGGCGATGTAATCGTCGTACCGGCCCTGTTTCACGCAGTACGTCGCAGGCGGCTCGGCCTTCTGGAACGGCGGGCGATCGGCGAGGCAGGCGTCGTAGGCCGGGGGCGAGGCCCAGTTGATATAGAAGCCGGCGTCGCCATCGGGCATGACGACGATCGCCTGCAGGCCGAGCGCGTCCGCGGCGCGCGGGAGCCCGCCGACCTTGACCCAGTTGGTCTCGTCGCCGCCGAGGCCGTGCAGGAGGTAGATGACAGGGTAGCGGCGCGAGGAGCCGTCATAGCCGCCGGGCAGGTACGCGAGGTAGCTCTTCCGGACGCCGAGCGCGGGCGAATCGAACGACGCCTCGATGACCCGGCCGGGCGCGGTCGCGGGCGCGGTCACGGTCGCGGGCGCGGTCGCGGGCGCGGTCACGGGCGCGGTCGCGGGCGCGGTCGCGGGCGCGGTCGCGGGCGCGGTCG
>CAYQYG010000462.1:0-7090 GCA_964421485.1 uncultured Polyangiaceae bacterium | reverse complement strand
GTAGGGCGTCTTCTGCAGGCCGGTGTAGACCCGGCCCACGATGATCGGGCGGTCGGGATCGCCCCCGAGGAAATCGACGATCACCTCCTGCCCGGTGCGCGGCAGGTTCGTGCCGCCGAAGCCCGCCCCGCTCCAGGGCTGGCTCACGTGGATCCAGCACGAGGAGGTCTCGTCCATCCTCGACTCGCGGTCCCAGTGGAAATGGACGCGGACCCGGCCGAGCTCGTCCGTGTGGATCTCCTCGCCGGCGGGGCCGACCACGGTCGCGCTCTCCACGCCGCTGGTCTTCGGCTTCGGGGTGGCGAGCGGCGGCCGGTAGGTCAGGGCGGCGCTCACGGCCTCGCAGGACGAGGACCAGCGGCCGTTGCGCTCGCCGCTCCTCCGGGCGCTCGTGACGAGGAAGCGCTCGCCGGGGGCGAGCTCGCTCTTCGGGTGATCCAGGAAGGAGACGACGGTGCCGGGGGCGAGGTCGATCGTGCTCGTCTCGAAGGCGATGGTCTTCGAGTCCGCGCGCTTCGCGTCGAGCCGGCGCTGCGCCAGGGCCTCGGCCTCCCTCTCGTCGGTCCGGTAGCGGCCCCTGTCGTCGGCGACGGGCGTGGGCTGGCCCTTGTCGCTCTCGTACAGGAAGGCGCCGGGGATGTAATGGTATCGCTCGAGCTGCTCCTCCACGGGCACCGGCGCCCTCGCGGAGCTCCTGAGCGGGTAGTCGGGCGGGCGGCGGTGGTCGTGGTCGCGCACCGTGTACTTGCCGGGGCGGATGCGGCGGCCGACGCGCATCCTGGTGACGTGCTCGCGGTCCGCGTCGGTCGGGTGATCGCGGAACGCGATGGGCGGGCTCCTCTGGTCGCTCGTGTGCGGGGCGTCGTGCAGGACGAGCCTGGTCTCGCCGTCCATCGTCTCGAAATAGAAGGCGATGCCCGCGTCCTCGAGCATCCGGCAGATGAACGTGTAATCGGACTCGCCGTACTGGACGCGGTACTTGCGCCTGCGATAGGTGCCGGTGACGCGCTCCGAGGTCGGGATGCTCCACTCGGAGAGGAGCCTGCGCACGATGTCGAGCTCCGACTGGAGCTGGAACATGCGGTGGTTCCGGCGCTGGGTGAGCAGCCAGAGGACCGGGACGAGGACCAGCCTGTAGGTGGAGGCGCCCTGCTCCTCGGCCGCGATCTGCTCGACGTGGCTGCACAGGCCGGTCCACGCGCGCGCGTCGTGCGGGCCGGTGCCCTGCGTCAATGCGAAGGTCATGGGCTGGCCGACGACGGCCTCGAAGTCGAGGTCCTCGTTCTCGCAGAGCGCGACGATCGAGACCTCGAACAGGTCGCTCATCCGCTCCGTGACGTGGAATTCACGGACGTCCAGCCGATCCCCGGAGGCGATCGTGGCCTCGACGCGCCGGAGCGCGTCGAGCGGCAAGGATGTCGCCATGGGTGGATGATCCAGGAAATTGTGTCGTCGCGGTAGTTGGATCGTGAGGGACCTTGCGAATCCGTCCGATGGATCGGTTGGCCGCGTCCTGCTCCCGCGTCGGCGTCGGGCGGCGGTGGGGCGTCCGGTCGCGGTCAGGCGGCCGGCTCGCGGGGGGCTTCTTCCAGGAGCACGACGTCGGCCGCCCAGTCGTCGGCCTCGCCGGACTCGTTCACGCGGCGCATGCCCAGGATGCGCACGCGGCGGTTGAGCTTGGGGCCCATGGCGTCGTCGTGCTCGCCTTTGGCGATGCGGAAGACGCGCGCGCCGGCCTCCGTGTCGACGCCGATCCGCGGCTCGTCACCGCGGAGGCTGACGGACTTGAGCACGCCGTCCAGGACCACGGGCTTCTCTTCGTCGTGATCTTGCCGGCGGAGCGACCTCGTGAGGCGCTCGCGGATCTCCGGTGTGAGCGCGGTGGTCTGGGTGAGCCGGCCCCGGACCATCGCTCCGAGGTGCACCTGGCCCACCGCCTTTCCATCGGGGGCGAGGTCGCGGAAGCCTCGCAGGAATGCCTTGGCGTACGCGTCGTCGTCCACCATCCGCCGCAGCGCGTCCGGTCCGGCGGCGACCGCCTGCGCGAGCGCGAGGAGCTGGGCGACGACGTCCTTCGGGGCCGCCGCCGCGCCGTCGAGCAGGTGCTGCGAGGTCGCGCCGACATAGAGGCGCAGCGCATAGCTCCCGGCGATCGCGGGCGCCTCGAAGATGTCGTAGCTGCTCGCGAGCGGGGAAGGCCCGGCCCGCCGGTACTTCGTCCGGCTCCGCCACTCCGCCACGCGCACGAGCAGCGGCGCGAAGACGTCCCGGCGCTCCGCGATCACCGCGCTCGATCGCCTCGGCGGCGCGCTCCACGTTCTTCAGCTCGTTGCGGGACGCCGCGATCACCGCGCGGGTCGGCTCGTCCCAGTGGACCTCGACCTCGATGCGATCGTCCTCGAGACCGGTCGCGCGAGCTTCGCCGTAGGACGGGGGAGATTCTCTTCCATGATCCTCTCGTGCGCGGCGCCGTGCCCGTATGGAAGCGCCACAGCACGACGGACGCCGCCTCGGAGCGGGCAGCGAGCTGCGCCCGCGTCGCCCCGCTCATCGCCGTCAAATCCCGCACATCGAGGACGATCACGCCGGTGGACCGTAGCAGGCCGAGCGCCGCAGAGGGAAGATGGCGCTCGTCTGGAAGGAGCGGAAAGGGTTTCGATTCCGTTCACCTTGTCCTGCCGGGTTTGCTCCGGGATCGACTATCCTTGGCCTCGACGCCCCGCACCGATATGGCCAGCACCGATCGCCTCACCGAGCGCTTCGACGAGCTCACGACGCATGTGCTCGCGCCGCTCGTGCTCGGCGGCCGCGTCGATCCGGTCCGGCCGTTCGGCGCGAAGCTCGCGCTCGAGATCGGCGCGGGCCGGTCGATCTCCGATCCGGACCTCCGATCGCGGCTCGACGTCGCCCGCGTCCGGATCGCGCGGCTCGTGGCGCCGGTCGACACCGTCGCCGATCTCTCCGCGGCGGACTGGGCGCTCGTCGCGGGGCTCAACGACCTCCTGCAGGCCACCAACCACGAGCTCACCGGGCCGCTCACGCGGGGGCGGCACGCGAAGCTGCTCGCCTGCGTGCGCGAGCTCTGCGAGCTCGTGCCGGCCCCGCGCCACATCGGCGCGGCCCTCTCGCGGCACGCCACGTTCGCGCGCGTGCTCGAGTGCGTGCGCACCGACACGACCGTCTCGTGGTGGACGGGGCGCGCGAGCTTCCGGGGGCAGCCGCCGCCCGGGCGGCTGCTCAAGTGGCCCTCGATCCGCAACGTGCAGGTCGACGCGCGGCGCGTCGGGCTCACCGAGATGGCGAACGGGATCCAGGCGGTCGACGCCGACGAGTACACGGCCGCGCTCACCCTCTGGCTCACGCGCTCGCCGCTGACCGACATCGCGACGGCCACGCGCAGGAGCCCGCCGTTCGCCTGGTCCGCGTCCACGCTCGCGATCATCGCGACGGCGCCGGGGCGGACGCTCGCCTACCGGCTGCTCGGCCGGCAGGGGCGCGAGCTGGCCCTCGGCGCGCTGGAGCGCGCGGCCCGCGAGATCCCGGAGCGCTTCGCCGACGCGCGGGACATGGCCTCGGGCTTCGCGGCCGAGGTCGCCGCAGGGCTCAAGGGGCCCTCGGCGGACGCGGGCCGAGGCTCGTCGGCTTCCGGGGATCGCGCCGGCGCCGCCTGATTCACCTCAGCGAGCGGGACGCGGGAACGGGAGCGGCACCGGATCCGGAAGCGGATCCGGAACCGGATCCGGAAGCGGATCCGGAAACGGATCCGGAAGCGGACGCGGGCGCGCGCCTCACGGCGGGCGGCGTCCTGGGTTCGAAGGGCTCGGCGGTGGGGCGGGGGGGATCGACGGCTGCTGCCGCGAGGACGGCGTGGCCGCGGGCACCGCGAGGTCCGCGCCGAGGTCGACGAGCGCGCGCAGCGAGGCCGCCGCGAAGGCGCGGAAGCTGTCGACGCCGAACAGCGCGCGGATCGGCGCCTGCGCCTGCGGGTCGTCGCCGAGGCGCTGCAGCGCGACCGTCAGCGCCGAGCGCGCGGAGATGGGCACCGAGGGCACGGCGACGATCATGTCGGCGGGGATGGGGCCGGCCACGTCGATGATCCGCGCGGAGCGGCCCGGCGAGGCGCCGAGGAAGCCGGCGCGCACGAGCGGGCGGGTGGGATCGCCGCCCTCGAAGACCGCGAACGTCGCGCCCACGTCGGCGCGCCCCTCCAGCACCGCCGCCGCGACGCGGCCGTGCGCGTCGTAGAAGGTCTCGGTCGCGAAGAGCGCGGCCGGATCGATGCCGCGGCGCCCGAGCGCGATGCGCGAGAACAGGTACCCGCTCGCGCTCGTCGGCGCGACCCAGGCGGCGCGCGCGCCGCGGAGGTCCTCGACGCGCTGCGCGGGCGACGCCCCGGACACGAAGAGGGCCGCGTGATAGGCGGTCACCCCCTCGCGGACCGAGCTCACGAGCGGCATGAGGCCCGACAGCCCCGGCGTGGTGACGAGCAGCGTGGGCGAGATCCACGCGAGCTGCACGCGCCCCGCCTGCATCGCCGACGCGAGCGAGAGCGGCGACGGCGCGCGGTGCGGGACGATGACGGTGTCCAGGCTCTTGCCGAGCATCGCGCAGAAGTCGTTGAGGTGGACGCGCGCGCGCTCGTCCTCGGACACCGGCACCATGCCGAAGGTCAGCCTCGTCGTGCCCAGCGGCGTGGGCTTGCGGGCCACGATCATCGCCACGAATGTAGCCGACCCGTGTGCGCTGCGATACTGCGGCGAGCGCTCAGCCCCGCGCGGCCCTCGCGCGCGTCCGCCGGCCCTGGGCCGGCCCAGGCACCTGGAGCTCCGGGTCGCGCTCCCTGCCGTCGCGCGCCCTGCGCCCCGGACCCCGAGCCCGCTCGGGGTCGTGATCCGGGGCTCCGGGGCGCGCTCCACGTGGCGCGCCCTCCGGCGGGAAGCCGATCGCGGCGAGCTCGCGCGCCCCGATCACGTCCCCCTCGGCCGCCAGCGCGGCGCGGAGCAGCACCGCGCCCAGCTCGGCGTCGTTGCCCGGCCAGTCGTACTCGAGGATCGCCGAGAGCGCGCGCAGATCCAGGCCGAAGGGCTGGCCTCGGAGGCGCGTCCCGATCCGCGCCAGGTGCTCGAGCGAGAGCGCGCGCAGGTCCTCTCCGCGCGAGGCGAGCGCCGGCAGCGCCACCGCCCGATCGCCGAGCAGGTCCGCGAGCCGCTCGCTCATCTGCCCGAGCGCCACGAGCGCGTCGACCGTCTGCGGCACCGACACCACGAGCCCCACGCCGCCCGCGCCTCGCGCCGCGTCGCGCTCGCTCGCCGCGGGCGCCGCGAGCGCCGCGCCGAGGTAGCCCTGCACCTCCGCCGGCAGCGCCTGCGCGTCGAGCACGACCAGCGTCCCGCCGCGCGCCGCCTCGATCGGCGACGCCGCCGGGTCCCTCCACCGCGCGAGCGCGTGCTCCGCCGCGCTCGCCCCGTCGACGATCGTCAGCGCCCCGCCCGCGCGCGGCGACGCGAGGTGCGCGAGCGCCGCCCACGCCACCGCGTCGATCCCCGGCGCCGAGAGCAGCGTCACCGGCCCGCCCGACGCCCCGAGCCGCTCGAGCTGCTCCACCGCCGCGCGCGCCGCCGGGCTGTACGCCGCCGCGCGCGCGGGCCTCGCGAAGATCTCCGCCAGCGCCCGGAGCCGCCCCTCCCCGAGCGACAGCGACCGCCTGAGCGCCTGCGCCTGGTCCTCGAGCGCCGCCACCTCGCGCCGCGCCGCGAGCTCGCGCTGCCGCGACCGCGAGAGCATCGCCGACACGCCGATCACCGCGCCCAGCCGGTCCGCGAGCGCCCGGAGCCCCCGCACCTCCTCGAGCAGCATCGGCGCCGCGCGCCGCCCGCGCGGGATCGCGAGCGCGCCGATCGGCCCCGTCGCGTCGCGCACGATCGCCAGCGCCCCCACGTCCCGCTCCGCGAGCCAGGCGAGCAGCGGCCGCACCTCCGGCCGCCGCACCTCCGCCGCCTCGGCCACCTCGGTCCGCAGCACGCCCTCCGGCTCCGCGTCGCCGAGCTCGATCAGCCGCGCCGGCAGGTCCGCCGCCTCGGTGTGCGCGTACCCCGCGCGATCCACCCAGATCCGCTCCGGCGGCGACAGGCGGTAGAGCGCCGCCGGCGCGTACCCGGAGGCCGCGCCGCGAGCCCTGCGCCCCGTTCCCTCGGCCGCGAGCCCGAGCTCCATCAGCGCCGCCTCGAGCGCGGCCTCCGGCTCCGGGTTCATCGCGGCCCGCGTCGCCGCGTCGAACGCCGCGATCCACCGCGCCCCCTCGGGCGCCAGCCGCCGCGCGATCCGCGGCGCCGCGACCCCCGCCGCCGCGCACGCCGCGCACGCCGCGAACACCGCCGCCCCCGCCGCCGACGCCGGCAGGCCCAGGAGCCCGCGCCCCGCGGCCGCCCCCGGCGCGGGGATCACGTGCACCGCGTACACCGCCAGCAGCGCGACCGGCGCCGCCATCGCCGCGAGCGAGAGCGCCGTCCGGAGCGCCCTCGACACGGTCGCCGGGTCCGCCGCGACCACGCTCCACGCCACGCAGAGCGCCGCCGCCGCGCTCGTCACCGGCAGGATCTCCTCGGGCCGCGCGACCCCGACCGGCACCGCGAGCAGCCCGATCGCCAGCGCCGCCGCCGAGAGCAGCAGCGCCGCGTCCGTCCTGTCCGCGACGCCGAGCTCGAGCCGCCGCGCGATCCGCGCCCGCCCCAGCGCCACCAGCGTGACCGTCAGCGACCCCAGCGACGCCGCCGACGTCACGATCGCGATCGCGATCGGGTCGAGCCCCGCCGCGCGCTCCGGCGCCACGGCCCACACCGCCGGCAGCGCGATCGCCACCGTCCAGAAGAGGGACGCGAACGCCGCCGCGTCGAGCCGCCGGGTGGACGGCGGCGTCTCGAGCAGCCCCTCCATGCCCCCCACGCGCGCGAGCGCCACGAGCGCCGCCATCGAGGCCGTCGCCGCCCCCAGGTTGCCGACCGCGACCAGCGCCGGCATGGCCGGCCCCGACCGCGCGGCCGCCAGCATCGCGGCCCCCGCCACGCACGCGCGCGCCGCGTCGCGCGCGGCC
>CAYQYG010000461.1:0-7123 GCA_964421485.1 uncultured Polyangiaceae bacterium | reverse complement strand
GCCCTCGAGGCCGGCCAGACCGGCAAGGCCGTGCAGCTCGCCCAGCAGCTCACCGCCGGCTCTCCGGGCAGCGCGAGCGCGTGGCACCTCCGCGGCGCCGCCGAGCAGGCCGCGGGCCGGAGCGGCAAGGCATCGTTCCGCAAATGCGCCGAGCTCGCCGCGGCGGACTCGCCGCTCGGCGCGGAGTGCCGCTCGCTCGCCGGCATGGACTGAGCGGTCAGCGCCGCGCCGCGCGCAGCCGCGGGTCGAGCGCGGCGCATACGACGTCCAGCGCGAGCATCGAGATCACGATCGCCGCCGCCGAGAAGAGCACCGTCCCGACGATCAGCGGGCCATCGCGGTTCTGCAGCGCCTCGACCGCCATCTGCCCCACCCCCGGCCAGCGGAAGAGCTTCTCGGTCACGATCGCGCCCCCCACCAGCGTCCCGAGATCGAGCGCGGCGAGCGTCGCGATCGGGACCCACGCGTTGCGCAGCGCGTGCACGAGCAGCGCGCGCGGCCAGGGCGCCCCCTTCGCGCGCGCCGTGCGCACGAAGTCCTGCGCCAGGAGGCCCCGCAGCTCCTCCCGCACGATCCGCGTGTAGAGCGCGCTGCCGAACACGCCGAGCGTCAGCGCCGGCAGCACGATCGACCGCCAGCGCTCCGCGCTCGTCGCCCCGTAGCCGTCGTAGGGCAACAGCTCCAGCTTGTAGGCGAGCGCGTACTGCAGCACGAGGCCGATCACGAACGTCGGCGCGCTGATCCCGACCAGCGTCACGCCCACGGCCGCGTCATCCACCCAGGTCCCGCGCCGCGCCGCCGCGACGACGCCCAGCGTCACCCCGATCGCGAGCTGCACGAGCAGCGCCGCGAGGCCGAGCTCCAGCGAGCGCGGCGCCTTGGCCTCGAGCAGGTCCACGACGGGCTTCCGGTAATGGAAGCTGTACCCGAGATCCACGTGCACCCCGAGCCCCAGGGGCGCGCAGCTCCGGTGCTCCGGATCGCGCCGGGCGTCCGCCCCCCTCGGCCCCGCGTGCGCGAGCCGCCGGAGGTAGCGCCCGAGCTGCGCCGGCACCGGGCGATCGAGCCCGTAGAGCTCCCGCGCGCGCTCGACGTCCGCCGCCGAGGCCTGCGGCCCGACGATCATCCGCGCCGGATCACCCGGCAGGAGCAGCGCGATCGCGAACGAGATCACCGTCACCCCGGCGACCAGCAGCGCGGCCCACGCGAGCCGCCGGACGAGGTGCAGGACGAGCGCCCTCATGGCCTCCCCGCGAACCCCGGCAGGACCTCGGCGAGCACCCGGCCGGCGATCGATTTCACCGCCGCCGCCGCGCCGCCGCGCCGGAGGCCGCGCGCGGCGAGCGGCGCGCGCGCCTCCCTGTCGATCCAGACGTCGTTGAACCGCGGCGAGACCACGGCGGAGCGCGCGTAGCCGCGGACGTACGGGTGCCAGAGCTCGAAGACGCGCGACGTGTACGTCGGCACCCAGGGCGCGAGGTCCCGGACGATGGCCTCCGCGCGGGCGTAGTGCGCGAAGCGGCGGCCCTGATCCTGCTCCGCGCGCCCCGCCGCGAGCTCCCGATCGAACGCGGCGTCGCGGAAGAACGCGTAGTTCTGCGACCCCTCGTCCCGGATCGCCTGCGACGAGAGCGTCGGCTCGAAGAAGTTCGACGGATCGGGGAAGTCCGCGCCCCAGCCGACCCAGCCCATCGGCGCGGCGCCCCGCCGCGATACCTCCGCGAGGTACGTCGCGTAGCTGACGAGCCGCAGGCGGACGCGGATCCCCACCCGCGCGAGCTGCTGCTGGAACACCTCCGCCGCGCCCTGCTCGAGGCTGTCCGGCACCGCGAGGTAGTCGACGACCCCCGGGTAGCCGCCGCGCCCCGTGCTCGGATCGAACGGGAAGCCCGCCGCGGCCATCTCCTCCAGCGCGCGCGCGGGATCGTGCCGCCTGAGCCGCTCCGACCGCGGGGGCCCCGGGATCGAGTCCGGCAGGACCCGATCGAGCTCGATCACGTCGGGCCGCACCTTCTCGAGGACCGACGGATCGACCGCGAACGCCACCGCGCGCCGCACCGCCAGCCTGTCGAAGGGCGCCGCCTCCGTGTTCAGGAAGATCGCGTTCGTGCTCTTCCGCGTGATCCACCGGCCGAGCCCCGACCACGCCGGGTCCGCGCGGTACCGCGCCGCGTCGACCGCCGTCAGATCGCGGATGTAGTCGATCTCCCCGTCCTCGAACTTGTAGCGCTGCGTCGCCGCCCGGACGCCGGTCTGCCACTCGATCCCGTCGAGGAACGGCCGCCCGGGCTTGAAGTACGCCTCGTGCCGCACGAGCTGGACCGCGCCGCCCGGGTCCCACCGCTCGACCCGGAACGGCCCCGCCCCGCACGGCGGCGCGGGGCTCTGCCGGTCGACCACCTCGCCGGACGAGGGGCAGACCGGCGCCATGAACGCCATCGTCATCCGCGGCAGGAACGTCGCGTCGGGCTCGCGCAGATCGATCGCGACCGAGTGGTCGCCGACGACCCGCACGCCGTCGAGGTGCGGCGCCTTGCCGCCGTGGAACTCCGCGAACCCGGCGATCATGTCGTAGTGGCTCGCCCCCGGGCTGGGCGTCCTGGGGTGCAGCGTCCGCTCGATCGACCGCTTCACGTCCCCCGCGCGCAGCTCCGCGCCATCGTGGAACCGCACCCCCTCGCGCAGCGTGAAGACGTACGTCCGCCCCCCGCCCTCCACGGCCACCTCGCGCGCGAGGTCCGGCGCGACGCGCCCCTCCTCGTCCCACGTCACGAGCCGCGCGAACACGAGCTCCTCGATCGCCCCGGAGAGCTCGTCGTACGCCAGCGCCGGGTCGAGCGTCCGCACGTTGACCGTCGTCGCGACCCGCAGCGTCCCGCCGCGCGCGGGCTGGTCTTCAGCCGGCGCCGGCGCGCGCCCGATCGGCGGCCCCGGCCGGTTCGGCGACGCCGCCGCGAGGAGCAGCAGCGCCGCGGCCGCGATCAGCAGGTCGACCGGCGGCCGCCGCCGCGGCGCCGCGAGCGCGGCCCCCGCGTCGATCGCGTCCCGGAGCCCCTCGCCCACGCGGTTCCACGCCAGCACCGAGAGCAGGATCGCGAACCCCGGCGCCGCGACCAGCGACGGCCGCGCCCCCAGGTACGGCTCCGCCTCGAAGAGCATCCGCCCCCACGTCGGCGTCGGCGGCTGCACCCCGACGCCCAGGTAGCCGAGCGCCGCCTCGGCCAGGATCATGTGCCCGACGCCCATCGTCGCCAGCACGAGCAGCGTGCCGGCCACGTTCGGCAGCACGTGCCGCCGCGCGACGTGCAGCGGCCCCGCGCCCAGCGCCCGCGCCGCCGCCACGAAATCGCGCTGGCCGAGCTCGATCGTCTTCGCCCGCACGAGCCGCGCGGCCCCTGTCCACCCCGTCAGCCCGAGCACGAGCAGGATCGTCCCCACGTCCGCCCGCCCGACCGCCACCCCGATCGCGGTCACGAACAGGAGGTAGGGCAGGGCGAGCACCAGCTCGACGAGCCGCATCAGCGCGCCGTCGAGCGCGTGCGCCCGCGTCCCGTGCGCCATGCCCGCCGCCACCCCGACGGCCGCCCCGAGGGCCGTCGACAGCGCCGTCGCCGAGAGCGCGACGGCGAGCGAGATCCGGCCCCCCTGCGCGAGCCGCGCGAGCAGATCGCGGAAGAGCGGGTCGGTGCCCAGCCAGTGCGCCGCGCTCGGCCCCGGCGGCGCGCCCATCGGATCGCGCGACAGGCTGAAGTCGCTCACCGTCGGGTCGTGCGGCAGCACCGCCGGCCCCAGCGCCGCGACCAGCCCGAGCCCCACCGCCAGCGCCAGCCCGATCGTCGCGGACCGGTCCCGCCTGAACCGGCGCGCCCCCTCCTCGCCGAGCAGCGCGGCGAGCGGCGAGGCCCTTCGCCCCGCCTCCGTCACCGCCTCCCCTCCAGGAACTGCCTCACGAGCGCCACGAACTCCACCGGCCGCTCCTCGTGCGGCGAGTGCCCCGCGTCCATGATCTCGAGCCTCGCCCCCGGGATCTCCCTGGCGAGCCGCTGCGCGCTCTGCGCCGGGAAGATCTGGTCGTCCCGCCCCCACACGACCAGCGTCGGCGACGTGATCCGCGTGAGCCGCGCGACCACCGGGCGCGCGTCGAGCACCGCCCGCATCACCGCGTGCGCGCTCTCCCGCGCCGACGGCGAGTTGAAGAGCTCGTAGTGCCGGTCCACGCGCGCGAGCGGCACCACCGCGTCCCCGCGGAAGATCTCGTCCCGGAAGAACGCCCGGAAGAGCGCCCGCCCGAAGAGCTGCTTGAAGACGATCCCGCCGAGCACCGGCAGGAGCGGCAGCCTCGTCTTGAAGCTCGCCGGGAACGGGTAGCAGAGCGCGTCCTCCAGGACGAGCCGCTGCACGAGCTCCGGGTGCTCGGCCGCGAGCGTCAGCGCGATCGCCGCGCCCATCGAGTGCCCGACGAGGTGCGCCCGCCCGACCTCGAACGCCGCGATGAGGTCGGCGATCGCCTCCGCGAACGCCTCGATCCCGTACGCGTACCGCGCCGGGCTCGGCTTCTCGCTCTCGCCGAACCCCGGCAGGTCGGGGACGATGACGTGGAACCGCTCCGCGAGCGGATCGATCACGTCGTCGAACTCCAGCCGGCTCACGAGGAAGTCGTGGATGAGCAGCAGCGCCGGGCTGGTCTCCGCCCCTGCCTCGAGCACCCGCATCCTCACGCCGCGCGCCGTCACGTCGCGCACGACGCGGTCCACGCGTCGGCCGGGCGCCTCGCCGGGGCCCCGCCCGGGGCTCTGGGCTTCCTTGGTCATCGACGCCGAGCGTACCAGCCCTTTTGTCAGGAACGCCGGATGTGTGGCACGGTGGGCCCCGCACCTCTCGTCCAGGCCGCCCCGCGGCGCTGGCGCCCCTCCTCGGCGGGGTGGACCAGCCGCTCCAGGCGACCCGAAGCCCCGAACGTTAGCCGGGGCTCGGGGCGAAGGGCGCCGAAGGCGACCCGAAGCCCCGAACGTTAGCCAGACCGCGAAGGTCACGACGCAGGACGTAGAATGTCCTAGACAGGGCCGGAACCCCGATCAGAGCCGCCTCCCGCGCGCCGCGCGCAATAATCTTGCACGCGTGAATTGACTGTATTCCATTCAGTGGAATACAGTCGCGCGCGTCGGTTGGGCAGACGCATCGCCTCCGACAGAGAGACCTGGGAGAGGCGACGTGCAGAGGATCCCCGAGGACGTGCTGGACCGCATCGAGCGCGAGCACGCCGAGGGGCTCACCTCCAGCGAGATCCTCGACCTCTTCGCCGCGCACGACGTGAAGTTCAGCGAGGCGACGCTGCGGAAGTACGTGCAGCTGGGCTTGCTCCCCCGGAGCGTCCGCGTGGGCCGGAAGGGGAAGCACCAGGGGTCCCAGGGGATGTACCCGGCCACCGTGGTCCGCCAGATCCAGCGGATCAAGGACATGATGGCCCAGGACTACACGATCGAGGAGATCCAGCGGGAGTTCTTGTTCGTGAGGGGCGAGATCGAGGAGCTCGAGCGCACGCTGAGCAAGGTGTTCGGTGCGCTCAGGGAGGCGGCGAAGGACAGGCGGAGCGAGACCAGCGGTCGCGCGATCGCGCTCGACCTGGCCAGCGCCGAGTCCCTCGCGCGCGACCTCGTCGCGAAGCTTTCGATGATCGAGGAGCGCCTGATGGCGCAGGCGCGGCTCTCCAGGCGCGCGGCCTCTTCCTGAGGGGCGCCTGGGGTGCGCGGCGCGGGGCCATGCTTTCGAAAACGACGCGGCGGGACGGGCGGCGCCCGTACCCCGCGGTGAGGGTGGAGAGGGTTTCAACCCGGCGATGAGACAACGGGGCGCGCTCCGGCGGCCCCACTGAAGCAGTGGTCGGGGCTCCGCGCCCGCGGCGCTCGGTCCGATCAGGCCTCGCCTGATCCAGGGCCGAGATCCGCGGTCCCGGGCCCCGGCGCGTCGGGCCGAGAGTGGCGGTTGCCCTCGGCGTCCGGGCTGGGTCCCGTGCGCCCTGGGAAACGCGCGTGCGCGAGGCGGACAACGCGACCGAACGGAGGCGAGCGCATGGCGACGGTGGTGGAGAGCGATCTCGGGGTCTTCGAGGGTGCCGGCACGGAGAGCGGGGGGAGCGACCTTTCGGAGGCGGACGAGGGGTTGGTCGACGGCGCGCTCGCGCGCAAGGCGGCGCCGGTGACGTCGGCCACCGCGATCACGCGCGAGCAGCGGCGCTCGCGGCGCAAGCGCGAGATCCGCGCCCGCACGATCAGCGTCAAGCGGATGACGAAGCGCGAGCTCGAGATCGGGCGGATGCTCTACCCCGAGACCGACTACTACAAGCCCCGCGCGCGGGGCGAGTGCGTGGACGGGCCCCGGCCGTGCCCGTACGTCTCGTGCCAGCACCACCTCTACCTCGACGTCTCGCCGAGGACCGGGGCCATCAAGCTGAACTTCCCCGACCTCGAGGTCTGGGACATGAACGAGACGTGCGCGCTCGACGTCGCCGATCGCGGCGGCACGACGCTCGAGGACGTGGGCGCGATCATGAACCTGACCCGGGAGCGCATCCGGCAGGTCGAGGTGAAGGCGCTCGCGAAGCTCGAGGCGCTGCGCGACATGAACGCGCTGCGCGACTACGTGGACGAGGGCCCGGTCGGCAAGCGCAGGCTGCCGGTCCTGGCCCAGAGCGACGACGCGGACGAGGACGAGTCGTTCGACGAGGACGCGGACGACGAGGACGACCTCGAGGACGCGGCCGATCGGGCGCCCGCCTCGCGCGCGCCCCTCGAGGACGCGGCCGATTTCGACGGCGGCGAGTAGGCGACGCGCCGGCGGACGCTCGCTTACCCACCCGACGCGGAGAGCTTCGGCGGCGCCATGGGGGCCGGGGGGCCGCCCCTCACTCCGGTCGAGCTTCCACCGTCACCAGCGCGCCCTCGCCGAGCGAGGCCGCCATCCAGCTCCGCCAGGCGGCGAGCGTCGCCCTCGGCGCGGCCTTCCCGGGCGCGGCGCCGCCGGCGGGCGAGGGCGCGCCGGTCCACGCGGCGATCAGGCGGCGCCGCGGGTCCGCGCGCGCGTCGCGCTCGCGCCGGGCTCGCCCGGCGTCGGCGCGCGCAAGAGA
>CAYQYG010000460.1:0-7154 GCA_964421485.1 uncultured Polyangiaceae bacterium | reverse complement strand
GCGAGCCAGCTCGCGGTCGAGACGATCTCCAAGGCGTTCCAGTCCCAGGCGTGGCCGGAGCCCGCCTACCCCGACGTCCCGCGGCGCGGCAGCGAGCTGGCGATCGCCATCCAGCGCGCGAACCACGCGGTGTACCAGGCGTCGCAGAAGGACCGCTCGCTCGCCGGCATGGGCACCACGATCGTGAGCGCCCGGTTCTCCCCCAACAAGAACCGGCTCTACGTCGGCCACGTCGGCGACAGCCGCTGCTATCGGCTGCGGGAGGGGCAGCTCACGCAGCTCACGACCGATCACACGATGGGCGCCGCAGGCATCACCGGGCCGATGGCGAACCACCTGAGCCGCGCCATCGGCGTCGCCGCCGCGGTCAAGGTCGACCTGATCATCGCGCGCCCCCACCCCGGCGACGTCTACCTGCTCTGCTCCGACGGCCTGTCGAAGATGGCCTCCGACGAGGCGATCCGGGAGGAGCTCCTGGCCGAGCCGAGCCCCGAGAGGGCGTCGCGCGCGCTGGTCCAGCGCGCCAACGCCGGCGGCGGCCGCGATAACATCACCGTCGTGCTCGTGCGCGTGAGCGACCCCAAGGACCTCGCCCAGGTCGTCAAGCGCCACGCCTAGCGCGGCGCCCGGCGCCGGCCACCAGGACCCACGCCATTCCGGACAGAGAAATACAATTATCGCTTTTTGCCGATAATTTTAGATTTCTGACAAAATCAGACCCGCTGCCTGCGCGCTCGACAGGCCGATCGTGAGGCGGCCTCGACGCCGCCGCGCAATGGCCCT
The DNA here is from genome assembly GCA_964421485.1 of uncultured Polyangiaceae bacterium. Lineage (GTDB taxonomy): Bacteria > Myxococcota_A > Polyangia > Polyangiales > Polyangiaceae > CAYQYG01. Next base: position 6,371 of record CAYQYG010000460.1, on the reverse strand, counting down.
GAATGAAATGATCGGCCCGCACGGGAACGAGGTCGGCTGGGGCGGATCGCGCGCGGCGAGGGCGAGGCGAGGCGCCGCCGGGTCGCGTCCCTGGAGGCTCTGGCGCCTCGCGCGGCACTTCGCGTAGCCTTCGTGGGCGGTGTTGCCCGAGTTCAGCGAGCCGACCGATCGCTTCGTGATCGAAGCGCGCGCCAGCAGCGGCGGCATGGGCGACGTCTTCAGGGGTATCGACCAGGAGACCGGCGGGCAGGTCGCGATCAAGCTGCTCCGGCCGACCGCATCGCCGCAGGAGCGCGCCCGCTTCGGCCGGGAGATCGCGATCCTCCAGGACCTGCGCCACCCGAACATCGTCCAGTACATCGCGCACGGCACGTGGCACGACGGCCGGCTCTTCTTCGCGATGGAGTGGCTCGACGGCGAGGACCTGAGCCAGCGGCAGCGGCGCGCGCCGCTCGGCATGCGCGACGCGGTCGAGGTCGTGCGCCGGAGCGCGGCGGCGATGGCCGCGATCCACGCGCGCGGCGTGATCCACCGCGACCTCAAGCTCTCGAACATCTTCCTCATCCGCGGCAAGGGCACCGCGGTCAAGCTCATCGACTTCGGCGTGGTGAAGATGCCCGTGCCCGACGAGTACCCGACCGAGCGGGGCACCATCATCGGGACGCCGCATTACATGGCGCCGGAGCAGGCCCGCGGCGAGCCCATCGACGCGCGCGCCGACGTCTACTCGCTCGGCTCGGTGCTCTTCCGGCTGGTCACGGGACGGAACGTCTTCGAGACCGAGCACGTGATCGCGGTGCTCGGGCGCCTCGTGCTCGAGGACCCGCCCCGCGCGCAGAACGTCCGCTTCGACGTGCCCGACGCGCTCGACGAGGTGATCCACCACGCCATCTCCCGCGACCGCGAGCGCCGCTACGAGAGCGGCGGCGAGCTCGCCCGGGCCCTGGCGCGCGTCGGCACGCTGAACAACGACCCGCCGGCCACGGACCGCTCGGCGTCGGCGATCCGCAAGGCGGTGCCGGTGCCGGACTCCAAGCCCGGATCGGTGACCGGCGCGGGCGCCGAGCGGCCCTCCTCCCGGCTCGGCGCCACCGAGCGGCGCGTGGTCGCGTGCGTGCTCTACGACCTCGGCGGGGCCGGGCTGGATCCGCAGGTGGACACGGCGCTGCGCGACGTGCTCGGGGAGGACACGCGGCTCGAGCCGCTGCTCGGCGGGCAGATGGTGGCGGTCCTCGGCGTCGAGCAGTCCCGCGGCGACGAGGCGATGCGGGCCGCGCGCGCGGCGCTGACGGTCGCGCACGCGATGCCGAGCGCGCGCGTCTCGGTCGCGGTCGGCCACGCCGTGCGCGGGCGCGAGAGCCTCGCGGGCGAGGCGCTCGAGCGCGCCGCCCGCCAGCTCGAGTCCGCGGCGCCCGGCGTGGTGCGGATCGACGCGTACGCGACCGCTGCGCTGGAGGGCCGCTTCTTCGTGCAGGAGGACGCGCACGGCGGCGCGCTCGTCCGCGAGGACTCGAGCGGCTTCGGCGCGCGGCAGCTCCTCGGCCGGCCCACCCCGACCGTCGGCCGCGAGAAGGAGATCGCGCTGCTCCAGGGCCTGTACAGCGAGCTCGTCGAGGACGGCACGCCGCGCGCCGCGCTGGTCACGGGCCCCGCGGGCATCGGCAAGAGCCGCGTGCGCTCGGAGCTCGTGCAGCGGCTCGAGATGGCGCCGCGGCCGCCGTTCGTGATCGTCTGCCGCGGCGATCCGATGAGCCGCGGCTCGAGCCTCTCGGGCCTCGGGCGCGCGCTCCGCGGGATGATGGGGGTCCAGGACGGCGAGCGCCCGCACGAGCAGGTGCAGAAGGTCACCTACCACGTCTCGACGCGGCTCCCGCGCACGCTGCGCTTCCTCGCGGCCTTCATCGGCGAGCTCATCGGCGTGCCCTTCCCCGACGAGGCGGACGAGCCGCTCCGGGCCGCGCGCGCGAGCGCGCAGCTCATGCAGTCGCGCCTGCGCATGGCGCTCGAGGCCTACCTCCGGTCGCAGGCCGAGCGCGCGCCGCAGGTGATGATCATCGAGGACATGCACTGGGCCGACGACACCACGATCGACCTCGTGGACTGGCTGCTCGGCTGCCCGGAGCTCCGCTTCGGCGTCTTCGCGTTCGCGCGGCCCGAGATCGCCGCGCGCCTGCCCGCGCTCTGGGAGCGCCGGCACCTCACGCGCCTGGCGCTCTCGCCGCTGTCGCCGCACGCGTCCGATCGCCTGGTCGCGGCCGCGCTCCCGCGCGCCGACGCCGCCGCGCGCGCCGCGATCGTCCAGCGCGCCGGCGGCAACGCGCTCTTCCTCGAGGAGCTCGTCCGCTGCGCCGCGGAGGGCCGCGACGAGCTGCCCATGACGGTACAGGCGCTCGTGCAGCTCCGGCTCGATCGCCTGAGCCCGGCGGTGCGCGAGGTGCTCCGCGCCGCGGCCGTGTTCGGCCAGTCCTTCTGGACCGCGGGCGTCGAGGCGCTGCTCGAGCGCCCCGTCGGCGCCGAGCTCGCGGAGCTCGAGGCCGGCGAGATCGCGACGCGCCACGCGGAGTCCCGCATCGCCGGCCACGCCGAGTGGATCTTCCGCCAGGCCCTCGTGCGGGACGCCGCGTACGCGTCGATCCTCGAGGAGGACCGCGCGGTCCTGCACATGTCGGCCGGCGCGTGGCTCGAGTCGGTGGGCGACGTCGACGTCGGCCTCATCGCGCGGCACGCGGACGCGGGCGGCGACCTGCCGCGGGCCGCGGCGCTCTATGCGCGCGCCACGCGGCAGGCGCTCAGGAACGGCGCGCAGCTCGAGACCGCGCTCGAGCTCGCCGATCGCGGCCTCGCGTGCGGCGCGGAGGGCGAGGCGCGCGCGCAGCTCCTCCTCTACCGGGCACAGGCGTGCGCCGCGATGGGGCGCCTGATGGACGGCATCCAGGCCGCGCAGGAGGCGGGCGATCTCGCCCCGCGCGGCTCGGACGAGTGGGGCGAGGCCCAGCGCCTCGCGGCCGCCGCGATGATCGAGTCGGGCCGGAGCACCGAGGGCGACGCGCGCGCCGCGTGGGCGCTGCACCCGGAGGTCGCGCCGGACCTCTCCGCGCCGCTCCGCGCCGCGCTGCTCGCCGTGCGCGTGCGCGGCCTCGTGGACCTGAGCCGGCCGCAGGAGGCCCTCGAGACCGCGCACGCCGCGGTCGACGCGGCGCGGAGCTCCGGCTCGCTCGACGCCACCGTCCGCGCGCTCGACGCGCTGCTCTACGCGATGCCCACCGGCGAGATGTCCGAGGCCATCGCCGCCGGCACGTCGCTGATCCAGGCCGCGGAGCAGGCCGGCGACGCGGTCATCGCGACGCGCGCGCGCCTCAACACCGCGTCGGTCCTGAACCAGGTCGGCATGTTCGAGGAGGCGCGGGCGATGCTGGAGCGCGCGCTCGCCGACACGAGGAGCCGCCGCATGCGCATCCTCGAGGCCTCGGCGCTGCACAACCTCGGCATGTGCTTCGCGCGCCTCGGCGACGTCGACGCGGGCGTCGAGCACCAGCGCCAGGCCGGCAGGATCGCGGACGAGTGCCAGGCCGCGCGCCTGCGCGTGCACGCGCGCTCGTACGAGGTGATCTTCCTCGTGTGGCGCGGCGCGCCCGGCGACCTCGGGACCGCGCTCGCCCTCGCCCGCTGGCTCGTCGAGGAGACCCGGAACCACCCGGCGCTCCGGGTCGTCGCGAGCTTCACGCTGGCGCGCGTCCAGCTCGCCCGCCGCGCGCTCGACGCCGCGCTCGAGGCGGCGCGCGAGGCGTACGCGCACCTCGCGTCCGGCCCGATCGAGGAATGGGAAGAGTACGTCCGCCTCACGCTCGTCGAGGCGCTGATCCTCTCCGGCGCGCACGGCGAGGCCAACGCCGTGCTCGACGCCGCGTTCCACGCGCTCGTCGAGCGCGTGCGGAGCATCCGCCACCCGTACCACCGGAACGCGTTCCTCCGGAGGAACGACGAGGTCGTGAGGCTCGTCCAGCTCGCGCGCGAGCGCCTCGGCCGGACCCTGCCCGCCTTCGACGGGATCACCGACCCGCACGCGACCGCGACCGACGGATCGGCCGTACCTGCGGCCCTCCCCACCAAGGTCCCGGGTCCTCCGCGTTCTTGACGTTGGGCGGTGGGGTCGCTAAGGCCCCCACGATGCAGAACGATCAGCTCGCGCCGCCCTCGCCCACCGCCTCTTCCAGGCTCGCCCGCCTCCTCCGCCGCGGGGCCGCGCCGCTCCTCGTCGCCGCCGCCCTGGGCGGCGCCGTGATGATCGCGCCCGCGCCGGCCGCGGCGCAGGCGTCGAAGATCGCGGTCATCGACGTCCGCCGCGCCGTGCTCGAGACCGAGGAGGGCCTGCGCGTCCAGGCCACGCTGAAGAAGCTCTTCGACAGCCGCCAGGTGGAGCTCGACGGCAAGCAGCGCGCGCTCGTCGAGGAGCAAGAGAAGCTCGAGAAGGAGGCGCAGACCGGCAAGACGCCGAAGGAAGCCCTTCAGAAGAAGCGCGAGACGTTGCAGCGCCAGGCCGCCGAGTTCCAGCAGACGTACGTCGACTACCAGCGCGAGATGCAGCGCAAGGAGAGCGAGCTGACGACGCCCATCCTGCAGAAGGTGCTCGGCATCGTGCGCCGCGTGGCCGCGCAGGAGGGCTACGAGATGGTCTTCGAGAAGTCGGCCGTCCCCTACTACCGCGCCGACCTCGAGGTCACCGACCGCGTGATCCAGATGTACAACAGCGGGGCGCCCGGCGAGGCCGGGCCCAAGGCCGCGCCGCCCGCCGCACCCGCAGCTCCCGCGAAGCCGGCCGCGCCCGCGCCCAAGGCCGCCGCCCCCAAGAAGAAGTAGATCTCGCGCGACCGCGCGGCGTTGCTCTCCGACACGGTGCGCCGTTACAATCCGCGCCTGGCAGGGATCCATCCGGCCAGGCTCAGGAGGTATCGAGTGGGCTTGCTTATCGGACGTGGCGGCGCGCGCATCGCTATCTGGATCGGGCTCGGCGCTGCCGTCGTCGTGGCTGCCCCTGTGGCGTGCCTCTTCCCCGACTACACCTTCGACGCGCCCGGCAGCGGCGGCTCGGGCGCCGGGACCACGACGACGACCTCCAACGGCGGCGGCGGGTCCACGACCACGACCAACCCCGAGAACTGCATGAACGGGGTGGACGACGACAGCGACGGCAATATCGACTGCGCCGACCCGAAGTGCACCGACCACGCCTGCGTGCCCGAGGTGCCGGCGGACTGGACCGGCTACTACGCGCTGTACGACGGCGCGCCCGCGGGCGACCCGGGCTGCCCGCAGACGTTCCCCTCGACGGTGAACCCCGCGTACCTCGGCAACAACGGCATCAACGTGCCGCCTGCCACGTGCGCCTGCTCGTGCACGGCGCCGCAGTGGGGCGGCTGCGCCGCGCTCGACACGATCACGATGTCGACCGGCGACGCGCCCTGCGGGAGCGCGACGACGTGCACCGGCACCCTCGCGATCCCCGGCGGCTGGACGGGCACCTGCTACGGCCCGAACTACTACCCGGGCGGCCAGCTCACCTGCGGCCCGAACACCGTCGACTGCTCATCGCCGCAGACCGGCGTCGCCTGCAACGCGTCGGTCACCGCGAGCGAGCTCGCGGCCCTCAACGGCACGTGCCAGCCGAACCCGGTGTCGGTGACGAGGCCCGACGTGGCGTGGGCGACGCTCGGCCACGCCTGCGGCGACTCGGGCACGGTCGGCCAGGGCTGCAACCTCGGGCAGGGGTGCGTGCCGAGGCCCCCCGTCGATTTCGAGAGCGGCGTCTGCATCTCGCACGACGGCGACGTCGCCTGCCCCGCGGGCGCGTTCACGGTGAAGCACGTGTACTACAGCGACGTGACCGACACGCGCGACTGCACGAACGACTGCTCGTGCGGCCCGGCCTCGGGCGGCACCTGCCCGACGACGATCACGATCTACTCGGACACGCAGCAGAACACCTGCAACACGCAGATCGCCAGCTTCGCCGCGGGCACCTGCGCGAACGTGAACGGCAACCCGAGCATCTCGGGCCGCAAGGCCTCGGCGCCCGGCGCTCCGACCGGCGGCTCCTGCACGCCGAGCGGCGGCGTCGCCACGGGCACGGCGACCCCTGCCTCGCCGCGCACGTTCTGCTGCATCCCCTGAACGGAACCTCCGCGAGCCTCGAGCGCGACGCGCCGGAACCTCCGCGAGCCTCGAGCGCGACGCGCCGGAACCTCCTCCGCGAGCCTCGCGAGCGGCGCCGCAGGGGTCAGCGGCGCCGCCTCGAGCGCGCGGCGAGCGCGGCGAGCGCGACCAGCGCCGCGGCGGCGGCCAGCGCGGCGGCGCCACGTCGGCGCGCGCCGATC
>CAYQYG010000459.1:0-7183 GCA_964421485.1 uncultured Polyangiaceae bacterium | reverse complement strand
CGAGGGCGGGGAGATGCCGATGATCCAGTACCAGCTCTCGCAGATGATCCCCTGGCCGGGGAAGCTCGGGCTGATGCGGAGCGCGATCGAGCGGCAGGGCGACGCGGCGGCGGCGGAGCTCGACAGGCGGCGGATCGACCTCGCGCTCGCGGCGCGGCGCGCCTACGTGATGCTGCTGCTCAACGCCCGGTTCCGGCAGGTCAACGGGGCGGCGAGGGGGCTGATCGGAAGCATCGCTGCGATCGCGCTGACCCGGTACGCGACCGGCGCCGGGGGCCACCACGAGGTCGTGCGCGCGCAGGTCGAGCAGGCGGCGCTGGACGTCGAGGCCCTGAGCCTCGAGGGGGGGCGCGCGTCGATCGTCGCGATGCTCAATGGTCTCCGCGATCGGCCGCCGGCGATGCCAATCGCCGATCCGCCGGAGGCGCTCGAGAGCTCCGCGGTCGCGGCCTCGCCGGACGCGCTGGCGGAGCGGGCGATCAAGGCGCGCCCCGAGCTCAAGGCGATGCACGCCATGCAGCGGGAGGCCGAGGCGATGGGCGATCTCGCGCGGCGCGAGCGCTACCCCGACCTCATGACCTCGGTCTGGTACAATCAGATGATCGGGGAACCCGACAGCGGCGGCCTCATGGTCGGCGTGACGATCCCGGTCTTCGGGGTGATCCGACAGGGGCGGCGCGCGAGCGCCTGGGGGAGCCGGGCGGCGAGCGCGAGCGAGGAGGCCGCGGCGATGCGCGCGATGATCCGCGCGGAGATCGCCGACGCGTACCAGAAGGTGCTGACCGCGTCCCGGGAGCTCGATCTCCTGCGCGGCATCGCGCTGCCCCGCGCGATCGGCAGCTACGAGAGCTCGCTGGCCGCGTACGCCACGGGGCAGATCGATATCGTCGGGGTGCTCGATGCGCGCCGCGCGCTGCAGACGATACAGCGCGCGATCGCGGAGGCGCAGGCGCGCCGCGAGGTCGCGATCGCCGAGCTGCGGCGCGCCGCAGGCGGATCGCTCGAGGAGGCGCCATGAGAACGTCGCTGTCCTGTTTCATGCTCGCCCTCACGCTCGGTATCGCGGGCTGCGGGAGATCGACGGGGGATCCACCGGCCGGCCAGGCAACGGCCGCTGAAGTGGATCCGCACGCGGCGCACCGGCAGGCGGAGCCGAAGGACGCGGGCCCGCACGCGGCGCACGGGCAGGCGGCGGAGCCGAAGGACACCGCGGCCCCGCTGCCGAGCGGGTACGCGGCGGTGATGATCGAGCCGCCGGCCGCGCAGGCGCTCCGGCTGACCACCGCGCCCGTCGAGGAGCGCGCGCTCACGAAGACCATCCGCACGGTCGGCGTGATCGCGCCCGACGAGACGAGGACATCGCACGTGCACACGAAGATCCGCGGCTACATCGAGGACCTCGCGGTGGGGTTCATCGGGCAGAAGATCCGCCGCGGCCAGGTGCTCTGCTCCATCTACAGCCAGGAGGTGCTCGCGGCGAAGCTCGAGTTCCTGACGATCCTCGAACGGACGCTCGCGCAGCCCGCCGGGGGCGGCGAGTTCGCGGACGTCGAGCTGCGCGCGCGGACCCAGATGCTCGACGCTGCGCGGCGGCGGCTCCGGCTCTGGGACGTGCCACCGGCCGAGATCACCGCGCTGGAGAGGACCCGCGAGGCCCGGCGGACCTTCTCGCTCGCGGCGCCCCGCACCGGCGTGGTCCTCGCGAAGAACGCGCTCCAGGGCATGTTCGTGGACCCGGGCGTGGAGCTCTATCTGATATCGGACCTCTCGCGCGTCTGGGCGATCGTCGATATCTACGAGGCGGACGCCGCGGCCATGCGGATCGGCCAGGAGGCGAGGCTGTCCATCGCGGGGCTCGACGCGCCCATCGCGGCGAAGGCGACCTTCATCGCGCCGACGCTCGACGAGGCGACCCGGACCCTCAAGGTCCGCTTCGAGCTCGATAACAAGAATGAGACGCTCCGGCCCGGCACGTTCGTGACCGCCGAGCTCGAGGTCGATCTGGGCAAGGGGCTCGTCGTGCCCGAGAGCGCCATCCTCCGGACGGGCGAGCGCGCCATTGCGTTCGTGGTCCACGAGGGCCACATCGAGCCGCGCGAGGTCCGCCTCGGGCCGCTCGTGGGCGGCTTCTACCGCGTCGACGCCGGCCTCCGCGCCGGCGAGCAGATCGCGACCGGCGCGCAGTTCCTCCTCGACTCCGAGAGCCGCCTCAGGTCCACCGACCAACCCCGAGGCGCCCATGCCCACTGAGAATCCAGCTCCGGCCGGCGATGCGCCGCCGCGGGGCGCGGGCGGCCTCGTCGAGCGCCTCATTGAATTCTGCGGCCGGAAACGATTTTTTGTCTTCCTTGTCGCCGCGGCGCTCACCGCGTGGGGTCTCTGGTCGGCCCAGCGCGCGCCGCTCGACGCCCTCCCGGATCTCTCCGACGTCCAGGTGATCGTCGCGACGGAGTGGATGGGGCGGAGCCCCACGCTCATCGAGGCCCAGGTGACGTATCCGGTCGCGACCTCGTTCCTCGGGGCACCCCGGGTCAAGGCGGTGCGCGGCCTCTCGATGTTCGGGATGTCGTTCGTCTATGTGATCTTCGAGGACGGCACCGACCTCTACTGGGCGCGCTCGCGCGTCGTCGAGCAGCTCGCCAAGACGGCCGGCCGGCTCCCGCCCGGCGTCGCGCCGCAGATCGGGCCCGACGCCACCAGCGTCGGCTGGGTCTATCAATACGCGCTCGTCGACGACTCCGGCAAGCAGACCCTGCAGGACCTCCGGAGCCTCCAGGACTGGCAGCTCCGGTACGCGCTCCAGGCCGTCGAGGGCGTCTCCGAGGTCGCGAGCGTCGGCGGGTTCGAGAAGCAGTACCAGATCCAGGTCGATCCGGTCCGGATGAAGGCCTACGGCGTGTCCGTCGGCCAGATCGCGGCCGCGGTCCGCGGCGCCAACGGCGAGGTGGGCGGGCGCGTGATCGAGATGGCCCAGCACGAATACGTGGTCCGCGGCCGCGGCTACGTGCAGCGGAAAGAGGACCTCGCGCTGGCCGTCGTCACCACGGACGCGCGCGGCACGCCGGTTCGGATCCGCGACGTGGCCGACGTGTCGATCGGCGGCAACGTCCGGCGCGGCGTCGTCGACCTCGACGGCGAAGGCGAGGTGGTCGGCGGGATCGTGGTGATGCGATCGGGCGAGAACGCGCTCAACGTCATCGACCGGGTGAAGCAGAGGATCGAGGAGGTCCGCCCCTCGCTCCCCGAGGGCGTGCGCATCGTCCCGGTCTATGACAGGAGCACGCTGATCCGAGGGTCGGTGGCGACGCTCTCGACGAACCTGATCCAGATCCTCGCGGTGGTCGTGCTGGTCATCGTGGTCTTCCTCTTCCACCTGCGGTCGGCGCTGGTCAGCGCCATCACGCTCCCGGCGGCCACGGCCGCCTCGTTCATCGCGTTCTATTACCTCGACGTCACCGTCAACATCATGTCCCTCGCCGGCGTGATCCTCGCGCTGGGCGACATGGTCGACTCCGCGGTCGTGCTCGTGGAGAACGCCCACAAGCGGATCGCCGAGGCCGATCAGCGCGGCGACAAGGTGAGCCGGGAGGACGTGGTGATCCTGGCGGCGCGCGAGCTCGGCCCGTCGATGTTCAGCGCGCTGCTCGTGCTGACGATCGCCTTCCTGCCGGTCTTCACGCTCGAGGGCGAGGAGGGGCGCCTCTTCCGCCCGCTCGCGCTCGCGAAGACGTTCTCGATGGCGTTCGCCTCGATCTTCGCCGTCACGCTGGTGCCGGCGCTGATGGTCATCTTCCTCAGGGGGCGCATCCGCCCCGAGGCGAAGAACCCGCTGAACCGCGCCTGCGTCGCGGCCTACCGGCCCATGCTCCGCGCCTGTCTGCGGTTCCGGTACGTCGTGATCGCGCTCGCCCTGATCCTGATGGGCGCGACGGCATTCCCGTTCTCCCGGCTCGGCTCCGAGTTCATGCCGCCGCTCGCGGAGGGCGATCTGCTCTACATGCCGATCACCGTCCCCGGCCTCCCGATCGAGGAGGCGCGGCGGCTGCTCACGTACCAGGACGCGCGGATCCGCGAGGTCCCCGAGGTCGCGCGCGTCTTCGGCAAGGCGGGGCGCGCCGAGTCTGCGCTCGATCCCGCGCCGCTCTCGATGTTCGAGACCATCGTGGCGCTCAAGCCGCGATCCGAATGGCGCGAGGGCATGACGCTGCCCGGCATCATCGCCGAGCTCGAGCGCAAGGTCTCGCTCCCCGGGATCCAGGGCGCGTGGACGATGCCCATCAAGGCCCGCATCGACATGCTCGCGACCGGCATCCGGACCCCGATCGGCGTGAAGGTGATCGGCCCGGACCTCACGGTGATCTCGCGCATCAATGACGACCTCGAGCGCGCGCTACGCCCGCTGCCGAACACGCGCAGCGTCTACGCGGAGCGCGAGCTCGGCGGCTTCTTCCTCGATTTCACGCCCGATCGCGAGGCGATCTCGCGCTATGGCCTGAGCGTCCGCGATGTGCTCGACGTGGTCGAGAGCGCGATCGGCGGCATGGACGTGGACACCACGATCGAGGGCCGCGAGCGCTATCGCGTGAACGTCCGCTATCCGCGCGACTTCCGGCAGGACCTGGAGGCGCTCCGCGCCGTGCTGGTCCCGATCCGACCGCTCTCGCCGCGTCCGCTCCCGTCCAGCAATGCGGCCGCGCCCGGGATGGCGCCGGGCGGGGCGCCGGCGGGCGGCGGCCAGGCGATGGGCGCGGGCGATTCGATGGGCGGCGGGCTCTCGCCGGAGGCGCTGGCGTCGCTCGCGGGCGGGGGCGGGGACGCGATGGCCGGCGGCCCGATGGGCGGCGCGGCGTCGATGCCCGGCGCGCCTCCGGGCGGCGGCGCGCCGGGCGTGGTCTATATCCCCCTCGGCCAGCTCGCGAAGATCGATCCCGTGCTCGGCCCCCCGATGATCAAGAGCGAGATGGGATCGCTCACCGGCTGGGTCTACATCGACACGGCGACGAGCGACGTCGGCGGCTACGTGGAGGCCGCGAAGGCCGCGGTCGCGCGCGAGGTGAAGATCCCGCCGGGATACAGGCTGAAGTGGACAGGCCAGTACGAGCTGCTCGAGCGCGTCCGCGCCCGTCTCGCCTACGTCCTCCCGCTCACGCTCGGCATCGTCTTCGTGATCCTCTACCTGACGTTCAAGGGCGTGACGCAGACCCTCATCGTCATGCTCGGCGTCCCCTTCGCGGCGGTCGGCGGCATCTGGACGCTCTACACGGCGGGCTTCAACACGTCCATTGCCGTCTGGGTGGGCCTGATCGCGCTGCTCGGCGTGGCCGCGGAGACCGCCAGCGTGATGGTGGTGTACCTGGACGACGCCTGGGCCGAGGGCCGGAGGACCGGCCGGATCGTCCGCCTCCCGGACCTCATCGCGGCCTGCGTCGAGGCCGGCTCGCGGCGCGTGCGCCCGCTCCTCATGACGGTGCTGACCAACATCTTCGGCCTGCTCCCGATCCTTCTCGACACGGGCCCCGGCGCGGACGTGGCCAAGCGCATCGCCGCGCCGATGTGGGGAGGGCTCGTGTCCCTGACGCTGCTCACGCTGCTGGTCGTGCCTGCGGTCTACGTGGTGTGGCGCGGGCTCGAGCTGCGGCCGCCGCGCCAGCGAGCCGCCGCGACGAGCGCGGCGCGTCCTGCGGAGTGACCGACCCGGTGTGCGGCAGACCCACGGTGTAACCCGATCGGCTACTCGTGATGTGGTGGACCACGTGAGCCGACTTCCGATGCCCTGGCCGCGGCGTTCGAGCTCATGTCGATACATTTTTCTATGCCGGTCGAACGACAAATAGATCCGCGCTGTCGCATTTGATCTATTCAAGCCCCGTGGGAGCCGCTAATCTGTGCTCCCATTCGAGATCATCCCCGGCTCGAGAGCACCATGGCGAGCGGAGGTCGTGCTTTGTCCTGCTTGCTGGCCCGGGTCTTCCCTGCCAGCAGCAGCAAAACAGGAAGAGGTTCGCACATGAGCATGAAGCGTTTCGTCGCAATTCAGGCCGCTCTTCTCCTCTCGGGCTCCCTGCTCGGCTGCACGGCCACCATGGATGATATGAATGAAGAGGTCGGCGCCGCGGAGCAGGAGACGCACTCGTGGGGAGGCTACCACTGGGCGCGCACCAGCAATCCGTTCAACGTCAACCTCGGCGACAACCTGACCGCCGCGTGGGATCCCTACCTCGCCACCACCTCCGGCGACTGGACCCAATCCACCGTTCTCAACACGACGATCGTCGCCGGGTCGGCCAGTCCGAAGACATGCAAGGCGACCGCCGGGATGGTCCAGGTCTGCAACAACACTTACGGCAACAATGGCTGGCTCGGCATCGCAGGGATCTCCGTCAGCGGCAGCCACATCACCGCCGCCTACGTCAAGCTCAACGACAGCTACTTCAACACGGCGACGTACAACACGTCGGCGTGGCGCAACATGGTGACGTGCCAGGAGGTCGGCCACGCCTTCGGGCTCGATCACCAGGACACGAACTTCGACAACGCGAACCTCGGGACGTGCATGGATTACACGAACAATCCGGGCACGAACCAGCATCCGAACAATCACGACTACGACATGCTCCAGACCATCTATGGGCACGTCGACAGCACCAGCACCATCGGCGCCGCGCTGCCTTCCTCGCCCGCGCCGGCCTTCGCCGGCGAGGCGGATGAGGCGTGGGGCAACCTGGTCGACTCGAAGGGCCCGATGGAGACCTACTACCGCGATCTCGGCAACGGCAATGGGGTGATCACCCACGTGTTCTGGGCGCCGTACTGAGCTCACACCTGCCGGTCGCGCAGCGGACTGCGCCTAGCCTGTAGCCCAGGTTAGGACTCGTACGAAGCCTCCCTCCGAAGCCTTGCGCCCCTTGCGGTCGCCCGGCGCCGGCCCGCGTCCTGCGGAGTGACCGATCCGGTCACGTAGGTGAGCCCCTCGTGGCTCACCCGGCCATCGATTGTCCTCGGGCGGCGGCCTCGCGGGGCCGGTCCTCTCGCCGGCTGGATCGCGATGGAACGGGGATTGCTTGAGGCGAGAGCATGAACAAAGAGACCATTCGAAAGAGCTTCTCCAGGCCCGTCGTGTCCGCCTCCGCGCTCGCCGCGGCGTGGCTCCTCCTGGGTTGCGCCGGGCAGACCCCGGGCACGC
>CAYQYG010000458.1:0-7215 GCA_964421485.1 uncultured Polyangiaceae bacterium | reverse complement strand
CTGTACACTCTTTCCCTACACGACGCTCTTCCGATCTCCCGGGGCACAGCCCGCGGCGGGCGAGCAGCCCGGGGCGCCGGGCGCGCAGGCCGGGGTGCCGGGGGCGCAGCCCGGCGGGCCGATGGCGGCGAATGTGCCGCTGTTCGGGGCGACGCCGCTCTCGACGACCGAGCCGGTGCCGCCGCCGGCGCCGCCGGGGGATCCGGCCGCGCCGTCGGCGCAGGATCCGCTGGCGGCCGCGGCGAACGCGGCGGCGAACGGCGCCCCGCCGGGTATGCCGGGCGCGGAGCCGGCGGCGGGGGGCGCGGAGGAGCCGAGCCTGGGCGACTCCGACGATTCGGACGGCGATCCGAAATCGTGGGGGCAGGGGACGGTCAAGAACCCGGTGGTGCTGAAGCTCAAGATGGACGGGGCCATCGAGGCGCTCAATGGAGCGTCGGGTCCGATGGGCTTCACGGTGTCGCTGCCGGACCGGCGCTCGCTGTCCTCGGGCTCCGATCTGGCGCGGAAGGACAAGCGGATCGCGTCGCTCCGGGTCGTGAACACGCCGCAGGGGGCCGAGGTGACGGTGCAGTTCAAGGACGGGGTGCCGGCGTACCTCGCGAAGGCGAACGGCAACCGGCTCGAGATCGCGCTCGGGAATGAAGAGGGCCACAAGAAGGTGGCGGCCAAGTCGAAGAAGGGCAAGAAGCCCGCGAAGGACGAGAAGTCCAAGAAGCCGCAGAAGAAGGGCGGCAAGGACAAGAAGCACGGTCACTGATCCATCGGCCGGGGATCGGTCGCAGCGCTCCCGCTCCCGTCCCCGTCACCGAGCCCGCCTCCGCTCCCGCCTCCGGATCCGAGCCCGGATCCGAACCCGTGAAATGGCCGCGTCTTTCGTCCGTCCTGACGTCACTCCCCGCCGGGAGGCGTGCAGCCCGCGTAGGCGACGATGGCATCCGCGAGGCGGCGGAGCGGCGCCTCGGCCGCCGGCGGCTCCGAGACGCGGAGCAGCTCGAAGCTGAGCAGGCTCTCCGGCGAGCAGGCGGGCAGCGCGTCGGCATCGGGGTTGGTATCGACCTGGTAGGACGCGATCACGACCGCGCGCCAGGACGCGCCGCCCATGCGCAGCGTCTCCACCTGGCCGGGATCGAGCGCCACGTCGCCGTCGTCGGTCCTGAACACGGCCTTGCGATAGGACCACACGAAGGTGCCGTCCGTCTCCCAGCCGACCTCGTCGCCCGGGCGAACGAAGCCCTCGCCGAGGTGCTCCTCGGCGGCGCTGATGGCCTGTCCGTCGCCGAACACCGCGATGTAGCGCGGACCCGCGGAGTCCGACACGAACAGGCTCGGCCCACCGAAGCCGCCCTCCGTGGTCTCGATCTCCATCGCGTCGCCCGCGAGCCCCGCGAGCGGCGACGCCCCCGGCGTGTGCACATCGAACGACATCGTCGTGCCCGCGGCGTCGATCGACAGCGTGTAGTCGCGCCCCGAGCCCTCGACGGTCAGGGCCCCGCCGAGGCTCGACGCGCCGGCCGAGCCGCTGCCCGGCGTGATGCCCAGCGCCTCGAGCTGCTCCGGGATCTCGCCGCTCACGCTCGGGCCGCCCTCGCTCGGGCCGCTGTCACCGCACCCCACCAGAAGGCTCATCGCAGCGACGCAGAAAGCAAAAGCAAAGTGACCGGTCCGCA
Source organism: uncultured Polyangiaceae bacterium (assembly GCA_964421485.1). GTDB lineage: Bacteria > Myxococcota_A > Polyangia > Polyangiales > Polyangiaceae > CAYQYG01. The sequence goes on along the minus strand of CAYQYG010000458.1, from coordinate 5,545 downwards.
TACCATCCTCCTCTTCGACGGGCCGGGCTCGGTGCAACGCGTGTGCCGCTCGGCGCCGCGCCGGCGCTGGCCGCGCCGGGCGGCGGCTGTGTCAGCGTGGGCCGGGCGCCCGGAAAGGTGGATCAGCGCCGCGTAGCGGCCGATGGAAGGCCGGTACGCCTGGTAAACGATGATGGTGTCGTGGTCGTACTGGGCGAGGATGTGGCGGCCCTGCTGGGGCCACCATCACCCGCTCGGTCCCCACTCCTGACGGCGGCGCTGAAGCCCGCCCGCGCGCCGTCTGCGACGCCGCGCGCCGGCGGTGCTACGTGAGGGCTCAGGGAGCGCTCATGAGCAAGAAGGCACCGAAGCAGGGCATGACCACCGCGGCCACGGGCGAGGAGGCGCCGGACGAGGGCGACGAGGGCATGACGACCATGATGATCGGCGAGGAGCAGATCCCCGACGAGGAGGGCGAGGAGGGGTTCACGACCGTGGCCGGCGGCGAGGAAGAGGGCGCGCCGGGCAGGCCGGCGAAGCCCGCGCCGACGAAGAAGGCCGGCGAGGAGGCCACCTCGACCCTCGCGGCCGGCGAGGAGTCGGAGGGCAAGGGCGGCGGGCGCAAGGGCGGGCCGTTCGGGCGCTTCTGATGCGGACATGGCCGGCGAGCCGCTGATCCTCGTCGCGGGCGGGGCGCGCGACCCCCACGTGGCGGCGCTGCTCGCGGCGCTGGAGGGGCGGGGGCGCAGCGTGGCGGCCGTGCTCGTGGGCTCGGGGACGGCGCCGGCGATCGAATGGGACATCGACCAGGATCGGCTGGTCCTGGACGGCCAGGTCATCCAGCCGGACGCGGCGTTCGTGCGGCTCGATGTCTTCGAGGAGCTCGAGGGGGGCGGCGAGGACGCGGCGTTCCGGGCGCACGCCTGGTATTCGGCGCTGTCGGGGTGGGTGGCGGCGCACGAGCAGGTGCGCTGCTTCAATCGCGGGGCCCTGGGGCGGGTGACGAACAAGCCGGAGGCGCTGGTGCGGGCGCGACGGGTCGGGCTCCCGGTGCCGGCGACGCGGGTGACGAATGCGATCGGCGAGCGGGAGGCGCACGGGCAATGGGAGGGGCACGTCGTCAAACCGGTGAGCGGAGGGGGATATTGCCTGCGGCTCCCTGAAGCACTTATTGAAGCAGAGCTCCGCGGGGGGGCGGCGGCAGCGCCGGCGATCGTGCAGCCGGAGCTCGTGCCGCCGGAGGTGCGGGTGTTCCGGATCGCGGGGGAGGTGCTCGCATTCCGGATCGTATCATGTGAACTGGATTACCGTTCCGATCGAGCGGCCGTCGTCGAGCCGGTGGAGGCCGGGGAGCTGCCGGCGGGGATCGCGGAGGGGCTCGGGCGGTTGATGGCGTCGATGGGGCTCGACTTCGCGGCGGCCGATTTCAAGGCGCGAGCGGGTACGGGGGAGCTCCTGTTCCTGGAGATCAACAATGGGCCGATGTTCGCCGCGTTCGACCGGGCCGCGGGGGGCGCGATCACGGCGGCGATGGATCGGTTCCTCTCGTCTTGATCTGGGCCCGGAATGGGATCCGGAGTCGAACGCTCAGGTCATCCGGCCGGGGCCGACGGGCGGCGGAATGGTCCACTCGCCGCTCTCGGAGGATCTCGGCTCCACGTCGTCCCGGGCGCTGCCGAAGAACTCGAGCAGCTCGTTGCGGCGGGCCTCGGCGTCGGCGCGGCCGAGCGCGATCAGCTTGCGGGTGTAGGAGCCGTCGAAGAGGAGATAGCTCGCGAGATCGGCCTCGGTCTCCTCGCCGACGTCCACCAGGGAGAGGATCCGGCGCGCGATGAGCGGGCCCTTCTGGAGCTTGCCGCTCCTCACGTGCGCGGCGGCGAGGCGGCCGATGTCCATGCTGGGGCGGACGACGAGGGTCTTCACGCGGCGATAGGGCAGGGCGCCGCGCTGGGTGGCGGCCTCGTTGATCGCGGGGAGGAACGCGGGGCCGAACGCGCGCTCGCCGTCGTCGATCATGTGGTTCACGCGCGTGAGGACCTCGAAATCGCTCTGGACGTGGTCGAGCAGGAGGGCGTTCAGGACCTTGCCGAGCACCAGCGAGGCGCTCGGGGGGCGGTGGTCGTCGCCGGTGTCCATGGTGCGGATCTCGCGGGAGAGGCCGATCGCGAGGACGTGGGTCGCGCCGAGGCGGAGCGCGGGGGCGATGGGGGTGTTCTGGCGGACGCCGCCGTCCATGAAGAGCTCGGCGCCGATGCGGACGGGGGGGAAGAGCAGGGGGATCGCCGCGGAGGCGAGCGCGTGCAGGGGGCCGACGAGGGCGCCGCGGATGATGGTGCGCGGGGGGGCCGTGGTGGGGAGCGCGCCGTCGGGGCCGGTCTGCATGAAGATGACGGTGCGGCCGGTCGAGATCTCGGTGGTAGAGACGCTCAGCGCGGAGAGGTAGCCGTTCCTGAGGGTGCGGGCGACGGCGCGCCAGGGGACCTCGCGCTCGATGAGCCTGGCCATCGGCGTGACGTCGAAGAGGCCGACGCCCTCGCCGGTGCCGCCGAAGATGAGCTTCGGGATCGACAGGGCCTGGCGCATGCCGAAGCCGAGGACGGCCTCGAGGTTGAGGTCGGTCCAGAGGTCGACGAGGCGGCGGACGCCGATCGTGGGGTCGTTGAGGTGGGCGGCGAGGTAGCAGGCGTTGACGGCGCCGACCGAGGTGCCGCAGAGGATGTCGATGCGCGGGGGAGCGCCGCGGAGCCGCGCGAGCGCGTCGAGCACGTACGAGAGGACCCCGACCTCGTACGCGCCGCGGGCGCCGCCGCCCGAGAGGATCACGGCGACCTTGCGGCGCGGCTTCGGGGCCGGGGGCGGGAAGCCGGCGCTCATCGCTGCTCTCCTCCGCCGGCGGGCGCTACCCCGGAGAGGGCCGCGTCGGACGCCTGCGGGGGGGACGCGGAGCCCGTGTCGAGGCCGCCCTCGGCGAGCAGGCGGCGGACGATGGGGCGATCGTAGAAGAGGTGGCGCAGGCGGGCGTCGCGCACGTAGCTCGCGACCTTGCGGACGTGGAGCGCGGCGCGGTGGTAGGCGTCGGGGGCGCTCGCGGGGGCGCCGCGGCGCAGGACGTCGCAGGCGAGGTCGCGGATCTCGATGCCGTACTCGGAGCTGCCGGCGTCGACCGCGCCGAGCGCGGTGCGGGCGAGCAGGACGGCGGAGTGCAGCTCGCCGGCGTCGGCGCGGGACGCGGCCTCGATGGCCGTGGCGTAGGCGTGGAAGCTCATGAGGCCCTGCGACTCCGCGAGCTGGCGGGCCTCGGACGCGGTCGCGACCGCCTGGCGGACGTCGCGCCGCGCGCGGGCGAGCAGGGCGCGGACGAGGCGCTCGTGGACCATGTCGTAGACGCTGCCGGTCACGGAGATCAGCGCGCCGGCGTCGGCGCAGAGCGTGTGGGCGGCGTCGACGTCGCCGGCCTCGAGCAGCACCCAGGCCGAGCAGAGCAGGGTGTCGGCGCGCGCGTCCTGATCGTCGTAGCGCTCGTGCGCGTCGCGCGCGCGCTTGAGGTAGGCGACGCTCCGGGGGACGTCGCCGAGGCGGGCGTAGGCCTGGCCGATGTTGCTCAGGGTCTTGGCGATCTGGAAGCGGCCGCCGATCGCGAGGTCGATCGAGATGGAGGCGAGGCCGACGGCGATGGTGTCCTCGAAGCGCTCGAGCACGAACATGGCCACGGCGAGGGCGTTCTTGGCGCGGGCCTCGAGGCGCCTGGAGCCGGAGGCGCGGAAGACGGCGATCGCCTCGGCGTAGGCCTCGACGGCCTCGTGCACGCGGCCGACGCGGCGGAGCAGCACGCCCTTGGCGCGGAGGACCTCGGCGCGGGCCCTGGGGGTGAGGTCGCCGGTGTGCGCGACGCGGAGGGCGCGGTCGCTGGCCGCGATCGCGCCCTGGATGTCGCCGAGCTCGCGGAGGATCTCCGAGAGGATGGTGAGCGCCTCGACCTCGAGCGCGGGGCGCCTCGCGATGCGGGCGATCTCGGCGGCGCGCTGGGCGACGGGCAGGCCCTTGGCGAGGTAGCCGTCGTCGAGGTCGAGGCGGGCGGTGCGGACGAGCGCGAGCGCGGCCCAGCGGGCCTGGCCGCTCTCGCGGGCGAGCCGGCGGAGCGAGGCGAGGTGCTGCTTGCGCTCGCGCCGCCGGCCGAGGTGGCGGAAGATCGCCTCGAGCGCCTCGTGGGCGACCATGCGCCGCGTGTCGCCGCTCGGCAGGAGCGAGAGCGCGCGCAGGTAGTAGCGCCGGGCGAGCTGGGCCTGGTGGCCCGTGCGCGCGGCCTGCGCGGCCTCGAGGTAGTGCTGCGCGGCGGGGCCGGGGGCCTCGCCGCGGGCGAGGTGCTGGGCGACGATCGCGGCGGAGAGGCCGCGCGCGAGCGGGGTCGTCGCGAGGTGCTCGCCGAGGCGGCGGTGCATGCGGACGCGGGCCGGGCCGTCGAGCGCGAGGTAGGCGACGTCGCGCGTCAGCGGGTGGCGGAAGTCGACGGCGCCGGCGCGGCGGTCGCAGAGGCCGCGGGCGCAGAGGCGGACGATGGCCTCGTCGTCGGCCAGGCGCGTGAGGCCGAGCAGGTCCTCGTTGGGCAGCGGTCCGCCCGCGACGGCCAACCAGCGCACGATGTCGTGCTCCTCGGGCGGCAGCTCGCGGAGGCGATCGCCGATGATCTGCTCGAGCGTCGAGGGCAGCGACTCGGCGCGGTCGCCGGTGCGCTCGTGGCGGACGAGCTCCTGCGCGCCGTTCGTGCGCTCGACGATCTCGAGCGTGCCGCGCTCGAGCAGCGCGTCGATCATCTCGAGCAGGAAGAAGGGGTTGCCGGCGACGCGCGGGACGAGCTCGCCGCAGACCGCGGCGACGCCGTCGCGCACGCCGAGGCGCGCCTCGACGAGGCGCGTCTGCTCCTCCGCGCTCAGGCCGCGGAGCTCGATCCGGACGAGGCCCTCGATGAAGGGGCTCACGCGCTCCTCGGGGCGGCTCAGGAGCAGCACGAGGATCGGCAGCGGATCGACGCGCCGGAGCAGCTCCTGGAGGAGCTCGAGGCTCGGCCGGTCGGCCCACTGGAGGCCGTCGATCACGACGACGAGCGGCTGGTGGCGGGCGAGCGCGCCGAGCAGGTAGCGCATGCCGCGGACGACCATGTCGCGGCCGTAGCTCGGGGCGTCGATGTCGTCCGGGTGGTCCTGCTGCTTGCCCGTGACGAGCTCGGCGAGGCGGCCGACGACGCGCCCGCCGTGCTGGGATCGGCCGATCGGGCCGAGCAGCGCGCGGAGCACGTTCGACGCGTCCTCGATGGTGTGCTCCAGGCCCATGCCGGTGATGTCGCGGAGCACGTCGCAGACCGTGGCGAGCGGCAGCTCCTGCTTCACGGGCGAGCACTCGACGTGCAGGACGCGCGCGTCGCTCGGCAGCTCGGCGAGGAACGTGGTGACCAGCGCGGTCTTGCCGATGCCCATCTCGCCGACGATCGCGCGCGCCACGAGCTCGCCGCGCAGCGCCGAGCCGGGCGACGCGGGCGGCGCGCTCGTGCGCGGGCGGGCGCTCTCGCGGG
>CAYQYG010000457.1:0-7218 GCA_964421485.1 uncultured Polyangiaceae bacterium | reverse complement strand
CGCCCTCCAAGAGCCGCCGAGCCCCCTCGGGTGACCGCGCTCCCAGGCGCCGCCCCGCCTCCGAGCGGCGGCCCAGGCTCTCACCCGCGGAGGCGCCTCTGCCGGCGGTCGACGAGCGCCTCGTCATGCCCGAGGCGCGCTACGAGGTCATCGACGGGAAGGTCGAGTACGTGGCCCCTTCGGACGAGCCCCACGGGAGCTGTCATTCCAAGGTCTCCGCGCTCCTCGAGGCCCATGCGGCGAGAGGGTACAACGTCGCCTCGGACATGCTCACCCGCACCTCGGCCAGGAATGACATGGCCCCGGACGCGAGCGTCTACCCCGCGGCGCGCGATCCGCGCACCGGCGGCAGGCGGCTCGAGGAGCTGGCCTTCGAGGTCGTGAGCACCGAGCGGCTCGGCCACGCGGCGATCAAGGCGCGCAGGCTCGTGGAGCGCGGCGTGCGGCGCGTGTTCGCCATCGACGTGGAGCGCAGGCGGGCGCTCGCCTGGTCCAGGCGGACGGATGGCTGGGAGATGCTCCCCGTGGGCGGCGTGATCGAGGATCCGGCGCTCGCGCTCCCCTTGCCGATCCAGCCCCTGGTGGAGGCCGTCAAGGCCGACGACGCGGTCGCGAGGGCGCTCCTGGCCAAGAAGAACCCGGTGATCGAGGAGGCGCTCTCCGCGGCCGGCGCGCACGGCGAGCTGCGCGGGAAGGCCTCGGCGCTCCTCGCGGTGCTCGCGGGGCGCGGGCTCAAGGTCTCGAAGAAGGCCGAAGCGAGGATACGATCCGAGCAGGACGAGGCCACGATCGACGCGTGGCTCTCGCGCGCAGGGACCTGCAAGAGCGTGAACGAGCTGCTCGAGAAGTGAGCACCTCCGCCGCGGCGGACCCCGCCTCGCAGCGCGCCCGGCGCCGGATCCTCTGGGCCATCGGCATCTATATCGTCACCACGCTCATCTATTTCATCACCACCGGCCGCCGGCAGCTCTCGGCGCATACCCCATTCAATCACTTCGCGCTCCTCGCGGACGCCTGGCTCCACGGCCGCCTCGACCTCGGCGGCCCCCCGCCGGCCTACACGGGCAACAATGATTTTGCCGTGATGGACGGCAGGTACTTCGTGAGCTTCCCGCCGTTCCCGGCGCTCCTCATCCTGCCGGCCGTCCAGCTCGCCGGCGGGGCGGAGCGGGTGCGGGACGCGCAGTTCTTCCTCTGGTTCGCCGGGATCGGCCCGGCGGTGCTCTTCCTTGCGCTGGAGAAGATCGCGGCCTCTGGCAGGAGCAGGCGCTCTCTCCTGGAGAACGCGGCGCTCGCCGGTCTCTTCGCGCTGGGCAGCGTGTACTGGTTCAGCGCGGTGCAGGGGACCGTCTGGTTCGCGGCCCACGTGGTCGGCGTGGCGCTCGCGTGCGGATATCTCTATTGCGCGCTCGACGCGGCGCACCCGGCCCTGGCGGGTCTGCTCCTTGGCCTCGGGTTCGCGACGCGCACGCCGCTCGGGTTCGCGGCGCCGTTCTTCGTGTGCGAGGCCTTGCGGGCGAGCGGGGCCCGCCGCGGCCTCCATGGGCTCGCGGCCGCCGACGCCCGGGCGCTCGCGCGGCGGCTCGCGATCTTCGCGGCGCCCGCGGCCGCGGTGCTCGCGATCCTGCTATGGCATAACCGCGCACGGTTCGGGGACGCCTTCGAGTTCGGGCACAGATACCTGGCCATCGCCTGGCGCCCCCGGATCGAGCGATGGGGCCTGTTCTCCTATCATTACCTCGGCCGGAACCTCGGCGTGGTGCTGACGTCGCTGCCCTACACGGGCGTCGAGGGGGCGCCGTTCCAGATCAACGCGCACGGTCTGGCGCTCTGGGTGACCACGCCGATCTATGCGTGGGCGCTCTGGCCGCGCAGGACGGCGCCCATGTACTGGGCGCTGGCCGTCACCGCCGCCGCGGTGGCGCTGCCGAGCCTGCTCTACCAGAACAGCGGCTGGGTGCAGTTCGGCTATCGCTTCTCCAACGACTTCGCCCCGTTCCTGTTCGCGATGATCGCCGTCTCGGGCCGGAGGCTCTCGGTCCCGTTCTATGTCCTGGGGGCGGCCGCCGTCGCGATCAATGGATTCGGCGCCGTCACGTTCCAGCGCGCCGGCCACGAGCGCTTCTATTTCCTCGACCGGACGCAGAAGATCCTCCATCAGCCCGATTGAGCATCAGTGACCGTTCACCGCTCGGAGAGGAGAGAAATTCACAGGGAGGCGGGGAGGACGGGGAGATCAGAATAACTCCGAGAGCTCTCTCTCTTCTCTCCCCTCCCCGCCTCCCTGTGATCCCTCTCTTCTCTCCTCCCGTTTCCGCCGCCGCGCCCCGCGCCCGCGCCCGTGCCCGCGCCCGCTCCCGCGCCCGTCTCCGCGCCCGCTCCCGCGCCCGTCTCCCGCGCCCGCTCCCGCGCCCGTCTCCGCGCCCGCTCCCGCTCCCGCTCCCGCTGTGCTAGCCATCCGCCCGCATGACGGAAGCACTGCTCGATCCGCCCGCGATCGCCCGCGGGCTCCTGCGCGTCGCCGGCCAGATCGCCGAGCGGGGGCGCGGCGTGCACGACCTCGCGCTGATCGGGATCCGGCGGGGGGGCGAGCCCATCGCCAGGAGGCTCGCGGCGCTGCTCCTCGAGATCGAGGGGCACGCCCCGCCGGTCGGGGCGGTGGACATCACCCTCTACCGGGACGACGCCGCGACGGCCCTGCCGAACCCGCGCATCGGGCCCAGCCACATCCCCTTCCCGGTCGAGGGGCGGAGGATCGTGCTCATCGATGACGTCATCTACAGCGGCCGCACCATCCGGGCGGCGCTGGACGCCGTGCTCGACTATGGCAGACCGCGCAGGATCGAGCTCGTCGCGCTCGTGGACCGGGGGGGGCGGGAGCTGCCCATCCACCCGGACTACGTGGTCAAGGCGGTGGAGGTCCCGCCGGAGCGGCGCGTCGAGGTCGTGGAGAGGGACGGCGAGCTCTGGGCGTTGATCGCGGCCGAGGGGGAGGAGACGGGGACGGAGGGATGAGGCGAGCGTTCCAGCAGCGACACTTGCTCGGGATCGAGGGGCTCCAGCCGGCGGAGATCGGGGCGGTGCTCGACGCGGCGGAGTCGTTCTTCGACGTCTCCAGGCGGAGCGTCCGCAAGGTGCCGACGCTCCGGGGCAAGACGGTCGTCAACCTGTTCTTCGAGCCCTCCACGCGCACGCGCACCTCGTTCGAGCTCGCGGGCAAGCGGCTCAGCGCGGACGTCATCAACATCAGCGGATCGACCTCGAGCGCCGTGAAGGGGGAGACCCTGCTCGACACCGTGCAGAACCTCCAGGCGATGCACCCGGACGTGCTCGTCATCCGGCACAGCGCGTCGGGGGCGCCGCAGCACGTCGCGGCGCGCACGCGGGCGGCCGTGATCAACGCGGGCGACGGCACCCACGAGCACCCGACGCAGGCGCTGCTCGACGCGTTCACCATCCGGCGCGCCAAGGGGCGGCTCCAGGGGCTCACCGTGGTCATCGCGGGCGACATCGTGCACAGCCGGGTCGCGCGATCGAACGCGCACCTGCTCACGGCGATGGGCGCCAGGGTCCGGGTCGCGGGGCCGCGGACGCTCCTGCCGGCCGCGTGCGAGACGCTGGGGGTCGAGGTCTTCGATCGGCTGGAGCCGGCGCTCGAGGGGGCGGACGTCGTCATGATGCTGCGGGTGCAGCGCGAGCGGCTGAGCGGCGCGCTCCTGCCGAGCAACCGGGAGTACAGCCGGACCTTCGGGCTGAACGCGCGGCGGCTCGCGCTCGCGAAGGCGGACGCGATCGTGATGCATCCGGGGCCGATGAACCGCGGCGTCGAGATCGATCCGCTGGTGGCCGACGGGGCGCGGAGCGTGATCCTCGATCAGGTCGAGGCGGGGGTCGCGGTCCGCATGGCGGTGCTCTGGCTGCTCGCGGCCGAGGCGAACGAGCCGAAGCCCTCCTGAGCACGGCGAGGAGAGAGAGGAGCACAGGGAGGCGGGGAGGCGGGGAGGAGAGAAATTCTCAGAATTCTTCTGATCTCCCCGCCTCCCCGCCTCCCTGTGCTCCTCTCTCCTTACTCTCGTCTTCTGACGAACGGCCACAATCCGAGCAAAGCAGAAACTTTTGACTTGCCGGCGAGGCGGGCCGCCGCGGAACATCGCGGGCATGATCATGAGAAGGTCCATGCTTGGGGTGACTGCGCGCGCGCTCGCGTGCGTGGGGGTGGTGGGGGCTCTGCTTGCGGCGTGCGGGGATGACGAGAGCGCCCCGGGGGGCACGACGACGACGTCGACCTCGACCTCGTCGGGGGGCGGCGAGGGCGGCTCGGGCGCGTCGGGCGGCTCGGGATCGACGGGAGGCGGCGGCTCGGGCGGCGCGGCGCCGGTGTGCGGCGACGGCGCGGTGAACGCGGCAGGCGAGGCGTGCGACGACGGCAACACGCTGCCGGGCGACGGGTGCTCGGCGGCCTGCGCGGTCGAGCCTGCGCCCGAGGCGTGCCCGGGGCTCGACATCCCCCTGACCGAGGAGGGCGTCACGATCGTGGGCAGCACGGTCGGGCTCGCCGACGACGCGCAGGGCGAGCGCTGCGGCGGCTACGGCGCGCCGGACGCGATCTTCGCGGTCACGCCCCAGGTGACGGGCACGCTCAGCGCGACGCTCTACGGCAGCTTCGACAAGGTGCTCATCTCGCGCGACGACTGCGGCAGCGGCACCGCGGACGCGGAGCTCGGGTGCACGCGCGGCTACGGCGCGCAGAACATCACGCTCTGGGCCATCGCGGGGCAGACGTACAGCTTCATCGTCGACGGCAACGACCCCACGGCGGAAGGGGATTTCACGCTCTCCCTGGAGCTCTTCCGCTGCGGCGACGGCGTGGTGCAGGGGCTCGAGCAGTGCGACGACCAGAACGGCGATCCGGCGGACGGGTGCGCGGGGTGCGTGTCCTGCGACGGGCCCGGCGAGTTCTGGGATCCGACGGGGCTCCACTGCTACCGCCTCGTGACCCAGGCCGACTACTGGGACGGGGCGCGGCGCGAGTGCCGCGAGTGGGGCGGCGATCTCGCCGGGATCAGCTCGGGCTCGGAGCTCTCGGCCGTGGACACGGGCGTGGGCGACGCGAGCGTGTGGACGAGCGGCGTGGACCGGCACGACATCGGCCAGGACTGCACCTTCCTGTGGGGCAACGGCGAGCCGTGGCGCGGCGCGTTCGCGCCGGGGGAGCCGGACGACTTCGCCCTCGAGAGCTGCGTGACGCTCATCGGCGGGACGCAGAGCTTCGGCGACGCGAACTGCGGCAACAACCACGCGTTCGTCTGCGAGCGCGCGCCGCACGGCACCTGCGGCGACGGCATCATCCAGGCCGACGAGGAGTGCGACGACGGCAACATGACGGAGGGCGACGGCTGCGCTCAGTGCGAGGTCACCTGCCCGCCCGGCGAGATCAAGGAGCCGCGGTCCCTGCACTGCTACCGCGTCGTGACCGTGAGCCCGAAATCGTGGGACGACGCCGCGTTCGACTGCGACGTGATCGGCGCGAAGCTCGCGACCGTCGACACGCCCGGCGAGGTCGCGTTCCTGGCGCCGCAGCTCACGGGCACGCTGTGGATCGGCGGCCGCCTCGACGCGGGCGCGGGCGCGTTCACCTGGCCGGGCGCCGAGCCCTGGTGTTACACGAGCTGGGGCGTGGGCGAGCCGAGCGCGAGCCCGGGCGACGACTGCGTCTCGATGCTCGCGGACGGAACGTGGACCGCGTCCGCCTGCGACACGATCCAGGGCTACGTCTGCGAGCGGCCCCCATTTGACTGATCGCTCCTCGCTCCTCGATCCTCGTCGCGCGTCGTTCGGAGGCCCCGATCAGGGGTTCCATGGCGCGCGTGGATTCTATAGCCTGCCCTTCTTCACCCGAGGTGGATGGATCCATGTTCTCCCGAGACGTCCTCAAGTTTGACGCGCAGGCGGTGGCGGCCGAGATCGAGCAGGCCATCCGGGATCACGTGTTCGGCAAGCTGCGCAAGCGCGGCGCCGTCGTCGGCATGTCGGGCGGCATCGACAGCTCCGTCGTCTCGGCGCTCTGCGCCCGCGCGCTCGGCAAGGACAAGGTGCTCGGCATCTTCATGCCCGAGCGCGACACCTCCGACGACGCGCTGCGCCTCGGCACGAAGCTCGCCGAGAGCCTCGGCATCCCGAGCGTGGTCGAGAACATCAAGCCCGCCCTCTCGGGCCTGCGCTGCTACGAGCGGCAGGACGAGGCGATCCGGATGGTGTTCCCCGATTACCAGGACGGCTGGCGCTTCAAGATCACGCTGCCCTCGATCCTCGAGGGCGACCGGCTCAACGTCTCGCAGCTCACGGTGCAGCCGCCCGGCGAGGAGCCGCGGACCAAGCGAATGCCGCTCCACGCGTACCTGCAGCTCGTCGCCGCGACGAACTTCAAGCAGCGCATCCGCAAGATGATGGAGTACTACCACGGCGACCGGCTGAACTACGCGGTCGCGGGCACGCCGAACTACCTCGAGTGGGATCAGGGCTTCTTCGTCAAGCAGGGCGACGGCGCGGCCGATTTCAAGCCGATCGCGCACCTCTACAAGAGCCAGGTCTACGAGCTCGCCGCGCACGTGGGCGTCATCGAGGAGATCCGGCGCCGCTCGCCGACGACCGACACGTTCTCGCTGCCGCAGGGCCAGGACGAGTTCTACTTCGCCGTGCCCTACGAGAAGATGGACCTCTGCCTCTATGCCCATAACCACGGCGTCCCCGCCGCCGAGGTGGCGCCCGCCGTGGAGCTCACGCCGGAGCAGGTGGAGCGCGTCTTCAAGGACATCGAGGCGAAGCGCCGCGTGGCCGCGTACCTCCACGCCCACCCGCTGCTCGTGCGCGAGCTCCACCACGCCTGAAGCCGATCGTCGCCGACGCATTCCCGATGCGACCAGCCCGGATGAAGCCGATGGCCGCTCGCGCGGGGCGCTCGACACGCGAGGGCCTGGGGTGATAGACGTAGCCGCTGAATCCATGAGCACCGCCAACTTCGAGTCGACGATCCGCAACTTCCTGGTCACCTCGTTCGGATACAGGGGCGCCACCGCCGATCTGGGGGCGGAGGTCCCGCTGCTCGATCAGGGGATCCTGGACTCGACGGCTGTCCTCGAGATTGTCCAGTTCTTCGAGCAGGAGCTGGGGATCGAGGTCGCCGACGAGGAGATGGTGCCGGAGAACTTCGGCTCGATA
>CAYQYG010000456.1:0-7235 GCA_964421485.1 uncultured Polyangiaceae bacterium | reverse complement strand
CGCCACCCTCCCCCCCACGTCCACGCCCGCCGCCGCCGAGCCCATCGGCGGCGGCGCCCCTCCCACCCGTCTCGTCGAGCTGACGACGCGCCGCGGCCGCTCACGCTCGGCCCTTGCCCGCCGGCACCTCCGTCGGGGTCACTGGTCACGGCCGGATGAGGAGAGGGGGGGAGAGAATCACAGGGAGGCGGGGAGGCGGGGAGGTCAGAGATCAGAAATTTTCTTTCATCTTCCTCTCCTCCCCGCCTCCCTATGAACCTCTCTTCTCCTCTCGCCGCCGCAAGAATACGACGTCCTGGCAATGAACGGTGACCACTCGGGTTGCGCTCTGCTCGGGCTCCGATCTCGGCATCAGTCCGGCGCGTTGCCGCCGGCGGGATCGCGTGCCGGCTTGCCGAGGGCGGCATCGCGCTTCGCCCGGAGCAGCGGGACACGCAGGAGAATGCCGTAGTGCTCCAGCCGCTTCGCCGCCCGGGCGAAGCACGCCGCCGCTTCGTCACCGCGGCCGCGCGCGAGCAGCGCGTCGCCGCGGGTCTCGCGGCAGAGCTCCTCCTGGGCCGGCATGGGCATCTCGGCGAAGCGCTCCGCTGCCTCGGCGGCGAGGGCGAGGACGTCGGGGTGCGGGCCCGCGGCGGGGAGAGCACGGGCGAGGCCGAGCAGGGCCTCCGCGGCGATGCGGGGTGAGCCGGTCGCTTCGAGGGTCTCCCGCAGCGCGGCCATGGCGGCGTCGACCGCGGGGGCGCCATCCCCGCGCCGGACCAGCGCGACGACGCGGAGCGCCCGGAGCGCCGAGAGCGCGCGGAGGTGGTCCTGAGATTCGGCTTCTCGTTCGGCGTCGGGCAGGACATCGAACGCATCGTCGAATCGATTCTGAAGGAGCAGGCAGCGCACGAGCCTCGCCGCGTGATCCGGGGCGTACTGAGGGACCTCCGCGCGGGCGACATCCAGCGCGCTCCGCGCCAGGGCGATCGCTTCCCCACGTCGCTCAGCGCTCAGTGACATCAGATCTGCTCTGAGCGACGGGAACAGCACGCGATAAAATGGCAGGTCGTCTTCATCCGGCGGTGGGAACCGGCCCTCGCTCTCGGCCAGATAGGAGAGCGTCGCCGCGACGTCGTCGATGCCAAGGCGCCCGGCAAGGAACGCGACACGGACGACGCTCGCGAGGGTCGCACAGCTCCTGTAGACGAGGCCATCGAGGAACGAGGACGGCGGCTCCTCTATTCGAAGTAGGCGGAGCGCCTTCGCGACATGACCCGTCAGCGCCAGAATGAACGCCCGCCTGACGATCGCATCGAACGGAAGCCAGTCTGTCGGGCGCGCTCTATCGAGCGTCTTCAAGAGCTCGTTCGCGCAGTCGAGCTCTCCTTCCGCGATCAGGCTGTCCACGGCACGCAGCAGCGCGTGTCGGTTGTCCTCATCTCGGCGTGCAGCATCGGCAGCAGCGCGCAGGAGGATGGCCGTTGCGTCATCAATATCTCCACGAGCGAGCGCGACGATGCCAGGTCCCGCGGACAGGTCGCTGTCCTTCGAGAAGAGGGCAGACCAACGCGGGGGCCACTGTATCCGGAGCGCCCCGGCAGACGCAGTATCCTCGGCGATGCAAATCTCTATATATTGTCGGCTCGACTCCCATGCGAGATCGACCACAACCCCCTGCAGGGCCCGCGCCGCGGCGAAAGCCGCGCCCGAGGTGGGCTCGATCCCACTCAAGAAGACGGCGCAAACCTCATCCACAGCCGCCGTCCAGGGTCGATTCTCGATCGCAATAATCGCATACCGGCGGGCGGAGGACACGTCTCCCGCGGCCGCCATCGCAGCCGATTGCGTTGCCATGAGATACGCGAGCGTTTCGCGCCCAGCGTCGTGCATCTCCTCCGTCAGGAAGGGTCGAACCGCTGCGTCGCATGTAGCAGCCGCCTCCTGGTAATACCCGCGGTCGAGCAGCAGCGTCCCGAGCTCGGCCGCCGCCAGGGCCTTCTCGAAGGCCGTTCCAGGCAGAGCCAGCCGCGCGCGGGCGAGGCGGATCTCCGGTGTGTCGTCGGATGGCACGTGAACGGGCGGAACGGGAAACCCCGAGAGCAGGATCAACGTGTCCCGGAACGAATAGGCGTCCTGCCCCTCGACCAGCAGAGCTCGGAGGTCCTCAGGCACGCACCAGAGGAGGACGCTCGCCCCTCGCCGCAGCTTCTCCCGGTGGAGGTTCAATGTGGCGATCGCATCGTGATCGCCGGGCCTCCACGCCAGGGATACTACCTCCTGCGGCTGCCCACCCGCCGCGGACTCGAGGCCCGTGAGCAGCTCCGCTGCCGAGCCCTCCGCTGGGCACGCGAGCTCCCTCCCCGTCTCCTTCGACAGCCACGCGACCACCTCGCCGCGGTGCTCGGCCTGGCATGCCAGAAAGGCCAGCACGCGGCGTCCTTTCCGGATTCGCTCCGCGACGCGTCCGAGCTGCTCTCTCTCGCGCGCGAGGAGCACCCAGCGCGGCCCGGGGGCGCTCTCAGCCGTCGTCATCGCGCGCGCGCCGCTCGAGCGACGCCCACAGGAGCGGATGCGCCTCGTACCAGGTGTCGTCGTTGTAGCATTCGAGGAGGAGCCCCAGATCGAGCAGGCGGCGGTGCCGCTCGTCGTCCCTCCGGTCGTGCGTGCGGTGCACCGAGAGGAGCGCGAGGTAGTCCTCGTGATCGAGCGTCCGCGTCCAGCGCAGCCGCTCCTCGCGCACGGCGCTCTTCAGGATTGCGGCGCCCACGCGGTCCTCGCCGCGCTGCTCGGCGATGGCGGCCGCCTCCTTCAGCAGGCGAAAGTAATCACGAACGACGCCGCCCGAATACGCGACGGCGATCCGCACGGCCTCCTCCTCGACGAGGGCCGGGTCCACGCGGCGGTGCAGCACGTCGCGGAAGAATGGGACGGCATCGTCCAGGATCACCGATACGGGATCGAACTTGCTCTTGGCCTTGTCGAGGACCCGCTCGGGATAGATGTGCTCCACCCCGTGATGGAGCTCGCGACGGGCGGGGTCGAAGCTCACGGCGGCCGGCAGCGTGTAGATCACGCGGAACCTCGGCGAGAGCAGGGCGCCGAGGTTCGTCTGGAAGAGGTCCTTCTGCTGCTCCGGGGTCCGCACCTTGTCGAGATCGTCGATGATCATGAGCAGAGTGCTGGCTTTGCCGGCCGTCTGGAGCGACAGCTCGACGGTCGCGGAGAGATCGCGGAGGAGGTCCTGGAGCAGGGTGCGGTGCGTCTCGCCGAATTCGCGGAAGTGCTTTCTCACCTTCTCGCTGACCTTCAGATCTTGCCGGAGCTTGACGAGCCACAGGTCGACCTCGAGGCTGGTCGTGCCGGCTTCCGGCGAGAGGCCCTGCTCTCCGTAGAGGTGCCGGCTCATCGTCACGACGTGTGCCCGGAACGCCTGCTCGTCGCCCAGCGCCCCGAGCGATCGGCCGTGCTCGTACAGCCCGCGGGCCATGTGGAAGAGGAGCTGGGGCGCATCGAGGAAGGGCAGCTCGACGGTCTCGAGGCGGACCAGGACCACGCTGAAGTGCTTCAGGATCTCCGGATCGGTGGCGAGCCGCTGGAGCTGGGTGCTCTTCCCCGCCCCGACGTGCCCGGCGAGGAAGACCTTCGCGGGGAAGGTCGTGCGGAGAGCGCGGCGGATCCGGTCCATCGGGTGGGGGGACGGCACCCCATCGTCGTGGGTGCGCGGGGGCGGCTCGACGTAGAAATCCGCCTGCGTCTTGAAGTCGATCGGCAGGGGGTCGAGGACGTCGTAGGCGTCCGTGAGCGTGGTCGCGGGCGGCATGGGCCGACCCTACCCCGACCCCGGCACGCCGGCCAGATCCGCGCGCAAGCGAGGAGGCCGGGACAACGGGCGCGCTCGCCCCCGGGGTCAGGATCGGAGCGGCGGCGGAGCGACCCAGCCGCCGAGGGCCTCCTCGAGGCGCTGGGCCACGGCAATGGTGACGTGGTCCTGGCCAGGCAATGCGGCGACCTGGACGCCCAGCGGGAGGCCGGCGGCGTTGAGGCCGAGCGGGACCTGGGTGGCGGGCATCTCCAGGACATTGAAGATGGCGGTGTAGGTCCATTGAAAGGGGGGCATCAATGGACGGCGGTGGCGGGGCGCGGGCGTGGGGTACGGGGGATAGAGCAGCACGCCGTCCGGGCCCAGCAGGTCGGTGAGCTCGGCGAAGAGCTCGCGGGCGTGCTCCAGGGCCTGGGCCATCCGGGACGGGAGCCACTTGCCGGCGTCCTCGACCAGGGCGAGGGCGATCGCGGGGAGGGTGTGGGGGGACCGGCCGAGCGACCAGCGGACGAGCTCGCGGGGGACGTGGATGGGGCGGCCGGCGCCGAGCAGCTCGCGGAACGTGGGGCCGCCCGCGGAGCCGGCGTCGACCTTGGCGGCCCAGATCTCCAGGGCGCGGGAGAAGCGATCGACCCGGGCCTCGGTGACCGTCGCGCCGAGGTCCGCGAGGGCGGCCGCGGCGCGGCGCTGGGCCGCCTGGAGGTCCGCGGAGACGCGGCGGGAGCCGTCGGAGGGCACGCTGACCACGCGGAGGCCCTTGATGTCCACGGAGGCGGGGTCGCCCATTGGAAATGAACGGCAGGCGGGGTCCTGGCCGTCAGGGCCGGCGAGGAGCCGGAGGAGGGGCCAGAGGTCCTCGGCGCGGCGGACGAGGGGGCCGGTGGTGACGTAGGACATCGCGCCGGCGGCCGGGAGCGGGTACTGGCCGGTGCCAGGGACCAGGCCGCCGGTGGGCTTGTGGCCGAAGACGCCGTTGAAGAAGGCGGGCATGCGGATCGAGCCGCCGATGTCCGAGCCGAGGCCGACGGGGGCGCCGCCGGCGCCGACGATCGCGCCCTCGCCGCCGGAGCTGCCGCCGACCGTGCAGCGGGGGTCGTAGGGGTTGCGGGTGAGGCCGTAGACGCGGTTGTTCGACTCCATCCACATGCAGAGCTCGGAGACGTTCGTGACGCCGAGCGGGATGAAGCCGGCCGCGCGCAGGCGAGCGACCGCGACGGCATCCTCGCGGGCGCGGTGGGACGCGCGGGCGACGAGGCCGGCGCTCTGGGGCATGCCGGTGAGGGCGAAGGCCTCCTTGATCGAGCAGGGGACGCCGAGGAAGGGCGGGAGGGCGGACGCAGCCTCCCGGACGCGGTCGTCCGCGGCGCGGGCCTCCTCGCGGGCGGCGTCGAAGCGGGAGGCGACGACGGCGTTGAGGGTGGGGTTGACGCGCTCGATGTGACGGATGTGCGCCTCGACGACCTCGACGGAGGTGACCTCGCGGGCGCGGATCATGGCGGCGAGGCGGCTGGCAGAGAGGTGGAGCAGCGGCTCGCGGGCAGGGGGGCGCACGGGCGGCGTGTACCAGCCGGAGCCGCCGGGCTCAAGCGCGCGGGCGCCGCAAAGAGCGCGCGCGGATCGCAGGGTTTGCACCGGGCGCACGCGGGGTTCGGGGCGGCCCCGGAGCAGAGGGGCGGGGCGCGCAGGGGAGCGGGTGGGAGCGGTTCTTGCTGCTCGGGGGGGAGCACCGGCCGCGGACAGGCCGGGCCTCCAGGGGTGCGACGATGAGAACGCTGCGCGTGCGCGACGTGATGACCAAGTGCGTCCGGACCTTCAGGGCGAGCGCCTCCGTGGCCGAAGCGGCCCGCGCGATGGCCGAGGGCCACATCAGCGGCGCGCCCGTGATCGATGAAGGGCGGATCGTCGGGGTGCTGTCGAGGAGCGATCTGGTCGATCCGAAGCTCTGGGCGGCGCAGGGCGATCAGGCGACGGTCGACGCGGTGATGACGCGGGTGGTGTTCGCGGTGCGGCCGAGCGATCCGGTGATGTCGGCGGTGCGGCTGATGGTGGAGGAGAAGATCCACCGCGCGATCGTGGTGACCGAGGAGGGGCAGGTGGCAGGGATCGTGACGCCGATGGACGTGATGCGCGCGCTGGCGCGCGGCGACCGGGTGCAGGGCGGCGACTACGCGGTCGATCCGGAGGTGCACGGGGAGCCCGCCGTGGCGGTGGGCTACGTCGATCTCCGGACGTTCGAGCTCAGGACGTCCGGCGAGGATCTCTCATGACGCTCCTGACGATGCCGGTCTCGCTGTACATGAA
Organism: uncultured Polyangiaceae bacterium; assembly: GCA_964421485.1. GTDB lineage: Bacteria > Myxococcota_A > Polyangia > Polyangiales > Polyangiaceae > CAYQYG01. The sequence continues at coordinate 1,132 of CAYQYG010000456.1, read as the reverse complement.
CGCGCCGGTCCTGACCGTGGCCGAGGGGGCGCGGCTGCCCGACGTGCACCGAGCGCTCATCGACGAGAACGTGTCCTGCGCGCCGGTGGTGGACGCGAAGGGGCTGCCCATCGGGGTGCTGTCGCGCACCGACCTCCTGCGGATCGGGCAGATGACGACGAAGACGCACGCGGGGGAGATGCTGCTGACGCTGCCGGACAGGCCGGCGCGGGAGCTGATGCACACCGGGGTCTTCACGGTGACGCCGGACACGCAGGTGTCGCAGGCGGCGCGGGTGATGGTGGACCGGCGGGTGCACCGGGTGTTCGTGGAGGAGGGCGGGCGGCTGGTCGGGGTGCTCAGCACGAAGGAGGTGCTGCTGGCGCTGCGCGACAGGAAGGTGGCGACGTCGATCGGCGAGGCGATGTCCGCGCCGGCGTTCACGATCCCGGCGTCGGCGCCGCTCTCGCTGGCGGTCGAGCGGCTGGCGAAGGCGCACGTGAGCGGGCTCGTGGTGGTGGACGAGGAGGAGTGGCCGGTGGGCACGTTCACGCAGCTGGAGGCGCTGCTGGCCCGCGACGTGGCGACCGACGCGCCGGTGGAGGACGTGATGAGCTACGCGATGCTCTGCCTCGGCGTGCGGACGCCGCTCCACCGCGCCGCGGCCCACGCGCACGCGACGCGGGCGCGGCGGGTGCTCGCGACGGAGGACCGGCAGGTGAAGGGGGTGCTGACCGGGCTCGATTTCGCGCGCGCGGCGCGCTGAGCGCGGGCGCGGAGGCGGGCGCGGAGGCGGGCGCGGACACGGACACGGGCGCGGAGGCGGGCGCGGGTCTCGACGTGGGCGGGAGGTTCGGATAGCTCCTTGATCCGCACGGAGGAAGCATGCGGATCGCCCACTGGATCGCGGTTCTCGGGGGCCTCGGAGTCGTCACGGCCGCGGCGCCTGTGGAGGCGCAGCAGGCCCCACGCCGGGCCCGGGGGGCGCCGGCGCGCGCGGAGCCGGCGCTCGAGGTCGCGGCGGGGCCGGCGGCGCGGGCGCAGCGGGCGACCACCTGGGGGCGCGCGCCCCCGGGCGCGGCGGCGGCCGGGCGGCGGTTCGCGGCCGCGGGGGGGCCGGGGTGGCTGGCCTCGTGGGACCACGACCCGCCGG
>CAYQYG010000455.1:0-7254 GCA_964421485.1 uncultured Polyangiaceae bacterium | reverse complement strand
GGGGTCGGGGGGGATTCGGCAGGGGGGGGGCGGCCGCCGATGGCTATGCGTCGCTCCAGGACGGCGGCGTACGCGCGCTCGCGGAGGTCATTGACGCGGACGCCCTCGCGGCCTTCAGGGATGGCATCGAGGGGGGCGCCGGCCCGGACCCGGACGTAGCGCATCGTGCCGTCGCCGGTATCGATGGCGCCCTTCTTCATGAGGAGGTGGGTGCCCTCCAAGGCGACAGGGACCACGGGGACGCCGGTGCGGACGGCGGCATAGAAGCCGCCATTCTTGAAGGGGCGGACGATGCCGTCCTCGCTGCGGGTGCCTTCGGGGAAGACCAGGAGGGGCTTGCCGGCGCGGAGGACGGTCTCGAAGCGGGCAATCACCTCGGCGGCGGCGCGGGAGCCGGAGTTGCGGTCGACGGGCACGTGGCCGGCGAGCTGGAGGTGCCAGCCGAGGAAGGGGATCTTCATCAGGGAGCGCTTGGCGGCCCACTTGAAATCGCCGGGGAGGACGGCGCCCAGGCAGAGAATGTCGAGCAGGCTCTGGTGGTTGGCGCAGTACACGAATGCGCCGGAGCCAGGGACGTTCTCCAGGCCGCTCGCCTCCACCGAGATGTCGAGGGCCCGGGCGCTCGACTGGCACCAGCGGCGCATGGCCCAGAGGCTGGCGCGGCGGTCGCGCGTGAGGGGGCCGAGGGTGAGGGAGACGGTGCCGTATGCCATGGTGCGGGTCGCGAACGGGACCCACTGGCGCGTGGCGCGCCAGGCCTCCTTGAGATCCATGGAGTGCCGCTTACCACCGCCGTGGGCGCGCGAGAATGCGTAGCGTCGTGCGCAGTCTCGGTCCCCGCGAGGGGGCCCGCGCGCTGTCGGCGGTGGGGGCTCCGCTGATCTGGTGATCCGTCAGGGGGTGGCGGGCGCGGGGGCGGGGTCGAGGGGTGGTGTGATGAGGCCCCAGCCGACGCGGACAGGGCGGCCGGCGCGCTCGAACTTGACGGTGAAGAGGCCGGTGTCGTCGACGCTCTGGATGGTGGCGCGGCGGAGGGCGCCGACCCACTCGGCAAGGACAGGCTCGCCGGCCTTGAGGCGGGTGGGGCTGATGGGGATGGGGCGGAGGGCGGCCTCGTCGACGAGGAGGGCGGCGCCGCCATAGCCGAGGGCGAGCCACCTGGCGCCGGGGTCCGGGGCCGCGCGCGGCTCGTCGGCGCGGACCTCGGGGTCAGGACCTCCGCCGGAGCGGGAGACGAGGAGGACGTGGCGATAGCCGTCGCCCTCCTTGAGGGCAGCGTAATTGCCAGGGGCGAGGCCCTCGACCTGGCGGACGAAGCGGGCGTCCTTGAGGAGGCCCTCGGGGGTGCGGGCGTCCATATCGGTGTAGCGAACGCCGATGCGGTCCTTGACGAACTTGGTGACGACGGCGTGCTTCATGACGCCGTTCCATTCGGTGAGGACCGGGTCGCGGAGGCGGACGCGCGGGGCGTCCGGGACCGGGATGACATAGCCGGGGTGGACCTTGTACGAGGGGCCGCCGCGGCCCTCGATGATGAGGTCGTCGCCCTCGAAGCCGACGACGGTGGCGGCGTAGAGGACGAGGGTGGATCCAGGGCGGGCGCCGGCGAGCATCCGGTCGGAGAAGGTGAAGACGCGGCGCCCCGGGTCGAGCTTGATGCGGGCCGGCGGGAGGCCGAAGGGATTGGAGGCCGGGGCCGCGGACGCAGGAACCGACACGGGGCGGGGCGCCTCGGCGGCCGCCGCATGCGAGGGGGCGGGCGGGGGCGCGGGGACGTGGGGGGCGCTGGCCGAAGGTACGGGAGCCGGCGGCGAGGCGGTGGGGCCGTCGCACGCGGCGAGGAGGGCGGCCGCGGCGAGGAGGGTGATGCCGCGCCGCGGTCCGCCCGGTGGCCCTGGACGCGGCCAGGTGCGCGCGCGCGCTCGATCCGCCATGGCCGGCGAGCATGGCGTGCCGCGAGGGCGGGTGCGAGCGAAAATACGTTGGTCTCGCTCGGCGGGGCGGGCACGGGCGCGGATACGGACGCGGGCGCGGATACGGACGCGGGCGCGGATACGGACGCGGGCGCGGATACGGGAACGGATACGGAAACGGATACAGAAACGGACGCGGGTGCGGGCGCGGACGCGGGTTTCAGGGCGGAAAAGCCTCGAGATGCGGGCCCAGGCGAGTGAATGCGCCGGCGCGGTCGAGCTTGCCTGAGGGGGCGACGGGGAGCTCGGGGACCACGCAGAGGCGGCGGGGGCGCTTGTGGGGGGCGAGGCGGGCGGTGAGGGCGGCGGCGAGGGCGGCGAGGTCGGCGGCAGGGGCGAGCACGACGGCGGCGGCGACGAGCTGGCCCCAGCGATCGTCGGGGACCCCGAAGACGAGGGCGCGCGCGACGCCGGGGCAAGCTTCCAGGGCGCGCTCGACCTCGGCGGGGTAGACGTTCTCGCCGCCGGTGACGATGAGGTCGGTGCGGCGCGCGAGGACGTGCAGGCGGCCCTGGTCGTCGATCGTTCCGAGATCGCCGGTGTCGAGCCAGCCGGAGGGGTCGGTGGCGGGCTCGGGAGGGGTCGCGGGGCCGCGCCAGTAGCCTCGGAGGAGCGTGGGGCCGCGGACCTGGATCCGGCCCGCAGGGTCACCGCCGGTGGCGGGGGCGATGCGGAGCTCGACGCCGGGGATGGAGCGGCCAGCGCCGGGCTCGCGGGCGCGAGGGTCGCGGGGGGGCTGGAGGGTGACCTGGGAGCAGGCCTCCGTGAGGCCGTAGGTGGTGAGCGCGGGGACGCCGCGGCGGGCGCATTCTTCGAGGAGGCGCTCGGGAGCGGCGGCGCCGCCGACGATGACGGCGCGGAGGCTCGAGAGGGCGCCGTCACGGTCGGCCTCGAGGAGGGCATCGAGCATGGTGGGGACGACGGAGAGCAGCGTCGCCCGGCCGCGGTGGATCGATGCGAGGACGGCGGCGGGGTCGAAGCGGGGGACGAGGACGACGGCGCGGCGGGCGAGCAGGCAGCGGGTGACGATGGAGAGGCCGCCGACATGGCAGAGAGGCATGCAGAGGAGCCACCGGTCGTGCTCGCGGACGCCGAGGACCGCGGCGCTGGCAGCGGCGGAGGCGATGAATGAGGCGCGCGGGAGGACAGCGCCCTTGGGGCGGCCGGTGGTGCCGGAGGTGAAGACGATCGCGAGATCTCCGGCGGGATCCGGAAGAGAGCCGGGGACACGCGCGGACCCGGTGGTGGCCCCGGTCACGGAAGCGGTCACGGAAGCGGCTACGGAAGCGGTTGCGGAACCCGATATGGAAGCGGATCCGGCACCGGATGCGGAGCCGCCGGGGAGGAGCGCGGCGAGGTCGGGCTCGCGGAGGACGAGGGCCGGGGCGGCGTCCTCGATCAGCGCGGTCGCCTCGATCGGGGTGAGGCGGGGGTGGATCGGGACGAGGACCGCGCCGAGGGCGAGCAGGGCATGGATCGCGACGAGCGCGCCGAGGCTGTTCGGAGCGGCGAGGGCGACGCGCGCGCCGGGATGGACGCCGGCGCGCGCGAGGCGGTCGCAGGCGGCCGCGACGAGCGCGGCGAGATCGGCGTAGGTGAAGACCTCGGCGCTCTCGGCGCCGGCGGCGATCAGGGCGGCGCGGGCAGCGACGTCGGGGTCGCAGGCGGCGTGGAGGAGGCTCAGGCCGTCCATGCGGGGAGGCCGAGGCCGGCGTGCCCGGGCGCGGCGGCGATCGAGGCGGGGCGCCGGTGGGGGATCGCGAGCGGGGGCCAGGCGGCGAGGCCGGCGTGGTCGTCGAGGCCCGAGGCGAGCGGGGGGCGCGGGAGGGAGAGGGCGAGCTCGCAGGCGGCGGCGAGCGCGATGGGGCCGTCGAAGAGGTGGGTGACGACGACGTCGAGGCCGCGGGCCTGGGCGCGGACAGCGAGGCGGCGGGCGCGGAGGAGGCCGAGGGCGGCGGGCTTGAGGATGAACGCGGCGCAGCCCTGCGGGGCGTCGAGGAGGCGCTCGGCGAGGCCGGCGACGCCGAGGGACTCGTCGGCGGCCCAGGGGACGGCGGTAGGGCCGAGGCGATCGAGGCGATCCGGGGCGACGGGCTGCTCGACGAAGCGGGGGCGGAGGGGCGCGAGGGCGTCGAGGCGGGCGCGCGCCTCGAGCTCGGTCCAGGCGGCGTTGGGGTCGAGGCGAAGCTCGATGTCGCCGAGGGCGTCGAGCTCGAGGCGGAGGGCGCGCAGGGCCTCGAGCTCGCGGGCGAAGCCTGCGTCGTCGCGGGCGCGGAGCTTGACCTTGACGCAGCGGACGCCGCGGGCGGCGAGGGAGCGCGCGCCGTCGAGCAGCGCGGGGAGCGGGTCCGCGGCGGACAGGAGGCCGTTCACCGGGACCTCGTCGTAGGGCCGGGGGCCGCCGAGGCACTCGGCGAGCGGGAGGCCGAGGCGCTGGCCGGCGAGGTCGAGCAGCGCGGTCTCGAGCGCGAAGCGCGCGGCCGGGACCGCGTCGAGCGCGGGGTCGAGCGGCGCGAGCGCGCGCGCGACGGCATCGGCGGGGGGCGCGGCGTCGAGGTCGATCGGGGCGAGCGCGGCGGTCGCGTGGAGCAGGGCGCGGTGGCACGCGCCGGAGGTGTCAGGTGAGAAGCCGGGGAGCGGGGTCGCCTCGCCCTGGCCCTCGCGGCCCTCGGCGTCCGACAGCGCGAGCACGAGGCCGCGCCGCTCGCGCGGGCCGGACGGCGGGGCTCCGGGCCCCGGCTTGACGCTCGAGGCTCCGGGTCGCGCTCCACGTGGCGCGCCCTGCGCCCCAAACCCCGCGTCGAGCGGGACGACGTGGATCGACGATGCGGCGACGCGGAGCGGGCTCATCGGAGCGAGAGCAGGAGGCCGGCGGAGAAGAGGATCGAGAAGACCAGGAGGAGCTTCGCGGTGGAGGCGAGGATGGGGTTGAGCGGGCGGCCCTCGAGCGTCGCGAGGCCGCGGGCGAGCCGCGCGGCGGCGGGGAGCGTGACGAGCGGGAGGAGCGCCCAGAGCGCGCCGGCGCCGCCGGCGTCGCGCCCGAGGATCCAGCGCCGCGAGGGGTCGATCGCGAGCGCGGTCGGGGCGGCGTAGGCGGCGGCGAGGAGCAGGGCGTACTCGGCGACGCCGAAGCGCCGGCCAAAGCGCACGGCGAGGGTGCGCTTGCCGGCGCGCACGTCGGTCTCGCGGTCGCGGACGTTGTTGACGACGAGGACGCCCGTGGCGATGGCGCCCACGGGGACGGCCGCGATCCAGGCGAGGCGGGGCACGGCGCCGAGCTGCACGAACGCGGTGCCGCAGACGGCGACGAGGCCGAAGAAGACGAAGACGAAGAGGTCGCCGAGGCCGTTGTAGCCGAGGGGGTACGGGCCGCCGGTGTAGGCGATGCCCGAGAGGATCGAGAGGGCGCCGATGACGAGGATCGGCGCGCCGCCCACGGCCGCGAGGTAGAGGCCGAAGGGGAGCGCGAGCGCGAGCGCGACGAGCATGCCGGCGCGGACCTGGCGCGGCGTGAGCAGGCCCGCCTGCACGGCCCGCGTGGGGCCGAGGCGCTCGGCGGTGTCGGCGCCCTTCTCGTGATCGAAGACGTCGTTCGCGAAGTTGGTCGCGATCTGGATGAGCAGGGCGCCGGCGAGCGCGGCGAGCGCGGGCCCGGGCCGCGCGCCGCCCTCGGCCTGCGCGACCGCCGTGCCGACGAGCACCGGCGCCAGCGCGACGGTGAGCGTCGGCGGGCGGCACGCGAGCACCCACGCCCTCGGCGAGCCCGGCCGCACGCCCGCGATCGCCGCGCCGCCGCCGCTCATGGGAGCCGCCGGAACTTCTTGAAGTTCGGCTTCCGCTTCTCGAGGAAGGCGTTCTTCCCCTCCTTGCCCTCCTCGGTCAGGTAGAAGAGCAGGGTCGCGTTGCCCGCGAGCTCCTGCAGGCCGGCCTGGCCGTCGCAGTCCGCGTTGAACGCCGACTTGAGCAGCCGGATGGCGGTCGGGCTGTGCTGGAGGATCTCGCGGCACCACTTGACCGTCTCGGCCTCGAGCTCGGCGAGCGGCACGACCGCGTTGACGAGGCCCATGTCGAGCGCCTGCTTCGCGTCGTACTGCCGGCAGAGGTACCAGATCTCGCGCGCCTTCTTCTGCCCGACGATCCGCGCCATGTAGCTCGCGCCGTAGCCGCCGTCGAAGCTGCCGACCTTCGGCCCGGTCTGGCCGAAGCGGGCGTTGTCCGCGGCGATCGTGAGGTCGCAGACGAGGTGCAGGACGTGGCCGCCGCCGATGGCGTAGCCCGCGACCATCGCGATGACGGGCTTCGGGAGCGTGCGGATCTGGCGCTGCAGATCGAGCACGTTGAGGCGCGGGATGCCGTCCTCGCCGACGTAGCCGCCCTCGCCGCGGACGCGCTGGTCGCCGCCCGAGCAGAAGGCGTCCGGGCCCTCGCCCGTGAGGATCACGACGCCGACGCCGGCGTCGTCGCGCGCGTCCACGAAGGCGGCGCCCATCTCCTTGACGGTGCGCGGGCGGAAGGCGTTCCGCACCTCGGGGCGGTTGATCGTGATCTTCGCGATCCCCTCCTCCGACTTCTCGTACTTGATGTCCTCGAATCCATCGAGCCTCTTCCAGACGATCTGGCTCATCCCTTCGGTTCCTTTCCAGGGGCCCCGCGGGGCCCAGAGCAAGCGCCCCGGCGGCGCTAGGCCGCCTCGAGGCCGCGCCTCACCTCGTCGCAGAGGCGCGCCGCGCGGGCCGCGGCGTCCCGCGGCGGGACGACGGCCTCGATGAGCGTCGCGCCCCCTCGCGCGTGCGCCTCGGCGAGCGCCCGCGCGAGGGCGTCCGCGCCCTCGGCGCGCGCGTACGCGAGGCCGAACATCGCGGCCGCAGGCGCGAAATCGAGGCCCTGCGGCATCGTGAAGCAGCGATCGAGCAGGGCGGAGCCGCCCGCGCTCGCCGCGATCGGCAGGTGCTCGAAGATGCGGCCGCCGTCGTTCTGGACCGCGACGACGACGAGCGGCGGCCCGCCCGCCGCGGACCGCGCGGCGAGTAGGAGGCCCGTGAGGTCGTGCAGGAGGCTGAGATCCCCGAGCACGAGCGTGAGCGGCGCGCCCGCCACGCTGCGCGCGCCCGCGGCGCCCGAGACGAGGCCGTCGATGCCGCTCGCGCCGCGCTGGTGCAGGACGCGCAGCGCGCGCGCCGAGGGCGGGCAGTACGTGTCGACGTCGCGCACCGGCATGCTGTTGCCGATCGCGAGCAGCGAGCCCTCGGGGCAGGCGCGCACGGCCTCGCGGACGACGGCG
>CAYQYG010000454.1:0-7256 GCA_964421485.1 uncultured Polyangiaceae bacterium | reverse complement strand
ATCGAGCCCGGCATCGGCGCCTCGCGCCGCGCCGGGAACGGCATCGGCGTCTCGCGCCGCGCCGGGAACGGCATCGGCGTCTCGCGCCGCGCCGGGAGCGGCGCCTGCGCCTCGCGCCGCGCGGGCTGCCGCGTCGAGGGCGGCGGCGCCTCCTCGTCGGCCGTGCGGCGCCCCGCCGCGAGGCGCTCGCGCAGCTTCAGGCTCGCGCGCACCCCGAGGATCATCATCTCCTCGAGATCGCGCGCGGACGCGTCCGGGCGCGCGCTCACGACGATCGCGAGCACCGCGCGCGCCGTGGCCTCGAAGCGCATCGGATCCGACGAGTAGATCCGATCGGGCACGACGATCACGAGCGGCCGCCGCTCCTCGGCGAGCGCCTCGCCCATCGACGTCGGCACGCCCTTCACGACGACACCGACCTCCACGGCCGCCTCCTGGCAGCGATCGAGCAGCTCGGGCTCCGCGCCGATCACGAGGGCCGTGGGGATTCGCGTGCGGATGATCGCGTCGGAGATGCGGGGCATGGGGCGGGCAACGTAGCGCTCGCGCCCGCCATCGCCCGCGCAAACCACGATGATAAGACAAAATAAGTCCTATCACCGCGCGCACGGGCGGATCCCAGGGTCCAGGACGGCGGCGCAGCGTCGTCGACGCTCGGGGCTCCGGGTCGCGCCCCACGGGGCGCGCCCTGCGCCCCGAACCCCGACGCTCGGGGCTCCGGGTCGCGCCCCGACGCTCGGGCTCAGGGCGGCTCGCTCAGGTGGCAGGACACCCAGCGGCCGGGCTCGCGCTCCTCGAGCGCGGGCACCTCGGACTTGCAGCGGTCCACCACGTGCGGGCAGCGCGTGTGGAAGTGGCAGCCGGTGGGCGGATCGAGCGGGCTCGGGACCTCGCCGACGAGGGGGACGCGGCGGCGCCTGCGCTCGACGTCGGGATCGGGGACCGGGATCGCGGAGAGCAGGGCCTGCGTGTAGGGGTGCAGCGGGCGCTCGAAGAGCGCGGCCGAGCCGGCGCGCTCGACGATGCGGCCGAGGTACATCACGGCGATCTCGGTCGAGAGGTGGCGGACCACCGCGAGGTCGTGGGCGACGAAGACGTACGTCAGGCCGAGCTCCCGCTGCAGCTCCTCGAGCAGGTTCACGATCTGCGCCTGGATGCTCACGTCGAGCGCGCTCACCGGCTCGTCGGCGACGACGAGCTTGGGCTTGAGCGCGAGCGCGCGCGCGATGCCCACGCGCTGCCGCTGGCCACCGGAGAACTCGTGCGGGTAGCGGCGCATGTACGCGGGCGACAGGCCCACGGTCTCCATGAGCCGCGCGACCTCGCGCGCGGCGTCGTCGCGGGAGCGGACGAGGTCGTGCACGCGGAGCGGCTCGGCGATGATGTCGAGGACCGTCATGCGCGGGTTCAGGCTCGCGTAGGGGTCCTGGAAGATCATCTGCATCTGGCGGCGCGCGCGCCTGAGGTCGCGCGGACCGAGCGTGGTGAGCTCCTCGCCGTCGAGCCGCACGCTGCCGGTCGTCGGCTCGACGAGCCGGAGGATGGCCCGCCCGGTGGTCGACTTGCCGCAGCCGGACTCGCCGACGAGGCCGAGGGTCGCGCCGCGGGGCACGTCGAACGAGACGCCGTCGACGGCGCGCACGGTGCCGACCTGGCGCTGGAGCAGGCCGCGGCGCACCGGGAAATGCACGCGGAGGTCGCGCACCGCGAGCAGCGGGGCGGCGGGCTCGGCCTCGCTCATCGGGCGGCCTCCGCGGCGCCCTGCGCGGCCGGGAGGTCCTCGACGTGGCAGCGCACGGCGTGCATGGCCTCCGGGTTCCCCTCGCCCGCGACGATCCGGATCTCGGGCATCGCCGATCGGCACGCGGGGGCGGCGTGGGCGCAGCGCGGGTGGAACGGGCAGCCCGCGGGCAGGCGCGCCAGCGAGGGCGGCATGCCAGGGATGGGCACGAGGCGGCCGCCGCGCGCCCCGTCGAGCCGCGGCACCGATCGGGCGAGGCCGATCGTGTACGGGTGCCGCGCGCGGTGGAAGATCGCGGAGGCCGGGCCCTCCTCGACGATCCGGCCTGCGTACATCACCGCGACCCGGTCGGCCATCTTGGCGACGACGCCGAGGTCGTGGGTGATCAGGATGACCGCGAGCCCCTTCGCGTCCTTGCGCTCGCGGATGAGATCGAGGATCTGCGCCTGGATCGTCACGTCGAGCGCGGTCGTGGGCTCGTCGGCGATGAGCAGGTCGGGGTCGCAGAGCAGCGCCATCGCGATCATCACGCGCTGCCGCATGCCGCCCGAGAGCTGGTGCGGGTAGTCGTCGACGCGCGACGCCGCCGCAGGGATGCCGACCGCGGAGAGCATCTCGACGCTCCTCCGCCGCGCCTCGGCGCGCCCCATGCCCTTGTGCAGCGTGAGCACCTCGGAGAGCTGCTCCCCGACGCGGAGGTAGGGGTTCAGCGAGGTCATCGGGTCCTGGAAGACCATCGCGATGCGGTCGCCGCGGATGCGCTCCATGCGCGCCTCGCTGACCTTCACGAGGTCCTCCGGCCCGCCGTCTCCCGCGCGGAGGAGGATCTGGCCGCCGACGATGCGCCCGGGCGGATCGGGCACGAGCCGGAGGATCGAGAGGCTCGTGACGCTCTTGCCGGAGCCCGACTCGCCGACGATGCCGAGCACCTCGCCCCGGTCCACGCCGAAGGAGATGCCGTCGACGGCGCGGACGACGCCCTCCTCGGTGAAGAAGTGGGTCCGGAGGTCCTTCACCTCGAGCAGCATCGCGCCCTCAGTCCTTGCGGATCCTGGGATCGAGCGCGTCGCGCAGCCCGTCGCCGAGGAAGTTGAAGCAGATCAGCGTGAGGGCCAGCATCACGGCCGGGAACACGAGCTGCCAGGGGTAGAGGTCCATCGTGTCCGCGCCGGCCGAGGCGAGCAGGCCCCAGCTCGAGAGCGGCTCCTGCGTGCCGAGGCCGAGGAAGCTCAGGAATGCCTCGACCATCATCACCTCGGGGATGGTGAGGGTCGTGTAGACGATGATCGGGCCGACAGCGTTCGGCACGAGGTGGCGGAAGATCAGCGCGGCGTGGCCGGCGCCGATGGAGCGCGCCGCCTCGACGAACGGCTGGTTGCGGAGCGAGATCACCTGGCCGCGGACGATCCGGGCCATGGTCAGCCACGAGATCGCGCCGAGCGCGGCGAAGACGATGACGATCTGGAAGATCGGGAAATAGCTCGGATCCGAGGGATCCGCGACGAAGACGCCGAGGCCGGCGCGGAAGGCGCGGTAGAGGAAGGTCCGGTCGTTCGCGAAGAAGACCATCAGGAGGATGACGAGGACCAGGAACGGGAAGGTGTAGAGCGCGTCGACGATGCGCATCATGATCGCGTCGACCTTGCCGCCGAAGTAGCCGGCGATCCCGCCCCAGCTCACGCCGATCGAGAAGCTCACGAGCGTCGCGACGACGCCGACCGCGAACGAGATGCGGCCGCCGAAGAAGACGCGCGCCATGAGGTCGCGGCCGAAGTAGTCGGTGCCCATCCAGTGCTGCCACGACGGGGGCGTGGCGCCGAGCTTGAGGTCGGCCTTGTCGTAGCGCCACGCGCTGAGCTCCGGGACGAGCGCGCACGCGACGATCATCACGGCGAGGATCGCGCCGGCGACCACGGCCGCGCGGTTCTTCCGGAGCCGCCGCCAGGCGTCGCGCCAGAGGCTCGAGCCCTGCTCCAGCTCCTCGAGGCGCACCGGCGCGCCGCCCGCGCCGCCCGCATCGACCGCCGCGCCGCCAACCTCCCCGGCCATGGCTCAGCGCAGCTCCACGCGGGGATCGATGAGCGCGTAGGCCACGTCCACGATCGCGTTGAAGAGCATCAGGAGGAAGCCGTAGACGAGCATGACCCCCATCACGAGGTTGTAGTCGCGGTTCATGGCCGCCTCGACGAAGTAGCGGCCCATGCCGGGGATGTTGAAGATCTTCTCGACGACGAGGGAGCCGACCAGGAGGCCCGAGAAGCCGGGGCCGAGGTAGCTCACGACGGGGAGCATGCCGCCGCGGAGCGCGTGCTTCAGGATCACGCGGCGCTCGGAGAGGCCCTTGGCGCGGGCGGTGCGGATGAAGTCCGAGCGGATGACCTCGAGCATGCCGCCGCGGGTGAGCCGGGCGATGTACGCGGCGGCCGGCAGGCCCGCGCAGATCACGGGGAGGACCATGTGCCGCCACGTCTCCCAGCGGGCGACGGGGAAGATGTAGAGGTGCAGCGAGAAGATCAGGATGAGCAGCGGGGCGAGCACGAAGCGCGGGACGCTCACGCCGACCATCGCCGCGGCCATCGCGGCGGTGTCCTTCCAGGTGTTCTGCCGGACCGCGCCGATCACGCCGAGGGGGACGCCGACCGCGAGCGCGAAGAGCATCGCGAGGGAGCCGAGCTGCATCGAGACCGGCAGGCTGAGCGCGATGATCTCGTTGACGGTGCGGTTCGGGTACTTGAACGTCGGGCCGAGATCGCCGCGCGAGAGCAGCGCCCAGAGCCAGTCGCCGTACTGCTTCCAGACGGGATCGTCGAGGTGGTACTTGGCGTTCAGCGCGCGCTCGACCTCCGCCGGCACCGCGCGCTCCTGATCGAAGGGGCCGCCGGGGACGAGGCGGACGAGGATGAAGACGAGCGTGGCGACCATGAGCAGCGTCGGCACGATCGAGAGCAGGCGCCGGAGCGCGTAGGACCTCACGGCGCCGCCTCCCCGGCCGGGGCGATCCGGCCCGGCGGCGGCAGCTCCAGCGCGGGGAACGCGGGGCCCTCCGCGCGATCGCCGGCCGCGGCCTCGTCGATCCAGAGCCACTTGAGGAGCTGCACGTTCTGCGCGTTCGGGCGGAAGCCGTGGACCCAGGGCTTCACGAGCGTGGACCGCGTGTAGAAATAGACAGGTATCTTGGCCATGCCCTCGACGGCGCGCTGCTCGGCCTTGCGGTAGAGGCGGATGCTCTCGACGAGATCGCTCGTGGCGGCCGCGGTCCGGATGAGCTCATCGTACTCGCGATCGGCCCAGCCGGTGCGGTTCTGCGGGCTCCCGGAGAGGAACGTGGCGAGCCAGGTGTGCGGGTGGTTGTACTCGGCGACCCAGCCGGAGCGGACGACCTGGAAATGGCCGTCGCGCACGCTCTTCAGCATCACCTTCCACTCCTCGTTCCGCAGCGTCGCGGAGACGCCGAGGTGGCGCTTCCACATGTCCTGGATCGCGACGGCGATCATCTTGTGGCCCTCGCTCGTGTTGTAGAGGATCTCGAGCGGCGGGAAGCCGGCGGCGCGGTAGCCGTCGCCCTCGCGGACGACCCTGTAGCCGGCCTCCTCGAGCAGGGCGCGGGCGCGCTCGGGGTCGTGCGCGAGCTCGGGTGCGGCGAAGGGATCGGCGCCGCGCCGGCGCGCGTCCTCGACCTCGGCGGCATAGCCGGATCCCGTGATATCGGGGACGAAATGCGTCGCGGGGCGCTGGCCGCCGCGGGTCACCCGGTGGACGATCTGCTGCTTGTCGATGGCCAGGTTGAGCGCGCGGCGGACGCGCGGATCGTCGACGGGCGGGACGCGCGTGTTGAGCTCGTACCAGTACGTCGAGAGGTACTCGCTGCGGACGAAGTCCTTCTTCTCGGAGAGCCGCGAGAGGTACTCGGACGGGAGCCCGGAGTTGTCGCCGAGGTAGTCGAGATCGCCGGCCTTGTAGAGGCTCATCACGGCGTGGGACTGCTCGATTTCGAGGACGACGATCCGGTGGATCTTGAGGCGGTCCTTGTCCCAGTAATACGGGTTCCGCTTCATCGTGATCTCGTAGCGGAACTTCCAGTCGTCGAGCGTGTAGGGGCCGTTCACCACGATGCTCTCGGGGCGGGTCCAGAGGTCGGGCTCGCCCCGCGCCTCGAAGGCCTCCACGACGTCGCGGCGGACGGGGAGGAACGCGGCGAGGCTCGTGAGGTCGGTGAAGTAGGGCGTGGGGCGGTCGAGCTCGACCTCCAGCGTGAGGTCATCGGTGGCGCGGACGCCGACGGCGGTGTCGTCCTCGACGAGCTCGGCTTCGGGTACGAAGCCGGCCGGGGCGGCGGCGTCGGGCGGCGCGGCCTGCGCGGTGGGCACGTAGGTGGGGAGGCCGCGGTGCGGCGCCACGAGGGCGTAAGCGTCGGGGCGCTTCGCGGGCGAGAGCAAGCAGCCGGGGAGGTAGCCGCGGCGCCCCTCGCGCTCGATCTCGAACCAGCGATCCGGCGCGCCGTCGCAGTCGACCTCGGGGCCCGCCGCGACGACGTCGACCTCCGCGCCGGCGAGCGCGCCGTCCGCGGCCGCGAGGACGGGGGGCGCGCCCGCGATCGAGAGCTGCTCGGGCGCGCCCGTCTTGGGATCCGCCCTGGAGTGGCTCAAGGCGCCCGGCGGGGGCGCGGCGAGCGGGGCGATGCGGGTCGCGACCTTCATCGGCGAGCGCGCGAGCACGACCACGAAGGAGCCCCTCGCGAGGGTGGGGCGCGGCGTCGGAGGGAGCGCGTCGGGGCGGGGCGCGAGGCGAGGCGCGACGTCCGAGCGCAGGGCCTTGAGCTTGCCGAGGTTGAAGAGCTCGCCGTTCCTGAGCACGTGGAGGTTGGTCGCGGAGAGCGAGCCCACGGACGGGCGGAGGGCGCGCTTCCACGAGTACTCGAAGTCGTGCGCGGTCACGGGGCGGCCGTCGGACCAGCGCGCCTCGGGGCGGAGGTGGAAGCGGAAGACGCGGTTGTCGTCGCTGCGCTCCCAGCGCGTCGCGACGCCCTGGACCGCGTGGAGATCGCCGTGCGCGTACGCGGTGAGGCCCTCGAACATCTGTACGATCAGGGCGCCGCTGCCCGTGTCGTGCGACTTGCCCGGGTCGAGGTACTCGGGCTCGTTGCCGTTGTTGACGTAGATCGTCGAGGCGTCCTTGCCGACGCGGCGGCTCGCGCCGAAATAGTCGCCGTCGCCGTCGCCGGCGCAGGCGGCGAGCGCGAAGGCGATGGATCCCAGCGCGGCGGCGCGGACCGCCTCGCCCCGCGGTCCGCGCTCGAGCGCTCCACGTGGCGCGCCCTGCGCCTCGAACCCCGGCTCGTCCGCGCCGCGCATGATCCCGGACTATCACGGAGCGCTCCGGATCCGGCAGCGATTTGCCGCCCGGATCGGGGCGCGGGCTCGTGTATCGTTCGCGCGCATGGTGCTCTCTGGAAGGCCTGGGGTTCGGGGGCGCGGCCGGAGGTGCCCCTGGGTCGCGGCGGCGCTCGCGGCGCTCG
>CAYQYG010000453.1:0-7268 GCA_964421485.1 uncultured Polyangiaceae bacterium | reverse complement strand
CAACGAGCCAACGACGCGGATGAGCCCGTAGCGCGCGCAGATGAGCACCGCTCCAAGCCGCCCTACCGCCGCCGGGTGTCGCGCGCGCGGAGGTAGGGAGCCATCTCCTCGTCCGTGACCGGCTCGATCCCGACCACGCGGTGGTCCCGCGGGAGGAAGCTCGCGAGCTGCACGTTCACGTAATCGAGGGCGATCTTCGTCTCGCCGCGCTTGCGCACGCGCGCCGCCTCCTCGAAGGTCTGGACCTTCGGGTCGTACGCGATCATGTGCAGCTCCCACCCGATCGGCGGCGGGTAGTCGTCGACGTGCACGATCTTGTAGATGCGGATCCCGCCGCTCTTCTCGGCCGCGGCGACGATCGCGCCCTTCACCAGGTCCTTGCCCTCGGGATCGGAGGACGCCGGGATCGGCGGGGGCGGGTCGCTGCAGGCCGGCGCCAGCGACAGGCCGCAGAGCACCAGGGCAGCGGCGA
Organism: uncultured Polyangiaceae bacterium; assembly: GCA_964421485.1. Taxonomy (GTDB): domain Bacteria; phylum Myxococcota_A; class Polyangia; order Polyangiales; family Polyangiaceae; genus CAYQYG01. The sequence goes on along the minus strand of CAYQYG010000453.1, from coordinate 6,796 downwards.
GCGCGAACGACCTCATGGGGGCTGGATAGCCATCCCGGAGCACGCGCGCAAGCGCGGATCCCCGGGCGCCGTGTGTGCTAGACCCCGCGCGCCCGGGTCGGGGGGGCGGTCCGGCGCAGGAGAGAAGAAGGATGCGACTCGAAGACACCAAGTTCATCGTCACCGGCGGCGCCCAGGGCCTGGGCCGCCACTACGCGCTCCGGCTCGCCGAGGCCGGAGGCCAGGTCGCCGCGGGCGACGTGAACCTCGAGGGCCTCGCCTCGCTCGCCGAGGAGGGCAAGGGCCTCCGCGGCAAGATCCACACGCGCGCGCTGAACGTCGCCTCCGAGGCCGACGTCGGCGAGCTCGTCGCGTGGGCCCACGACGCGATGGGCGGCCTGAACGGGCTCGTCAACAACGCGGGCATCCTCCGCGACGGCCTGCTCGTCAAGAAGGACCGCCAGACGGGCGCGATCACGAAGCTCAGCGCCGCGCAGTGGCAGGCCGTCATCGACGTGAACCTCACCGGCGCCACCTTCGTCGCCCGCGACGTCGTCGCGCGCATGGTCGAGACCGGGACGAAGGGCGTGATCGTGAACATCAGCTCCATCGCGCGCCACGGCAACCGCGGTCAGTCGAACTACACCGCCGCGAAGGCCGCGCTCGCCGCGAACACCAAGACCTGGGCGCTCGAGTTCGCGCCCTTCGGCATCCGCGTCGGCGCCGTCGCCCCCGGCATGATCGAGACCCCGATGACCCAGGGCATGAACCAGAAGGCCCGCGACGCGCTCGTCGGCATGATCCCCGTCGGCCGCATCGGCGTGCCGGAGGACATCTGGCTCGCGGTCCGCTTCGTGATCGAGTGCGAGTACTTCAACGGCCGCTGCATCGACGTGGACGGCGGCCTCGCCATGTGACCGCCCGCCCCAGGCCGCCCGGTCCGGAAGCCGGAGCCGGGCGGCGAGGTCGCTCCGAGCGGCTGGGACGGCTTGACGGCCAGATATTGAAAGCTATATTCAACTTCAACGGGCTGGGAGCCGAGGGCGATGTACATCTGCCTCTGCATGGGCGTATCCGACTGCGAGATCCGGGAAGCCATCGCCGGCGGCGCGCGCTCCGTGCCCGAGGTGATGCAGTGCACCGGGGCCGGCACACGCTGCGGCTCGTGCCGCCCGACCATCGCGACGCTCGTGAGCACGTCGGCTGCCCCCGAAGCGGACCGGACCTCCAGGCGTTCGCTCGATCTGGTCCGGACGCCCACTGCGGCGTGACCCGCGGCCAGGGGTTCCAGGTCCGGGCGCTCCCCGCGCGCGGCCGTCCGGCAGGCGCATTTTTCGTTCCTGCTTTCCTCCCGGAGCCCGCGGTTTGGGGTAGCGTCTCCCCGCCGGTCCGGTCCGCCCTACCAGTCGTAGAGTAGGTAGAGAGAGCGGCCGCGCCGCTTCCGGGCTCCCGGCGCTCCCGCCGGGAGCCTCCAGGAGCTCGCCAGGAGACGAGGGCTAATGAAGGGTGTGAAAGAGGTCGTTGACGCGCTGAACGACGTGCTCGCGGCCGAGCTCGTCGCGATCAACCAGTATTTCCTGCACTCGAAGATGTGCAAGAGCTGGGGCTTCGCGACGCTCGCGGCGCAGGCGCGCGCCGAGTCGATCGACGAGATGAAGCACGCCGACGTGATCATCGACCGGATCCTGTTCCTCGAGGGCCTGCCCAACCTCCAGCGGCTCGATCCGCTGCACGTCGGCCAGAGCGTGCCCGAGCAGATCCGCGCCGACCTCGAGCTCGAGTACCGGGCGGTCAAGCGGCTCTCGGCGGCGATCGCGCTCTGCCGCGACAAGGGCGACCGGACGAGCGAGGATCTGCTCGCCGGCATCCTCGCCTCCGAGGAGCAGCACATCGACTGGCTGGAGACCCAGCTCGGCCTGATCGAGAAGCTGGGCGAGCAGGCCTACCTGGCGCAGCAGCTCGGCGTCTGAGAGGGGTGCGAGGGAGGCGGCAGGGGGATCCCGATGTCGAAGATTCTCATCGTCGATGACCAGACGAACATTCGGACCCTCCTCGCGATCCTGCTGCGCGGGGCCGGGTACGAGGTGGACGAGGCGGGGAGCGGCAACGAGGGCGCCGACCTCGGCGCCAAGGGCGCCTACGACGTGGTGCTCACGGACCTCCGCATGGGCAACGTCGACGGCTTCTCGGTGCTGCGGGCGGTGAAGGAGTCGCATCCGATGACCGAGGTCATCGTGATGACCGCGTACGCGACCATCGAGAGCGCCGTCGAGGCGATGCGCCTCGGCGCGTTCGACTATATCGAGAAGAGCCGCCTGAACCAGGAGATCCTCGTCAAGGTCGAGCGCGCGATCCAGAACCGCAAGCTCACCGGCGAGGTGCAGCTGCTCGCGAGCGAGTTCAAGGAGCGCTACCGCTTCGAGAACATCGTCGGCCGCTCGCAGGCGATCCGCGAGGTGCTGGGCCGCATCGTGAAGGTCGCCCCGACGGACGCGACGGTGCTGATCACCGGCGAGAGCGGCACCGGCAAGGAGCTCGTCGCGAAGGCGATCCACGCGAACTCGAAGCGCGCGAACCGCCCCTTCGTGCCGGTCAACTGCGCCGCGATCAGCGAGACCCTGCTGGAGAGCGAGCTCTTCGGACACGCCCGCGGCTCCTTCACCGGCGCGGTCTCCGCGAGGAAGGGCCTGTTCGAGGAGGCCGACGGCGGCACGTTCTTCTTCGACGAGATCGCCGAGACGCCGCTCACCTTCCAGGCGAAGCTGCTCCGCGCGATCCAGGAGAACGAGATCCGGCGGGTCGGCGAGAACAAGCCGATCCACGTCGACGTGCGGATCATCGCCGCGACCAACCAGGAGCTGCTCACGGCCGTCGCGGAGAAGCGCTTCCGGCAGGACCTCTACTACCGGCTGAACGTCGCGCGCTTCGTGCTGCCCCCGCTGCGCGCGCGGCGCGAGGACATCCCGGCGCTCTTCGAGTTCTTCCTCGACAAGTACAATCGCAAGATGAGCTGCCGCGCGCGCGCCGGCGACGGCGTCGTCGAGGCGCTCACGCAGTACGACTTCCCCGGCAACATCCGCGAGCTCGAGAACATGGTGGAGCAGGCCGTGGCCCTGTCGGGCGGCGGCGTGATCAGCGTCGACGACGTCCTGCCCGTGGCCGTGCAGCCGAAGAGCCGCGCCGAGGGCGGCGGCCGCACGCTGGAGGACGTGGTCTACGCGGCCGAGCGGCAGGCGATCGAGGCCGCGCTGCGCGAGTGCGACGGGAGCCGCGAGCGCGCCGCCGAGGTGCTCGACATCAGCCCGACCACGCTCTGGCGAAAGATGACCCGGCTGTCCATCACGTACCCGCCCGCGAGCTGAGCCGGCACGCCCCGGATCGGCACCGCGGCCTTGGCACTGGTCGCATTTCATTTCTGAAATCGACCAGCCGAGGAGGGATTCCGTCCTGCAACGCCGTCCGGGTAGGGGCGCCGGATGCAGGTCCTTGATCTTGCCGAGGAACAGCAAATTTTCAGGCGTGGATCGGATGTTGCTTGGGCGCTGCCGGCGAGAATCGCCGTGGGAGGTCCGGAATGGCTCGAGTGCTGATTGTCGATGCCGAGGAGAGCCAGCGCCGCGCGCTCTCCGCCGGGCTCACGGTCGAGGGCTTCGATGTCGCGTTCGCCATCTCGACCGAGGGCGCGATGGAGATCCTCGCCTCGCCTCCCTCCGCGGACGTGGCGATGATCGACCTCATGATCCCCGGCCTGAACGGGCTCGATCTCGCGCGGCAGATCCGCGGCTCGTTCCCCAACGTGCGGGTCGTGCTCTCGAGCGCGTACCACCTCTCGGCGCGGCAGGTCGAGCGCGCCGACTGCGGCGCGGTGGGCTTCGTCCCGAAGCCGTACAAGGTGGGCGAGCTCTGCAGCTACCTCCGGTCCAAGGCGAGGACGGTTTCCCCGGCGACGTGCTAGTAGCGCGGCGTGCGCCGCGATCTGCTCGACTACGAGCTGCCCGAGGAGCTCATCGCGTCGCGCCCCGCCGAGGAGCGCGACGGCGCGCGGCTGCTGGTCGTCGATCGCGGCCTCGCGCCCGGGGACGTCGGCCACGCGGCGGTGCGGGACCTCGACCGGCACGTGCCCGAGGGCGCGCTGCTGGTCGTGAACGACACGCGCGTGGTGCCGGCGAGGCTGCTCGGCTGGAAGGCGGCGACGGGCGGCGCGGTGGAGCTCCTGCTGCTGCGGAGGCTCTCCGCGGGCGAGGGTTCGGGGGCGGAGCGGTGGCGCGCGATGGGGCGCGCGTCGAAGCCGCTGCGGCCGGGCGCCGAGATCGCCTTCGATCGCGACGGGGCGCTCGCGGCGCGGGTGATCGGGCGCGGGGAGGGCGGGCTGCTCGACGTGGAGCTCCGCTCGCCGGCGGGGATGCCGATCGCCGAGGCGATCGAGGCGCGCGGGCACGTGCCGCTGCCGCATTACCTCGGGCGCGAGGACGACGCGACCGACAGGGAGCGGTACCAGACGATCTTCGCCCGGGAGCCGGGCGCGGTCGCCGCGCCCACCGCGGGGCTGCACCTCTCGCGGGCGCTGCTGGAGAGGCTCGAGGCGCGCGGCGTGGAGATCGCGCGCGTCACGCTGCACGTGGGGCTCGGGACGTTCCAGCCGGTGACGGCCCTTGATCTGGACGACCACCCGATGCACGAGGAGGCCTACGCGGTGCCGGCCGCGACCGCGGAGGCGATCGCGCGCGCGCGGGCGCGCGGGGCCCAGGTGCTCGCGGTCGGCACGACGGCGGTGCGCGCGCTCGAGAGCGCCGCGGACCCCGCGCGGCCAGGGTACGTCCTCGCCTCGGCCGGGGAGACGCGGCTCCTGATCCAGCCGGGCTACCGGTTCAGTATCGTCGACGGCCTCATGACCAACTTCCACCTGCCGCGGTCCACGCTGCTCGCGCTGGTCTTCGCCTTCGCCGGCGAGGAGCGCGCGCGCGCGGCGTACCGGGCCGCGATCGAGGGGCGCTACCGGTTCTATTCGTACGGAGATGCCATGCTGATCCTGGGCGAGCGCGCGCCATGACCCCCACGCCCGGCTTCTCCTACCGCGAGATCGCGCGAGACGGCGACGCGCGCGCGGGCGTGCTCACGACGCCGCACGGGGAGGTCCCCACGCCGACGTTCATGCCGGTGGGTACGCAGGGGAGCGTCAAGACGCTCACGCCGGCGGAGGTCGCCGCGACGGGCGCGCGCATCGTGCTCGGAAACACGTACCACCTGTGGCTGCGCCCGGGCCCCGAGCTCGTCGCGCGCGCGGGCGGGCTGCACGCGTTCGCGCGCTGGCCGCACGCGATGCTCACCGACTCCGGCGGGTTCCAGGCCTTCTCGCTCGCGGAGCGGCGCACGCAGGACGAGGACGGGTTCGTGTTCCGATCGCACCTCGACGGGGCCAGGAAGGCGCTGTCGCCGGAGGTGGCGATGGAGGTGCAGGGGCTGCTCGGCGCCGACATCGCGATGCAGCTCGACGTGTGCCCGCCCGGGGACGCGCCGCGCGCCGAGGTGGAGCGGGCGTGCCGGCTCACGACCGCGTGGGGGCGCCGCTGCCTCGCGGCGAAGCGGCCCGAGCAGGCGCTCTTCGGCATCGTGCAGGGCGGGACCGACCCGGCGCTGCGCGCGGCGCACGCCGACGAGCTCGGGGCGCTGCCCTTCGACGGCCTGGCGCTGGGCGGCTTCTCCGTCGGCGAGCCGATCGAGCGGATGCACGAGGTCCTCGCCGAGGTCGCGCCGCGCCTCGACCCCGCGCGCCCGCGATACCTGATGGGCGTGGGCACGCCCGCGGACCTCGTCCGCGCGATCGGCGCGGGCGTCGACATGTTCGACTGCGTGCTGCCGACGCGGAACGCGCGCAACGGGCAGGCGCTCCTCCAGGGGGGGCGCATCGTGATCAAGCAGGCGCGCTACAAGGACGACCTCTCGCCCCTGGATCCCGGATGCGCGTGCCCGGCCTGCGCCGGGGGCTACACCCGCGCCTACCTGCGCCACCTGTACCTCGCCGGCGAGATCCTCGTGCTCCGGCTGCTGACGGAGCACAACCTGCACCTGTACGGCCGGCTCGTGCGGGAGGCGCGCGACGCGATCGCGGCGGGCGCCTACGCGGCGTTCGCGCGGCGATGGCTGGAAGGCGGCGATCCGGCCGCGTGACGGCTTGCTGGACGGGCGCGCGTCCATTAGCCTCTGTCGCAGCCCGCGGATGACGCAAGACCCTAACAAAAAGCCGCTCGGACGCATCCTGCTGCAGCAGCGTGCAGTCACCCAGCCGCAGCTCGATCAGGCCATCGCGGACGCGCGCGCCAAGGGCGTGCCGCTCGCCACGGGGCTCATCGAGAGCGGCACCGTCTCGGAGGTCGCGGCGCTCAAGGCCCTCTCGGAGCAGAGCGGCGTGCCCGGCATCGACCTGAACCAGGTCTGCATCAAGCTGAGCGATCTCTCGGTGCTGCCGCGCGAGATCGCGATGAAGCACAAGCTCCTGCCGGTGCTCGTGCGCGACGACCGGATCCTCGTCGCGATGGCCGCGCCCGCAGACAAGAAGGTCGTCGACGAGCTGGAGTTCGTCACCGGCAAGCGCGTCTTCCCGTACATCGCGCTCGCGGGGCCGCTGCTCCGCACGATCGGCGCGGCGTACGACATGAAGGAGCGCGGCGAGCCCTTCTACGTCGGCGCGAAGTGCCCGCCCGAGGTGATGAAGCGCGCCGGGCTCGGCGCGCCGCCGCCGTCTGCTGCGGCGGAGGCCGAGGCCCCCGCGGCCGCGCCGGTCGCGCCGGTCGCGCCGGTCGCGCCGCGCGCCGTGTAG
>CAYQYG010000452.1:0-7304 GCA_964421485.1 uncultured Polyangiaceae bacterium | reverse complement strand
TGTGTGTGCCGCCGCTCGCGCCCGCGCCGGCCTCCGCCGCGCCCCCGCCGCCCAGCGTCCGCCGGCCCCCGCTGGCGCGAGCCATGACCCCGTCGCCGCCGACGATGCCGAGCCGCAGCGCGCCGGCCCCGCTGCCGCCCCCGGGGTCCAGCGGCGACTCGCCCCGCTCCGGCGTGCGGCAGTACAGCGGCGACGAGCTCGACGACGCCCTCGAGGGCCAGCTCCTCCCGCACGAGCTGCTCGCGCGCGCCCGCCGCGGCTCCGCGACGTGAGCCGCCCGGCCGTCCTGCTCACCCTCCGACGTTTGACCGCTGCCGGGGCGGGCCACCTGGGTTAGCCTGCCCATCCGGCGCGCCCCATGAAGACCTGCCCGCAGTGCCACCAGCGCTACCCCGCGGAGACGTCGTTCTGCTTCATCGACGGCGCCACGCTCGTCTCGGAGGCCGACCCGCGGATCGGCACCACCATCGCCGGCCGCTACGTGATCCAGGAGACGCTCGGCATCGGCGGGATGGCGACCGTGTACCGGGCGCACCACAAGCTCGTCGACCGGCCCTTCGCGATCAAGGTCCTCAACGTGCAGCTCGCGCAGGACCCGACCACGCGCGAGCGCTTCCGGCGTGAGGCGAAGCACTCGCAGCGCATCGCGCACCCGAACATCATCGAGATCTTCGATCAGGGCGACACCGACGACGGCGCGCCGTTCCTGGTCATGGAGCTGCTCGAGGGCTCGACGCTCGCCGGCGTGATCGAGCGCGGCCCCGTGCCGCTCGCGCGCGCGCTGCCGATCTGGTCGCAGATGGCCCGCGCGCTCGCGCGCGCCCACGACTTCGACGTCATCCACCGCGATCTCAAGCCCGAGAACGTGTTCCTGCTCAGGGGCGACCGGGTCAAGCTCCTCGACTTCGGGATCGCGCGCTGCGCGCAGGACGCGCGCCTCACCAACATGGGCGACATCTTCGGGACGCCGCAGTACATGGCCCCGGAGCGCGCGACGTCGATCGACGCCGGGCCCGCCGCGGACCTCTACGCGCTCGGCGTGATCATGTTCGAGATGATGACGCAGCGGCTCCCGTTCGAGGCGAGCGATCCGGGCGCCTGGATCCTGAAGCACGCGAAGGAGCCCGCGCCGCGCCTCCGGGACGTCATCCCGGACGCGCCCGCCGCGCTCGACCGGCTGATCGCCGCGCTGCTCGCGAAGGACCCGGCGGAGCGGCCGATCGACGCGCACCGCGTGCTCGCCGAGGTCGCCGAGATCGCGGCGGCCGCGGGCGTCGCGCTGCCGCCCGAGCCCGAGGTCGCGCCGCCGCCCGAGGCCTTCGGCGCGCCGCCGAGCATCGGGCGCGATCCGTGGGTGAGCCGGTCCGGGATCTTCGAGCGCATGCTCGCCCGCGGCTTCCCCGGCGGCCCGCCCGCGGACCTCGCGCGCATGCTCGAGACGCTCAGGTCCCACGTGCGCGAGCTCGGCGAGCTCCGGGCGCGCGCGCTCGACGAGCAGCAGCGGCTCGAGGTCGTGGAGCGCGAGGGCCGCGAGGGCCGGATGCAGATCGGCCGCGCGATGGACGAGCTCACCGCGGACGCGTCGAACACGCGCGAGGAGGCGCGCACGTTCCGCGCGAAGGTCGGGCCGCTCACGGCCGCGGTGCAGTCGTTCCCGCCGGAGGTGGTCGCGGCGCACAGGGACGTGATGCTCTGGGAGGGCCGCTCCGGCTTCAGCGAGCCCTACCGCGAGCTCGCGGCGAGCTACCGGCGAATGGCCGACCTCATCGATCGCTGGTTCGACGCCCGCAAGGCCGAGCAGGAAGCCGACGGCGAGGCCGCGGGGCGCGAGCGCGAGGTCGCCGAGGTGAACGAGCAGATCAAGGAGCTCCGTAGCCGGCTCGAGGGGCTCGACAGGGAGCTCGAGGCGCGGCGGTACGAGTCGCAGGGGCGCATCGCCGAGATGGGCCGGCGCGCGGACCAGCTCGAGGGCGAGCTCTTGCACCTGGCGAGCCGCTTCTGCGCGCCGCTCCGGGCGAAGCCCGAGCTCGGTCAGATCTTCCGCGAGCTGGAGCGGCTCCCGGCCTAGCGCCGCGCGTCGAGATCTTGCCGGGAACCCGGAGCCCCGAGCGTCAAACCGGCGAGGACAGAAAGAACTTCAGCGCGCTCTCTCCGCCCCCTCCGCCTCCCTGTAAATCTCTCTCTTCGCTTCTCGCCCTCTCTCGTCCGAGTCCCCGCGTGGGGAGCTGAATCGCGCTCCACGGCGCCGCGTACTAAGCTAGCCGCCAGTGACGGCCACGGCGGACCCACAGCCCGCGCGCCCCGCCCCCCCGGGCCGCGCTCGCCGCGCGCTCGCGGGCGCGGCCGCCGCGCTGGGCCTCGCCGGGGTCTTCCTCATCGCCGCGGCCGGGGCGATCGCGCTCCACCTCGACACCGCCGCCGCGCGGCGCGTCGCGCGCGGCCTCACGAACGACCTGCTCGGCTCGCTCTTCCAGGGGAAGATCATCTCGGACGAGATCGACGAGCTCAGCCTCACGTCGGTGCGGATCCGCGCGGCCGTCGCGGTCGATCCCCGCGACGGTCAGGTGATCCGCGCGAGCGGCATCGAGGCGCGCGCCGACGTGCTCCGCATGCTCCACGACGGGCTCTTCGGCGAGGGTGAGCTGCGCATCGAGATCCCCTACATCCGGATCGAGCACGCGGACGTGCTCGTGGAGGCCTCCCCGACGGGCGGCGTGACGATCGGCGACACGTTCACGCTGCGCCCGTCGAAGCCGTCCTCGAAGCCTCCCTCGAAGCCGAAGGCGCCCCCGCGCCCGGTCCGCGTCGCGCTCTCGCGCATCGAGATCGGGCGCGGCTGGGTGCACGGGCTCGTCGCGCCGCCGCGCGCGCTCGACGCCGACGTGAGCCGCCTGGTCGGCTCGGTCCACGTGGGCCCCGAGGGCGTCGCGGTCGACGTCGACCAGACGGGCCTCGTCGATCGCGCGTTCCTGCCCGCGCGCGCGGCCGGCAGCGCGAACTACCACCTGCGCGCAGGCCAGCGGACGCTGATGTGGACGAGCTTCGCCGGCGAGATCGGCGCGGCCGGCGTGACCGCGCGCGGCGTGATGGACGGCGGCCACATCACGGCCAGCGCGAGCCTGCCCCGGGCGACGCCCGCGGAGCTCGCCACGCTGATCCCGGGGCACCCGATCGCCGAGCCGGTCTCCGTCCGGATCGAGCTCGACGGCGACGCGCCCACGTTCGACGTCTCGGGCGCGATCGCCGCCCTGCCGGCGGGCGCGGCGCGCGACGCGGTCGCGGCGGGCAGCGTGGCCTTCGAGGGCCGGCTCGACGCGGCGGGGCCCGTGCGCTTCGAGGCCGACGTGAGCGCCCGCGAGGTCGATCCGCGCGTCGTCGGGGTGGCGCTGCCGGGGCTCGAGGCGGAGGGTTCAGCGGCGCGCGCCGGAGCCCCGATCGCGAGCCCGCGCGGGCAGGGCGGCGCCGCCCCCACGATCACGGCGGAGGGCCGGATCCGCGCGGAGCTCGGCGGCGCGCCGCGGCTCATCGTCGACGCGCGCACCGAGCCGACCGCGCTGCTCGGCGAGCCGGTCCCCGCCGCGGACGTGCACCTCGTCTACGACCGCGGCGAGCTCTCCGGGACGACATCGCTGCACGAGCCCGGGATGCCGGTCGAAGGGGCCTTCGCGCTGCTCCCCGGCGGGGCGGTCCGCTTCGTCGCGCGCGGCGAGGTGCCCTCGATCGCGGGGGCGCCGCGCCTCGCCGCGCGGATCCACAAGGGCGGCACGCGCGTCGACGGCAGGGCCCGCGTGCGCGTCGAGGGCACGGTCCGCCGGGGCGAGCTCGACGCCCGGATCGGCGGGGCGGTGGCCGGGCTCAAGGTGGGCGGCGCCGCGGCGCTCGGGGGCGGCCGGATCGAGGGGCGCCTCTCCGGCCCGCTCGGCGCGCTCCAGGTCGACGCCCGCCTCGAGGGGCAGGACATGACGGCCGGCGGCTACTCCTTCGAGGCGGTCCGGGCCGAGGCGAAGGGCGAGCTCGCGGCGCCGTCGATCCGCGCGAAGCTGTCCGACGGCGACGACTCGGTCGACGCGTCCGCGCGGCTGTCGGCCGCGAAGGGCGAGCTCCAGGGCGTGGAGCTCACGGTCCGGCGCGAGGGGCAGGCGCTCTCCGGCACGATCGCCCGGGTGAGCCCCGCGCGGGGCGGGGTCGCGATCGAGGGCCTCAGGATCTCCGGCCGCGACGTGGGCGCGCTCGAGGGCACGCTCGAGGTGAGCGGCGACGACGTCTCCGGCTCGCTCCGCGGCGAGGGCGTGAACCTCGACAAGGTCGCGCAGATGCTCGGCCTGCCGCACCGGGTGCGCGGGATCGCGAACGTCGACGTCGCGATCGAGCGCGGCAAGCGCGGCCGGACCGGCCGGGTCCTGCTCGAGCTCGAGGAGGGCGAGCTCTCGCTCCTCACCGGCGTGTCCGCGCACCTCGCCGCCACGATCCAGGACGATCACCTGCAGGCCGACGGCCTCGTGCGCCTCGTGGCCAAGCCCGACTCAGCCCTCTCCGGCCCTGCCGACCGCTGCGAGGGCACGATCGCCAGCGTGCGGGTCTCGCGCGGCGAGGGGACGCTGAGCGGTCCGCTCCTCAGGGCCGCGACGTGGACGTCCCTCACCGGCTCGGCCGAGGTCGCGGCGGAGGACTGGGACCTCGGCTGCCTCGCGCGGCTCTCGCCGGCGATCAGCGTCTTCCTGAGCGACGTGCGCGGCAAGCTGACCACGCGCTTCGGCGTGGCGCGCGCGCCCGGCGAGCGGTTCCCCTCGGTGCGCGGCCTCGTCGCGCGCACGCGCGGCCTCACGCTGGCGGGCCCGCAGGGCCTCGGCGACGAGCACCCGGCCTGGGAGTCGCGCTCGATCGACGCCCAGCTCAAGGGCTCCCTCGACGGCGCGACGGGCAAGGCCGAGGCGACGCTCACCCTGTTCGACGGCGAGCTGCTCGGCGACCTGTCCGCGTCGATCGACCTCGATCTGATCACGCTCGCCGATCACCCCGAGCGGCGCTGGGAGAGCCTGCGCGCCTCCCGCATCGCGGGGCACCTCGCGATCCCGCGCCGCGCGGTGAGCTCGCTCCGCACGCTCCCCACGTTCGCGCACCGCTTCCTGCCCCCGATCGCGGGCGAGGTCCGGATCGACGCCTACGGCGACGGCACGCTCGCTGCTCCCTTCCTCGCGATCCGCGCCCGCGGCTTCGGCGTGACCTACGTCGGCGGCCACGATCCCGCCGCGCTCGCCTTCCCCGCCGACATCGACGCGCTCGTCACGTACGACAGCGAGCGGGCCACGCTCGACGCCCACGTCTCCAAGGGCAGCCGCGAGATCGCCACCGTCACCGCCGAGGCCAGCGCCGCGCTCGGCGTGCTGCTCGGCGACGCCCCCCCGCCCGGCAAGCCGCGGTGGAGCGGCGGCTTCCACGCCAGGCTCACCGAGGTCCCGCTCGGCGAGCTGCCGTTGCTCGAGGAGAGCGGCGTCGCCGGCCACGTGACCGGCGTCGTCGCGATGAGCGGCCTCGGCGTCGCGCCGACGCTCACCGCCGCGCTCGACCTGCCCGACCTCAAGATCGGCGACGACCTCTTCTTCGAGCGCGGCGGGCTCTCGGTGCGCATCGAGCCGCAGCGCCAGGGCGACGCCTCGGCAGACACCGCGCTCGCGCGGGTGCGGCTCGAGGCCCAGGACGGCGGCGTGCTCGAGGCCACGGCCTACGCCGGCGTGCGCTGGCGCGACGGCCTCGTGCCCGAGATCGACGGCGGCCGGACCGCGGACCTGTCCGCCTTCGCGCAGCGCTTCCGGCTGGCCGCGCTGCAGCCGCTCACCGCCGGCGCGCTCAGCAAGCTCGACGGCTACCTCGACGGCCGCCTCCGGATCGGCTGGCTGCGCGCCGGCGAGGGCGCGGCCGGCGAGGTCAACGCGGACATGTCGATCACGGGCGGCCTCGTGCACATCCCCGAGCTCGGGCAGGAGCTGCGCGACGCGACCGCGCGCATCACGGCCGAGCAGGGCGTCGTGCGCTTCGACGACATCAGCGCCGCCGGCGTGAGCGGCCGGCTGCGCGGCTGGGCGCTCGCGCGCCTCGACGGCCTCGCGCTGCTCGACGGCGCCGGCGAGCTCTCGATCAAGAAGGGCGAGGAGGTCCCGCTCACGCTGGAGGGCGTGCCGCTCGGGAGCGCGTGGGGCGACGTCGCGTTCACCGCCGAGAAGCGCGAGGGCGAGCTCTCGTTCCTGATCAAGGTCCCCACGCTGCACGTGAAGCTCCCCGCGACCAGCGCCCGGAACGTGCAGCCGCTCGACGACAACCCCGACGTCGGCGTCTCGCACCCTCTCGGCCCGCCGGCGGAGCGCCGCGCGCCCGACGCGCTCCGCTATGCGCTCACGTTCGAGCTCGGCGAGGTCGAGGTCGAGGGATCCGGCCTCAAGCTGCACGTCACGAGCAGCGCCGACGCGCCGCCCCGCGTGGTGCTCACGGACGAGGCCCGCGTGTCGGGCGACCTCCTGCTCGCGCGCGGCGAGATCGAGGTCTTCGGCAAGTCCTTCGAGATCGAGCGCGGCCTGATCCGCCTGCGCCGGGAGGAGGCGTCGAACCCCTACCTCAACGCGACCGCGCACTGGGACGCGCCCGACGGCACGCGGATCTTCGTGGACTACGTGGGCCTGCTCAAGCCGATCACCGACGAGAAGCTGCGCTTCCGCGCGAACCCGCCGCTGTCGCAGAAGGACATCCTCGCGCGCCTGCTCTTGGACGCCGACGCGGCCCAGGGCGGCGCCGGATCCAGCGCCGACGCCACCGCGCGGCAGGCGGCAGGCGGCGTCGCGGTGGGCGTCGGCGGCGAGCTCGCCTCGGCGCAGTTCAACGCGATCCTGAACGGCATCACGCCGCTCCGCGGCCTGTCGACGCGCTTCGGCACGACCTCCGAGGGCGCCCTCCGCACGAGCATCGTCTACGAGCTCGACGACGACCTCACCGCGCTCGCGAGCTACGAGGGCGCGCCCGCGACCGGCGCCACCGCCTCCACGACCACCTCGCCGAGCGGGACCGCGGGCGGCGCCGCGGGGGCGTCGCGCTCCGGCCGCACCGAGCTGAGCGTGGACTGGCGGTTCCACCGGAACTGGTCGCTGCGCGGCACGGTCGGCGTCGGCGGCGCCCAGACGAGCTCCGGCATCCTCGACCTGCTCTGGCAGTACCGGTACTAGAGCGGTGCTCAGCCGCGTGTGATACGGGCTCAGCCGCCAGGCAGGCGAGTGAGGCGTACAAATGTACGTCGCAGCGAGCCAACGACGCGGATG
>CAYQYG010000451.1:1232-7305 GCA_964421485.1 uncultured Polyangiaceae bacterium | reverse complement strand
GACGATGGTCGGGCCGCAGGCGAGCGCCGCGGCGGCGAGGAGGCCGAGCGCGCTCCAGCGCGCCGCGCGCGCGTGAGGGGGCCTGCGCGGCCCGGCTCGCCGGACGCGGCGAGGGATGCGAGCATGTGCGACGCCGGCTCCGACCGAGTCGGGAGGATCCTGCTCTGCCGCGTGCTTTCTTCCCTTCGCCTCGCGACCTTTGGTAGGTGTAGTGGACATGAAGGCGCTCAAACTCCTCGTGAGCCTCTCCCTCGCCGCGGCGGCCGTCCTGGCGCTCGCGCCCGAGGCGAAGGCGAGCATCAAGAACCCGAACGATCACCCCGACTATACGGTCGAGCTCGAGCCGCACGCGAACTTCATCTTCTACCGCTATCACTACGCGGGCTACAGGGGGAGGTACCGCGCGTTCGGCGGCGATCCCGAGTTCGGCGCGGGCTTCCGGGCGACGATCGAGCTCGGCGATCCGGCCTTCATCCCCAGCATCAACAACACGGTCGGGATCTCCTTCGGGATCGATTTCACGAACTGCCACTACTGCAGCTATCGCGAGGACTTCCGCATCTGGACGCCGGTCACGATGCAGTGGAACTTCTTCTTCAACGACAAGTGGAGCGCGTTCGCCGATCTCGGCCTCGTGCTCCGCACCGACGGGTTTTACCGCCACGTGTACGTCGACCCTGCCGTCTGGATCGGCGGCCGCTATCACTTCAACGACGACGTCGCATTGACGCTCCGCCTCGGCATCCCCTTCGTCAGCCTCGGCGTCTCCTTCTTCGCCGGCTGATCCGCGCCTTCCCCCGGCGCCCGCAAGGCCGAGCTCCCGCGCCCGCTTCCGCGCGTGCGGTCGCGCACGACCCCGGCTAGACTCCACAAGAAATGATCGGCTGGTACCTCATCGGGATCCTGGGTCTCGCCCTGCTGATGGTGGTTCACGAGGGAGGTCACTTCCTCGCCGCGCGCGCCGCCGGGATGCGCGTCACCAGGTTCTCGATCGGCTTCGGGCCCACCTTCTTCAAGATCGTCCCGAAGGACGGCTACTTCTGGTTCACCACCGCGGCCGACAAGATCCGCGTGCGGCTGTGGCGCCACGATCCGGAGCGGCACGGGCCGACCATCTACCAGGTCGCGATGATCCCCTTCCTGGCGTACGTCCAGATCGCCGGGATGAACCCGCTGGAGGAGGTCGATCCGGGCGACAAGGGCAGCTACGCGAACGCCGGGATCCTCGCGCGCATCTGCGCGATCTTCGCCGGTCCGGCCGCGAACTACTTCTTCGCCTCGGTGCTCTTCTTCGCGAGCCTGATGGTCGGCGGCAAGCCGGTGCCCGAGGAGCCCGGGGCGCCGCGCGCCACGCACGTCGACGTGCTCTCGGGCAGCCGGGCGGCCAGGGCCGACATCAAGGACGGCGACCGCATCGTCGAGGTCGGCGGCACGCCGGTCGAGGTCTGGGAGAAGATGGCCGAGCTCATCGCGAAGAGCCCCGAGCAGCCGCTCCCGATCGTCGTCGAGCGCGACGGCGAGCGCATCGCCGTCACGGTCACGCCGGAGAACGACAACGGCAGGGGCCGGATCGGCGTGCGCTCCCACATCCGCCGCGCGCCCGTCAGCGTGAAGGAGGCGGCCGTCCTGTCGATCCAGATGCCGCCCAAGGTCGTGGAGAACCTCGTCCTGTCGCTCGGCCACTGGATCACCGGCAAGGTCGAGGGCGAGCTCGGCGGCCCGGGCCGGATGATCAAGGAGACCGCGCAGGTCGCGCAGCTCGGCTGGCCCGAGCTCCTCGAGTTCCTCGGCGCGCTCTCGGCCTACCTCGGCGCGTTCAACCTGATCCCGTTCCCCGCGCTCGACGGCGGGCGCCTGATGTTCCTCTTCTACGAGGCCACCACGCGGCGGCGGCCCAACGCGCGGGTCGAGGCGCACATCCACGCGATCGGCATGGTGATGCTGCTCGGCCTGATGATCTACGTGACGGTCGCCAACGATCTCGGCCTCGTCTCGAAGTAACCTCCCGCGCGTGGAACACGTCCGGTCCGTGAGGGCCGCGCCGGCTGTCGCGGCGCTCGCGGCGGCCGCGGTGGTCGCGCTCGCGGCGCGGCTCGCGGCGGCGCTGGGCGCCGCGCCGCCCCCCCCGCCGGTCGCGCTGCCCGAGGAGGAGGAGTCGGTCTTCGACGCGCCCGCGCCGCCGACGCTCCCCGCGCTGACGCGCCGCGATCTCACGTTCACGTTCGAGTACACCGCGGCCCGGATCGAGCCGGAGCAGAGCAGCGCCGGCGGCGGGGCGCCCGCGTACGCGTGGTTCTCCCACGCCGAGGCCGAGCTGCCCCTCGTCCCGCGCAAGTGGTTCCTCGGCGCCGCGCACGACGTCGCGTCCGCGGCCGTGCCCGGCGTCGGCCGCGGCGTCCTCTTCGGCAGCCCCGAGCTCTGGGGCCGCGGCGTCTGGTCGAGCGTGCGCGGCCTCGCGTCGGGCGGCGGCCTCGGGGTCGTCGTGCCCGTGCCGCGCGACATCTGGCGCGAGGGCGGCGAGGTCCTCCGCACCGCGCGCACCGTGCGCCCCTGGGACGCGGCCTACTTCAACGACATGACGCTCGCGTTCCGACCCTGGTTCGACATGCGGCACATCACGGGGCCGTTCATCTTCCAGCTCCGCCAGGGGATCGACTGGTCGCTGGTCGTGGGCGACCTCGAGCCCCACGAGCGCCGCACCGACATCGCCGCGCGCGCGGCGTTCTACTTCGGCGTCCGCGCGAGCCGATCGGTCGGCCTCGGCCTCGAGCTCTGGGAGGTGTATCAGCTCACGGCCGAGGTCGACGACGACGAGCGCGCCGCGTTCGCGATCTCGCCGAGCGTGCGCTTCATCCTCCCGCTCGTGCAGCCCGCGCTCAGCGTGCTGCTCCCGATCGCGACACCCCTGCGCGGCGAGGTCGAGTCCTACTACGCCGCGCGCCTCAACGTGGGCTTCACCTTCCCCACCGGATCCGACGACGCGCCGCGGCGCTGAGCGTCGTGGACGCGCGCTGCTCGCCGCTGTTATATCGCGGCCGGGACAGCGGTTCGACATTCGGAAGGAGCGAGCGAGTGGACGTCTTCGGGCTGATGGCGAGCTACGACTACGGCGAGGTGCACATGATGCGCGACGCGGCGACCGGGCTGCGCGCGATCGTGGCGATCCACGACACCCGGCTCGGCCCCGCGCTCGGGGGGTGCCGCTTCCTGCCGTACGCGCAGGAGGTCGACGCGCTCGTGGACGCGCTCCGCCTCGCCCGCGGCATGACGTACAAGGCCGCCCTCGCGGACCTGCCGCACGGCGGCGGCAAGTCGGTGCTCATCCGCCCGCCCACCACGCTCTTCGATCGGGCCGCGCTCTTCCTCGCGTTCGGCAAGTTCGTGGACGACCTCGGCGGGCACTACATCACCGCCGAGGACTCGGGCACCGGCCTCGAGGACATGGAGGTGATCCGCACGGTCACGAAGCACGTCTGCGGCGTCGACGTCAGCCACGGCGGATCGGGCGACCCGTCCCCCTTCACCGCGCTCGGCGTCCGCCGCGGCATCGAGGCGTGCGTCCGGATCCGGCTCGGCCGCGGGTCGCTCGACGGCATCCACGTGGCAGTGCAGGGCGTCGGCCACGTCGGCTACCACCTGTGCAAGGAGCTCACCGCCTGCGGCGCGCGCCTCTCGGTCGCCGACGTCGACCCGCTCAAGGCCGAGCGCGCGCAGCGCGAGTTCGGCGCCGCCGTCGTCCCGCTCGAGTCGATCTTCGAGGTCGAGTGCGACGTGCTCGCCCCGTGCGCCCTCGGCTCCGCCCTGAACGACGCGACGGTGCCGCGCATCAAGGCGCCGATCATCGCCGGCGCCGCGAACAACCAGCTCGCCGAGCCCCGCCACGGCGACGACCTCAACGCGCGCGGCATCCTCTACGCGCCCGACTACGCCATCAACGCCGGCGGCCTGATCAACGTGGCCAGCGAGGTGGAGGGCTACGACGCCGAGCGCGCGCGGGCGCGCGTGATGAAGATCTACGACACGATCCACGAGATCGCGGAGCGGAGCCGGAAGTCGCTCACGCCCACGTATCGCGTCGCCGACCTGATGGTCGAGGAGCGGCTGGCCCGCGTCGACCGCCAGCCCCGCCCGCGAGAGGCCTCGTAGCCCGCGCGGCGCGCCCCGGCGTCGCCCGCAGCGGAAAAACGCGGCGGCCGCTTCGGGGCGCGTGCACGCCGGGCCGCGGCTCGGTTACGCTGGGGTCGTGGCGATCTTGGGGCTTGGGGCGCAGGGCGCGCCGCGTGGAGCGCGACCCGGAGCCCCGACTGTCAAACTGCGAGTCCGGTGCCGCGCGATGGTCCTCGCGGCGTCGCTGGCGTTCGGCGCGCTCGGCGGCTGCGTGACGCAGACGGTGAGCCTCCACGAGGGGCCGCGCGAGTACGTCGCCACCGACTACGAGAACGTCCTCCGCAAGTGGACGCGCACCGAGCACCTGATCTCGCTCTCGGAGCTCGACAATTTCCTGACCGCCACGGCGACCTTCGAGTCCTGGGACTTCCGCTGGGCCTACGTCGTCCGCTACGTGCAGGACTACCGGCTCACGATCGAGCAGCGGAAGAAGCTCCTCGAGAAGACGCTCGAGGAGACGCGCCTGCGCCACCAGTTCTTCGTGGCGCTCTATGGCGGCGAGCGGAAATACAACGACCTCACGAAGCCGGACAGCGCGTGGATCGTGCGGCTCATCGACGACACCGGGAACGAGACGGCGCCCGAGGAGATCGTCGCGATCAAGAAGCCGAACGCGCTCGAGCGGACCTACTACCCGTACAACACGGTCTGGCGGCTCGCGTTCCGCATCCGGTTCCCGCGCGTCAAGGCTGACGGCCAGCCCACGATCTCCCCTGCGGCGAAGTGGTTCGGCCTGCGCTTCGCGGGGGCGCAGGGCAACAGCGAGCTCGTCTGGCAGATCGAGGGCGAGGGCGGCGACGGGCCGCGCGACCCCGCGCCCGCGCCCGCTCCCGCGAACGAGGCGCCGCCGGGAGAGGCCGCGTCGCGCTCGACGTCGGCGGCGCGGCGGTAGCCCTCTCCTCAGGCCTCGCCGTTGAGGATCGCGATCAGCGCCGGCGCGCGCTCGAAGAGGCTCCGGAGGACCGGGTGCTCGCCGACGAGGAGCAGCGCGCCCGCGCTCGTCGCGCGCGCGGTGGCCGGCGCGGGCTGGCCCGTGAGCAGCGCGCTCGCGAACAGCAGATCACCCGGCTTCAGGGTGCCCGTCGTGAGCGGCGCCCCGCCCTCGCCTCGATCGATGATGTCGATCGCCCCTCCGCCGACGATGACGAGGCCCGGCATGGGGTGGCCCTCGGCGACGACCTGCTCGTCCGGCTGGAGGCTGTGCAGCGTGAAGCGCTCCAGCACGCTCACGAGGGCTGCGTCGTCCAGGTCGCCGAGCGGCCCGATCGTGGCGCCGGCGCAGGCCTGCATCCGGTCGGCGACCTCGCGCAGCCCGTCGATGACCCAGGGGCAGGTGCGCAGCGCGTCGTCGATGGTGGTCTGATCCCAGACGGCGACCCTGGCGCCGCGCGGGCCGGCGACCACCCGCAGGGGGACCCCTTCGGCCAGGGATCCGCGCGAGGTGACGAGCGTCCCCGAGGTGGCGCGGTGGATGGGGGTGTCGACGATCGTGGTGCACACCGCCGCCTCGCCCTCGAGCACGAGCGCGGCCCCGAACCCGGCGACCTCCTCGTCGGCGGAGAGCGCTTCGACCTGCGCAGCGAGGGCGAGGTCGTCCTGCATCTCCTCGGGGAGATCCGCGAAGGCGTCGACCTTGGCGACGTCGCTCCCGCGGAAGGGGAAGGCAGAGGGCAGCCCGCCCTCGGGCGCCTCGGTGGCCGTCTTCTCCGTGTCCGGCCACTCCGAGTCCACGGCGCCCGAGGCGATCTCCGCCCCCGAGGTGCGCCCGGCCGCTTCGCCCTGTGTCGGCGCAGGCTGCGCGGCAGGAGTCGTCGGCTGCGCGGCAGGAGCTGTCGGCTGCGCAGCGGCTGTTGTCGGCTGCGCGGCAGGAGCTGTCGGCTGCGCAGCGGCTGTTGTCGGCTGCGCG
>CAYQYG010000451.1:0-1132 GCA_964421485.1 uncultured Polyangiaceae bacterium | reverse complement strand
GCGCGGCAGGAGCTGTCGGCTGCGCAGCGGCTGTTGTCGGCTGCGCAGCGGCTGTCGTCGGTCGCGTAGCGGCTGTCGGCGCTTGCGCCGTGGATTTCGGCGGCGGCGCAGTGGGTGTTGCAGCGAGCGCAGGGGCTGAAGACGAGGAGCCCGGCTTCGGCGGCACGACGGAGGTCCGCGCGCCGGTCGGCCGTGGCGGCTCCGTGGCCCCGGCGGTCTTCGTTGCCGCCTGAGGTGCGACCGTCTGCGCCTTGGGCTGCTGCGCGGTCGCCGGGATCGCGTGACCCGGCGACGCCGCGGCCACACCGGGCAACGTCGCTCGCATGGCCTTCGGGGCCACAGGGGCGGCGCCGGGCGCGATGCTCGACGCCTTCTGACCGGGCTGAGCGGTCACCGCTGTGGGCGATGAAGTCCCAGGTCCAGGCGCGGTCACCGCGGACGGCGCCGCCGGAGCGGCGGGGATCGGTGTGGGAACAGCGGGCGTCAGAGCTGCCAGCGCCGCGGCACCGGCGGCGGGCGCCGCCGGTGCGGCCGGCGCCTCCGACGGAGGCGTGATCGCCGCAGGCTTCGTGGTCGCGGGCGCCGCGGTCTTCACGGTCGCGGAGGTCCCGGCGCCTGTCGCCGCCGGCGGAACGCTGCCGCCCGGCGCCCTGACATCCGGCACGGTCGCGGCCTGCGATCGCTGCGGCTGGCCGCCGTGCTCTTGCGCCTCGCCGCCGGCCTTCTTCGTGGGCACGACCGCCGCGCTGCCCGCGAGGTGCCCGGGCGGCTCGTTGCCGGTGACCTTCGCCCGCGGCGGCGGGGCAGGCGGCGGCTGCGCGCGCCCTCCAGGTGCCCTGCGCTTGCTGAGCGTCTGGTCGACAGTGCCCGCGGAGGTGACGACATCCTCGTCGTCCTCGTGTCCCGCGGTGGTGCGCCGGGCGACCAGGAACGCGTCCCCGCTCTGGGTGACGACCTCCGCGCGCGCGCGCAGCTGCACCGGGGGCGACTCCTCGGCCCAGGGATCGAGGATGGGCGCCCGGGGGCGCTGGCGCCGCCGCTGGCCAGCGGCCGGCGCCGCCGCAGGGGCCGGGTGCTGCTCGTGGGCCTCGGCCGGCGCCGCGGCGACCGGCGCCGGGGCGACCGGCGGCAG
>CAYQYG010000450.1:5118-7308 GCA_964421485.1 uncultured Polyangiaceae bacterium | reverse complement strand
CCCCCGCCGCCGCTCCCGGCCGCGCCCGGATCCGCGCCCGCGCCCGG
This sequence comes from uncultured Polyangiaceae bacterium, assembly GCA_964421485.1. Taxonomy (GTDB): domain Bacteria; phylum Myxococcota_A; class Polyangia; order Polyangiales; family Polyangiaceae; genus CAYQYG01. The sequence goes on along the minus strand of CAYQYG010000450.1, from coordinate 7,261 downwards.
ATCCGCGCCCGCGCCCGCGCCCGGATCCGCGCCCGCGCCCGCGCCCCCGAAGCCCTAGCCTCGCGCTTTCCAAGTCTTGCCAGGGATCCCCGAGAGAAATTCACAGGGAGGCGGGGAGGACGGGGAGACGAGAGGAAGAGAGAGAATTCTCGGATCTTTTCTCCCTCCCGATCTCCCCGCCTCCCTGTGATCCCCTCTCTTCTCAATCAGGCACGCGCACGAGCTCCACGGTCAGCAAGATCGGCCCCCCGCCGCTCTTCGCCTCCACCAGCTTGTCCCACGCGAAGTACCCGGCCTTCTCGACCGTCACCCGGTGCACCCCGATCGGCAGCGCCACCCCGTGCGCCGCCACGTACGCCAGCGCGCCCAGGTACTGATCATCCACCGTCACCGACGCCGTCGGCACGTTCCCGTTCATCCGCAGCGACACCGTCTCCGGCGTCCTCGCCACGCAGCCCGACGCGCAGAGCAAAAGCGCCGCCGCCATCACCGCCTTCGCGCCCATCTTCGCCGCCCTCCGCCCCGCTCACTCCCACTCGATCGTCGAGGGCGGCTTCGACGACACGTCGAGCACCACCCGGTTCACCCCGCGCACCTCGTTGATGATCCGCGAGCTCACCCGCGCCACGAGATCGTACGGCAAGCGCGCCCAGTCCGCCGTCATCCCGTCGGTCGACAGCACCGCGCGCAGCGCGATCGCCTCGTCGTAGGTCCGCTCGTCGCCCATCACGCCCACCGAGCGCACCGGCAGGAGCACGCAGAAGCTCTGCCAGAGCTCCTCGTACAGGCCCGCCGCGCGCACCTCCTCCTCGAAGATCGCGTCGGCGGCGCGCAGCACCTCGAGCTTCTCCGGCGTCACCTCGCCGAGGCAGCGCACCGCCAGGCCGGGGCCGGGGAACGGCTGGCGCTGCAGGATCTCCCGCGGCATGTCGAGCGCCGCGCCGGCCGCGCGCACCTCGTCCTTGAACAGCTCGCGCAAGGGCTCCACCAGGCCGAGGTGCATCCGCTCGGGCAGGCCGCCGACGTTGTGGTGGCTCTTGATCACCGCGCTCGGGCCCTTGAACGAGACGCTCTCGATCACGTCCGGGTAGAGCGTGCCCTGCACCAGCCAGCGCACGCCCTCGACCTTGCGCGCCTCCTCCTCGAACACCTCGATGAACACGCGGCCGATCGTCTTCCGCTTCTGCTCGGGATCGACCACGCCCCGGAGCGCGTCGAGGAAGCGCCGCGACGCGTTCACGTGGTCGAGGTTCATGTGGAAATGCTGGCGGAACGTCCGCTCCACGGCCTCGCCCTCGCCGGCGCGGAGCAGGCCGTTGTCGACGAAGATGCAGGTCAGCCGGTCGCCGAGCGCGCGGTGGCAGAGCACCGCCGCGACCGAGGAGTCCACGCCGCCCGACAGGCCCAGGATCACCCGATCGTCCGGGCCCACCTTCTCGCGCACGGCCTCGACGGCCTGGTCGACGATGGACGCCGGCGTCCACGTCGGCCGGAGGCCGGCGACGTCGAACAGGAACGCCGCGAGGATCTCCTTGCCGCGGGGCGTGTGCGCGACCTCCGGGTGGAACTGGAGGCCGTAGATCTTCCGGCGCTCGTCCGCGATGGCGCACATCGGGCTGTTCGCCGAGGTGCCGATCGCGGCGAACCCCTCGGGCAGCCCGGCGAGCCGGTCGCCGTGGCTCATCCAGACCTCGATGGCGTCGCCCGCGCGGAGGCGCGAGAAGACGCCCGCGGCGCGCTCGATCTGCACGGAGGCGGGCCCGTACTCGCCCTCGTGGGCGCGCTCGACCTTGCCGCCCAGGAGGTGCGCCATGTACTGGAGCCCGTAGCAGATGCCGAGCGTCGGCACGCCGAGCTCGAGGACCTCGCGCGGCGCGTGCGGCGCGCCCTCGCCGTAGACGCTGGCAGGGCCGCCCGAGAGGATGAGCGCGCGCGGGGCGAGGCGCCGGAGCTCCGCGATCGGGGTGTCGAAGCGGAGGATCTCGCAGTAGACGCCGGCCTCGCGGACGCGGCGGGCGATGAGCTGGGTGTACTGCGAGCCGAAGTCGAGGATCGCGACCATGTCGCGCCGGGCTGAGGTCATGCGTGCCGCTACCATGGCAGGCCCGGATCCGCCAGAGCCCGCCGCCGCAAGCGAAATCGA
>CAYQYG010000450.1:0-5018 GCA_964421485.1 uncultured Polyangiaceae bacterium | reverse complement strand
GGGGGCTTTCGCTTGACGGGCCCGCACGTTTGTGTAGGCTCCGCGGCCCTCGCACAGGCTCGCCCGAAGAGGTCGACGGAGATCATGGCCAATACCCCGAAGTGGAACGTCCGGCTGCGTCACGAGTGGCTCTCCACCCCGCTCAAGAAGAAGCGCCTCAAGCGCTGCCAGAAGGCTCGCATCGGCCTGCTCGAGGCCGAGGCGCGCAAGACCGCGAAGCAGAAGAAGCCCGCGGCCGACCAGTCCGCGAGCTGAGCCGCTCGGCTCGGCGCTGACCGGCGCCTCCCGGAACATCCAGGCCCGGCGCGCCTGTGCGTCGGCGCGCCTGCGCGCCCGCGGCCCCATGGCTGCGAGGCGCCTGGCGGCTACACGATCACCGAGAGCATCGCGTGCCCCGCCGCGGCGGCGCCCTTGTACAGGGCCCGCACCCGCTCGAGCATCGCGCCGAGCTCCGCCTTCTCGCGCGCCTGCGCCTCCTTCGCGCGCTCTCGCACGTACTTCGGATCGCGGGGCGCGATCACGTCCTTGCCCCACCCGCCGTGCGCGTCCCTCGAAGCGAGCGTCGCGTAGCGCGCCTCCACGAGCCCCTCGGGCAGCGCCTCCAGCGCCGCGGCCACCTCGCGCACCCGCTTCGCGTCGAGCACCCGCGCCCGGCCGTACTCCAGGCGCGGGCCGATCTGCCGCCCCGTGCGCGCCACGATCGCGTCGCCGATCGGACCCTCCGCGCGCTCGCCCTCCAGCAGGATCCGCAGCGCGTCCCACGTCTTGCCCAGGTCGAGCAGCCCGGGGATCTGCGTGTCATGCCGGGCTTCCAGCAGCTCCCGGACGAGGTCCGGCGTGGCGTCGAGCTTCGCGAGGCGCGCGCTCGACAGGGTGCAAAGGACCGCGCTCATTCCCATGTCGCCTCGCGAGCCTAGCAACCCCGGCGCGTGAACGAAACCCGGCGATCTCGACGTCGCGCCGGATCGTTACGAGCTCCCCACCATGTTTTCCATCCGACCGAAGCGGGCCGGCGGACCCGACGTCCTCGTGCTTGAGGAGCACCCCAGTCCAGGCCGCCGAGGCCCACCGGAGAGGAGAGAGAGGAGAGGATCACAGGGAGACGGGGAGGCGGGGAGACGAGAGAGAAAAAAGAGCAGAATTTTCTGATCTCCCCGCCTCCCCGTCTCCCTGTGATCCTCTCTCCTCTCTTCTTTTCTCCGAGCCCCGGCGGGGCCTCCGGCAGGCGGTACAAGGCGAGACTAGTGCCCGATCTGCACGTACCGCACGGTGGTCCCACCCTGCGTCGGCGGGTAGGTGTCGTACGCCGCGATGTGCATCCGGCCGAGCGCGTCGAGGCGGACCGTCGCCGAGCGGGCCATGATGTCGTTGACCACGGGCACCTTCTCGGCCTGCTGGTTGCCGCCCATCCAGCCGACGACGATCTGGCCCGTGCTGAGATCCGTCTGCGTCTGCCAGAAGCAGAACTGCGGCTCGAAGCACTCGGACACGTAGGTCCCCATGTAGTGGAACCGCTCGAAGAGGAGCCGCACGTCCCCCCCGCGGCTCGCCACGAGGCCCAGCGGCGCGATCCCGTCGAAATCGAAGTCGCACGTCTCGCCGGCCACCTGCGGCTGGGCGTGGCAGAACGATCCCTGCGAGCTCTCCTGGTCCACGACGAACACGTTCCACGCGCCCGCGCCCTGGCGCGTCGCGTACACGAGCTCCTGGCGCGACGGGTTCCCCGCCTGCGGCCGCACGAAGAGCAGGTGGGGCCGGCCGGTCGGGTTCTGCCCGTCGGGCGGCGTCACCGCGATCGCCTGCTGCTGCGCCTCCATGCCCAGGCTGTTCGAACCGAGCGGCGCCGCGATCTCGGAGGCCCCGGGGGGCGCGACCCAGCGGAGCATCCAGGTCCCCGACCCGGAGTCCCAGTACGGTATGTGCGGCGTGCCGTCGGGGGAGAGCGCCATCGGCACGCGCACCGGCGCCGTCGCGTTCGCGGGCGAGACGGACCAGCCGCTGTCGTAACGCGCGATCTGCACCGCGTCGCCGGCGCGCACGGCCGCGATGAACACGCCCCCGGCGTCGCGCTCCATCGCGCCGGCGTTCACGAACGCCTGCCCCGGGATCGCGGTCCCGCCGACCCATTGCCCGCTCGTCCTGTTCCACAGCGCGGTGGAGCCGTTGCCGTCGTACGCCAGCAGGAACGGCGTCCCGTCGGGCGCCGCGGTCATCGAGACCGTCGCGATCGGGAACGGCGTCTCCTCCTGGGACCACGTCCCCGGCGCCTCGCGGCGCGCGTAGAACCCGTGGAAGCCGCCCTCGGCCACCGAGTACGCCGCGTGCGGCACGCACGAGCCGTCCACCGCGATCGCCGGCGCGTCGTTCCGGAATGACGGCGGGCTCGGCAAGACCTCGTCGGCGAGCACCGAGCAGGGCGCGCCCGCCGGCCCGCAGAGCGGCCCGTCATAGGGCGGCAGGCTCGGATCGCAGACCTCCGGCGGCGCGCCGCCCTCTCCGCCGCCGCCGGTCGTCGTGGTGGTCGTGGTGGTCGTGCCGCCGCCCTCGCCGCCCGCGCCCGCCGTCGCCCCGGCGCCGCCCGAGCCCTCGAAATCGCGCGTCTCCGCCGAGCACCCCGCGCCCGACGCCGCGCCGAGCGCGGCGGCCGCGCCGAGCGCGATCACCCCAAGGAAGCCGTACCTCATCGAAGCTTGTCGCATCCGCCTATTGGGGACCCTCGCCGCGCCGCGGTCAAGCCGTCGGAGCGCGGAGCTCGGGCGCAGGGGCGCGCGACCCGGAGCCCCGGATGTCAAACCGGGACAGCGATTGCGCGGTGGCCGTCCCGCCCGGCGCCGGGATACCATCGCGTCATGCGGTCTTCCTTCGGATCCAGCGCCGCCCTGCTCCTCGGATGCCTCGCGATCAACGCCGGCTGCAGCTCCGATCCCGATCCTACCGGCTCCGGCGGGTCCGGCGGGTCCGGCGGGTCCGGCGGGTCCGGCGGCTCCCCGCCCGGCGCGACGCTCGACGGCACGGTCCAGCGCTACCACTACTCCTTCGACCTCGAGACCGCCGCGTTCCGCTCGATGCTCTCCGTCGACGTCGCCCCGCCCGGCGGGGCCTGCTTCGACGTCGGCTACCGCGTCCCGGCGCTCGGGGCCGTCACGTGGAACGATCAGCCCGCGTCGAGCGCCGAGGTCGCCTCCGGCGCGCTCCACGCCTGCGGCGAGCACGTCGCTTCCGGCCCCGGCGCGCTCACGCTCACCGTCGCCGGCGCGCTCCAGCCGGGCACCTCCTTCGGCACCGACGTCGGCTTCTCGACGCTCCCCGACCTCGCCGGGGGCGATTTCACCTACGTCCTGAGCTGGGTCGGCGGCTGCGACCTCTTCGGCCCCTGCGACGCCGATCCCTCGCGCCTCGTCGAGCTCCATTTCGACGTCACGCACCCCGCCGGCACCACCGTCCTCTGCCCCGGCGCGCGCGCCGCGGACCCGGGCGGCACGCTCACGCGCTGCGACGTCGCCGGTACGCTCGCCCCCACCTACTCCGGCTTCGCGATCGCCGCCGATCCGCTGTGGGAGCGCGCGCCCTTCGTCACCGCCGCCGGCGTCGATCTCGTCTTCTACGAGGTCCCCGGCGGCGGCATCGCCGCCTCCCTCGACGCCGCGCGCGTCGGCGAGTTCATGGACTGGATCACCGGCCTGCTCGGCCCGTTCCCCTACGGCGGCGAGCTCCGCCTCGCCGGGGCGCCGACCTACTGGCTCGGCTTCGAGCACCCCGCGAACATCCTGCTCCACGAGGACATCGGGGGCATCTCCACGTCGTACGCCGACACCGCGATGCACGTCCTGATGCACGAGATCGTGCACCAGTGGGCCGGCGATCGCACCACGCTCGCCGCGGCCGAGGACTTCGCCTGGAAGGAGGCCACGGCCGAGTACCTCGCCTACGTCTTCGAGGACGAGCACCTCGCCCCCGGCGAGGCCGACGCGACGCGGACCTACTGGGACCAGATCTCCCTTCAATCCCAGCACTTCCCGCGCCCCACCGACGACCCCCCGCCCGCCGTGCAGCACTTCTACGGCGACGTCTACGGCCCCGGGCCGATGGTGCTCTACCAGCAGCTCGAGGCCCTGATCGGCCGCCCCGCAGTGCTCGCCGGCATCCAGATCTTCCTCGCCGAGCCCGGCGCCCGCTCCGTCGCCGACCTCCGCGCCGCGCTGGAGCAGGCCGCGTCGATCGACCTCGGCCCCTACTTCGACGCCTGGATCTTCGGCGAGGGCGCCCCCGAGTGGCCGAGCTTCGACGTCGCGCTCACCCAGCAGGGCGGCGAGGTCACGGTGACCCTCACGCAGCAGAACGCCTCCGGCAAGCTCTACGGCTGCGCCGTCGAGGTCGAGATCTCCGGCCCCACCGAGGCCACGCGCGCCACCCTCGACTTCGGCGTCGCCCCCTCCTCCGCGACCGCCTCCGCGACCGTGCCCTTCGCCGAGGCCCCCACCGGCCACACCCTCGACCCCGATCACCGCCTGATCGCCCGCGACCTCACCGCCCCCGCCGGCGCGCCCGCAGCCGGCCCCTATCCCGTCTGGATCTTCTGACCGGGGATCCAGAAGCGCGCGGTTCACCAGTGCCAGATCCAGCACCACTGGTTCGTCGACCGTCCCGTGACATGCAGCGGCGCCCCGCCCCGGGCGGCTACCGCCTGGGGCGCGCGAGCCACTCGCGGTAGCTCTGGAAGAGCGCGGAGTAGCGCGCGAAGAGCGCGGGATCGGCCGAGAACCGGCGTTGCCACGCCGCGGACTCGGCGAGGTGCGCCGCCTCGGTGAGGTGGTAGCGCGCGCGGACCTGCGCGATACCGCTCGGGTTCTGGGCGATCTCCGCGGCGAGGGACGCGAACTGCTCGAGCGTGAGGCGCGGCTCGGCGGCGGGAGCGGGAGCGCGCACGGAAGCGGGAGCAGCGGGCGCGGGCGCGGGCGTGGCTGCGGGCGCGGGCACGGGAGCGGGCGCGGCTGCGGGTGCGGGCGCGGGAGCGGGCG
>CAYQYG010000449.1:0-7310 GCA_964421485.1 uncultured Polyangiaceae bacterium | reverse complement strand
CCATCTCTTCGACATGGACGCGGTGGGTCGCATGCTGTCCGAGACGCGGCCCGATGATAATGAGCAGGTGCTGTGCGGCCATGATGCGGCCGGGGAACCAGACGGCGGTGACGCCGCCCGGGCAGCCTGCGCAGCGGACGGGCGCGCTCGGCCTCGGCCGGTGGACGGGGCGTGTACTCGAAAACCGCGTTGCCGGATGATAAATTTCTCCGGCTTTCGGGAAAGAGATCACTCGGTGAGATGACCGCGCGGCGGCGCCTTTCCGCCTTGCGACGGCGGCGCTCGGTGCAGTAGCGTCGGCCGCCGTGCCTCGCCTCGAACTGGCATTTTGCCTCGTGATCGCTGCTTCGGCGGCGGGCGCGCCGCCGGCCCTGGCCGCGCCGCCCGCTGCGGCCGGGTCGACCTCCTCGGCGGCGGCGGACCCGCTGAGCGTGGCCGACGCCGCGCGCCGGGCGGGGCGCCTGGCAGAAGCCGCGGCCGCGTACAAGGCGGCCCTGGAAGCGGCCGAGCGCGACCAGGTGCCCGAGGAGCGGCGGGCGCGGATCGCGGGCGAGCTCGGCATGTGCGAGCTCGCGCTGGAGCGGTACGTCGACGCCGCCGATCACCTCGCGTTCGCGATCCACCAGGCGCTCACGCCCGAGGAGGCGCGGCGCTTCCTCCGCGGCCTCAAGGAGGCCGAGGCGCAGGTCGTGACGATCACGATCTCCGCCAATCCAGCGGACGCCGAGGTGCTGATCGACGGCAAGCCCATCGGCTACGTCGCGCCCACCTACGAGGTTCACGTCTTGCCCGGCAGCCACATCGTGCGCGGGCGGCTCCCGGGTCATTTCACCGACGAGGCGGAGATGAACGTCTCGCGCGGAGGCACCGCCGTGGTGAGCCTGCGGCTGCGCGAGGCGCCGCTGCGCCTGCCGGCGCCGGAGCCGATCCTGCGCCCTCTCAGGGCGGAGCTCCCCGCCGATCCGGCCCCCGACACGTCGTCCTTTCCGTATGGGATCCACGCCGAGATCAGCCTGGTCCCGCTCATGTCCCTCGGGTTCTTGCCCGGCGTGAGCGCCGGGGGCTTCGTCGACGTGACGTTCCGGCGCGGGCAGGGATCCGTGGGCCTCGAGCTGGTCGCGCTGACCTCGCAGGCGACGTTCGACGAGGTCCTGGTCCCGACGCTCTCGCTCCGGGGGGAGCTCAGCGGGTGCGGCCACCGCGGCGACTACTCGCTGTGCCTCGTGCTCGGCCTGGGCCGGATCGACGTGTTCGACGATCCCACCGTCCAGGCGATGGAGGTCCGCGACGGGCTGTCCGGATCCGTCGGGATCCGCCCCGGCGTGGAGTGGCCGCTCTCGGAGCGCCTCGTGGTCCGGGCGTTCGCCGAGGTCCACGCGCTCCTCGGGTACCCGTCGGTCTGGGTGGACGGCGCGCTGAGCTGGACCGGGCCCCCCGTGGCGGGGTTCATCGGCGTGGGCGGGATGTTCTCACTGTTCGGGAGGCGCCGGTAGAGCCATGGTCCGGAACGTCGCGGCGGCGCTGGCGCTCGTGGGCGCCGGGCTCCTGGGGTGCGCAGAGACTGGCCGCATCGACCTCTACACGTGCAAGGATCCGTGCGGCAACGGCCAGCCCGGCACCTCGTGCGAGCACCCGTGCGGCGACTGCCGCGGGCAATGCGTGCCGCTGCCGCCGGCCGATTTCAGCGATCCGGTGCTCCTCTGGACGGGCTCGGACGTCGACGCGCCGCAGTGCCCGCCGCACGCCCCGGTGCCGTTCTACGAGGGGCACGCGGGCTTCGATCCGGGGAACTACTGTCCGGCCTGCGAGTGCAGCCCCCCCGCCTGCATGTTTCCTTCGAGGATGACGGCGAGCGATCAAACCTGCGTCCAGGGCGCCGGCGGCACGCAGACGAAGTTCGAGGCGCCGCCGTTCTGGACCGGGGCGTGCTTCTCGCCGCCGGCGGTGCCTGTGGACCTGGCGGCGTCGGTCACGGCCCAGCCCGTGACCGAGCACCCGTGCCAGCCGGTGGGTCCCCCGGTCCCGACGAGCCTCGACAGGACGTGGAGCACGTTCGCGCGCGCGTGCAAGGGCCAGGTGTACGACGGCCGCTGCCGGGATCCCGGGATGACCTGCGAGCCCACGGCCGAGCCCCCGCCCCCCGGGTTCCGCCACTGCATCATGTACACGCGCGACGGGGATCCGACGTGCCCGGCGTCGTATCCCGAGGAGCTCACGTTCTACGGCGGCCTGGACGACACCCGCGCGTGCGCGCCCTGCGAGTGCACGCAGACGGCCCCGAGCGAGTGCGTCGCGACGATCACGACCTACCACGGCGCGAAGTGCGCGGGCTTCATTTTCGCTTCGTTCGCGATGGACCTGGGCTCCAGCGCGGCGTGCATGGACAATGGAATGTCGAGCGCGGGGCTCGGGAGCATGAGCGCGATCTGGCTCGTGAACGAGCCCGGCGAGTGCGCGGCGAGCGGCGGGGAGGCCTCGGGCGAGGCGACGCCCACGGATCCGCGGACGTTCTGCTGTCAAGCGGCGCCCTGATCGGCCTCCGGCCGCCTTGCTTCGCCGCGGGCCGCGTGGCAGACGCTGGGCCCCGCCGTGAGGTTCCTCGATTCGCCTGCCAGCTCGGATCCGGGCCGCGCGCTCCGCGTGGAGCGGGGCGCGGCGGAGGCGTTCATCCTGACGCTCACCGAGGCGCTGCACGCGCACGGCGCGGCGGCGCACAGGCTGGAGGGGCTGCTCACGCTGGTGGCGAGGCGGCTCGGGACCGAGGCGCGATTCTATTCGACGCCGACCGCGGTGCTGGTGTCGTTCGGGCCGCTCGCCGAGGGGCGCACCTGCCTCGTGCGGGTGCAGCCGGGGGCAATGGACCTCGGGAAGATGTCATTGCTCTACGAGGCGACCGTGCGCGTGATCCGGGGCGAGCTCGGGCCCGAGGCGGGCCGGGCGCGGGTGGCCGAGATCGTGGGCGCGCCGCCCCGCTATGGATCCGGCGGGATGCTGCTCGCGGCGGCGCTGTCCTCGGCGGCGGCGGCGGTGTTCTTCGGCGGGGGCAGGCGCGAGGTGCTGGCGTCCGCCGCGGTGGGGCTGGTGGTCGGCGCGATCGTGAGGGCGATCCGGGGCCGCGCGGCCGACTCCGCGATCGTGACGCCGATCGCGGCGGCGACCGCGGCGATCGCGGCGGCGGCCGCGGCGCGGGCGCTGGGGCCGCTGTCGACGCTGGTGGTGACGCTCGCCGGGGTGGTGCTGCTCCTGCCCGGCCTCGCCATCACCACGGCGATGACGGAGCTCTCGACGCGGCACCTGGCCTCCGGGACGGCGCGGTTCTCGGGCGCGCTGGTGGAGCTCGTGGGCCTCGGGTTCGGGGGCGCGTTCGGGGCGGGCCTCGTGCGGCTCCTGCCCCCGATGGGGCCGCCGCCCGCCGCGACGGTGTGGTCCGCGCCGGCGCTCGCCGCGACGGTGCTGGTGTCGGCGACCGCGGCGGCGGTGTTCCTGCAGGCGCGGCCACGGGACATGGGGTGGATCCTCGCGATCTGCGCGGTGGGCTTCGCCGGGACGCGGCTCGGGGGGGACCTGCTCGGGCCGGAGCTCGGCGCGTTCCTGGGGGCGCTGCTGCTCGGGCTGTGCAGCAATGGAGTGGCGCGGGCGCTGGATCGGCCGGCCGCGGTGTCGCTCGTGCCGGGGCTCATCCTGCTCGTGCCGGGGAGCATCGGGCTGCGGAGCGTGTTCTCGATGATCGAGAACGACGTGGTGTCCGGGGTCGAGGCGGCGTTCAAGATGGTGCTGGTGTCCACGGCGCTGGTCGCGGGGATCCTGTTCGCGAACCTGGCCGTGCCGCCGAAGCGGGCGCTGTGACGGACCGGCTCAGGCGGCGCGCTCGAGCGCGCGGACGATGAGCGGGGCGACGGAGCTCACCGCGCCGGGCACGCCGGCGAGCTGCTGGCTGCCAGGGTGGGAGTCCGTGCCGAGGAGGCTCGTGATGACGCCGCTCTTCCGGATCTTCGCGAGCGACTCTCCCGGGAGGACGAGGTGGCTCGTGATGGCGTGGACCTTCGAGGCCCCCGCGTCGAGGTAGGCCCGGGCGGCCTGCAGGAGGGAGCCGCCGGTGCGGATCATGTCGTCGTAGATCACGACCTCGCGGCCGGTGACGTCGGCGTTCACGCCGGTCACGCCGAGGCGGTCATTGCGGCGCTCCTTGTAGACGAACGCGGGCTCGACGCCGAGCACGCGGGCGAGGCTCTGCACCCACTTCGCGCGGCCGGCGTCCGTGGCGGCGAGCACGTAGGGGCGCTCGCCCATCAGGCGGCGGACGGCCTCGGTGACGATCGAGGCGCCGTAGAGGTGGCGCGTGATGTGGGAGTCGCCGAAGTAATAGGCGATGCCGTCGGTGTGGAGATCGAAGAGGAAGACCCGGGTGCCGCCCTCGCACGGGGGAATGGCCGAGATGAGGCGGGCGCGGGTCTTGGCGGTGACGACCTCGCCGGGCAGGACGGCGCGCTCCATCGTGGAGTAGCCGAAATAGGGCATCACCAGGGAGAGGGAGCGGGCGCCGCTCCGCGAGATGGCGCAGCCGAGGTCGTAGATCTCGAGCCAGTCGAGATCGGCGGGGGCGCCGCCGAGCAGGACGACGTCGCGGCCCCAGCAGTCGGTGGCGACGCGGAGGTAGCGCTCGCCGTCGGGGAAATGCTTGCGCTCGATCTGGCCGCGCTCGAACTCGCCGGCCGCGAGGAACGCGGCCTCCATGTAATGATATGAGCTGATCGTGAACAGGAGTCGATTCATCGTCTTCCTCTTGTCCGGAGGTCGCCTCGGGGTCCGAGGTCGGCGGAGCGGTCGGGGGGGCGCGGCGCGTCGGCGAGGGTGACGAGCACGCTCTTCAGGTGCGGCTCGTCGCCGGGCTCGGGCGGGAAATCGGGCGGGTCCGGGAGGTCCTTCATCTGCGCCACGTCGCATCCTGCTTCGCGCGCGGCGTCGCGCAAGCGGCGGCGGAGCTTTCCACGCGAGATCTTGCGGCTGTTCGTGCAGGCCAGGAGGCGTCCGCCCGGAGCGAGCAGGCGGAGCGCGAGGGCGGCGAGATCGGCATAGTCGCTCTCGGCGCTGAAGCGGCTGGTCTTCGTGGTGGCGAAGCTCGGGGGGTCGAGCACGACGAGGTCGAAGCGGCTCGACGTTCGGGGCTCCGGGTCGCGCTCCACGTGGCGCGCCCTCCGCCCCGAGCCCCGATCCGCGCCGCGGGCGGCGGCCTTGAGCCATGGAATGACGTCGGCTTCGACCAGCGCGTGCGCCGCCGGGTCCGCGCCGACGCCGTCCAGGTTCCGGCGGGCCCAGGCGAGCGCGCCGCGGGAGACGTCGACCGAGACGGTGGCGCGCGCGCCGCCGGCCGCGGCGGCGACGGTGAAGGCGCCCGCATAGGCGAAGAGGTTGAGCACGCGCGCGCCGCCCGGAATGGATCCGGCGAGGGCCTGGACGCGGCGGCGGTTCTCGCGCTGGTCGAGGAAGATGCCCGTGGAGAGGCCCTCGCCCAGCCGGACCTCGTAGGGGAGGCCATTCTCGAGGATGGTGAACGCGTCCGGCGCAGGCTCGCCGCGGACAGGGCCGCACGGGGCGTACGCGTCCTGCTTCGGGTCGACGATGACGCTGGCGTGCTTGGGGCGGATCTTGAGGTAGACGCCGCGGGCGCCGAGGCGGTGCGCGGCGTCGAGGACGATATCGCGGGCCCGCTCGGCGTCCGGGCCGAAGAGGGCGACGACGAGGTGCTCGCCATAGAGGTCGACGGAGAGCCCCGGGAGGCCGTCGCCGCCGCCGTGGGCGAGCCGGAGCGCGGTGGTGCCGCCCGAGCGGGCGATTCCATAGCGGAGGTCGGCGGCGTCGCGGAGGGCGCGCTCGACGGCGCCGGCGCTGGCGAAAGGTGCGGCGCGGGCAGGGTCGAGCCACTCGCCGAAATGGTGCGGGAAGGGCGCGCGGAAGGTGACGGGCGCGCCCGTGGCGGGGTGGGCGATGGAGAGCGCGGCGGCGTGGAGGAGGAGGCGCTCCGCGGCGGGGCCGCGATAGAGGCGGTCTCCGGCGACGGAGACGCCGGCGGCCGCGAGCTGGACGCGGATCTGGTGGGTGCGCCCGGTCTCGGGGCGGAGCTCCAGGAGGGCGCGGTCGCCGCGGCGGTCGAGGAGGCGGTAATGGGTGACGGCGTCCTGGCCCGGGCCGCGCGCGCCGGGGCCGGTCGTCGGAAACGCGCGCATGGCGCCGCCCTCGCCGGGCGCGATGCGGTGGCGGAGGGTGCCGCGCGCGGGGCGAGCGCCCGTCCACGCGACCGCGGCGACGTAGGTCTTCTCGACGCTGCGGCCCTCGAACTGGCGCGCGATGGAGGGGTTCGCCTCCCTGCGCCGCGTGAAGAGCAAGACGCCGGAGGTGTCGCGGTCGAGCCGCTGGTGGATGCCGAGGTACGCGGCGGCGTCGCCGCGCTCGCGGAGGGATTCGCGGACGCGGCTCCAGGCGTCGTCGATCCGGTCAAGCTCCTGGGCGTGGGTGGCGATGCCCGCGGGCTTGTCGACGACGAGGAGGTCCTCGTCCTCGAAGAGGACGCGCGAGGGGCGCCAGCGAGGCCAGAGGGCCTCGAGGAGCGCCGGCGGGATCCCGGCGATCCGGGCGGCGCCGTGCGCGCCCGCGTCCTGTGTCGCCTCGGCGCTCATCCCGCCTGCTTGACGTCCGTGCCCGGCGGCGGGGTGAACTGGAACTCGCCGGGGTCGATCGATTTCGGCTCGGTGGCCGATTCGAAATCGAATCGATTGCGGTTGCCCTGGGCGTCGAGGATGAGCACGCGCCGGATGGTGCCGAGGTCCTTCTTCGCGAGCAGCGCCTTGTCGATGTAGAAGAGGACCGACTCGTAATGGGGGGTCGGCGCCCGCGGCTTGCCGACGAGGACGGGGCCGCCCTCGAACTTGGCCCTGTCGTTGAAGGTGAACGTGAACGAGGGGCGGAGGCCCTTGCCCATGATGAAGGAGAGCGCGCCCGGATACTCGCTGCTCTGGACCGGCGAGACGAACATCTGCTGATCGTCGGCGATGTAGACCTTGAGGGTGAGGCCGTCGGAGACGATTCGATTCTTCGTGGGCGGGTCATAGCGGAAGGAGATGCGGTTCGGCTTCTGGACGAGGACCGAGCCGCTCTGCTTGCGGACGACGCCGGCGACCTTCTGGGTGTGCTCCTGCTTGAATTTTGCGGAATAGGCGGCGATTCCGGTGTAGATGGCGTCGACCTCGGCGGCGACGGCGTCGGCCGAGCCGGCCTCGGGCGGCGGCGGGGCGGGCTCGGCGGCGGGCGGGGGG
>CAYQYG010000448.1:0-7331 GCA_964421485.1 uncultured Polyangiaceae bacterium | reverse complement strand
CGGAGTCGTCCACGTCGCCGTACCCGAGGTAGACGCGCGCCGGCGCATCGGTCGGGCACTCCGGGAGCTCGGTCTCCGGCCCGAACCACAGGAGCGCGGGGCTGTCGAAGCCGATCGGCGGGAGCGGCACGCACTGCCCCGGGCAGTTGTCGCCCGGGCAGGTCGAGGTGAGGGCGCAGTCATCGCTGAACCAGCTCATGTCGCAGGCACCGGCGAGCAGCGTGACGGCCATCGCGGCCCACCCGAAGCAGCCGACCCAGGGCGCAGCTCCGGCTCCGAGGTCTCTTCCCGAACCACCCACGCTCCGCAGGATGCATCGACCGGGGCCATCCCGACAAGCGAAAAATGCCGTGATCGCAAGCGGTTGCAGCCACCGAGCGCCTTGATCTTGATTCCGGATCCGCCCCAGAATTTCCACGCACGAGGCCAAAAAAACGATCCGTCTCATGACGGCGGGCGGTCCCCGGCCACGATCGTCGGATCGACGCCGGCTCCGCGCGAGCTGCGAGTCGGCCGCCTCGGCCGCACCGTGCTCTGACCCACCTGCTCCGGTGATGGCGGGCGAGCGACCGATCCCGCTCTTCATCTCCCCGTCAGCCAGCCCAGCAGGGCCACGACGAGGGCGAGCCCCAGGATGGGCACCGCTATCCATCCAGCGACGGTCATCCACCCGCGCCGCAGCGATCGGCCGCCGCGGTCCTCGCAGGCCAGGCAGATCGCCCAGACGCGGGCCCCGCCCTCGGTCAGCACGCAGCAATCGCCGCACACCGGGGAATGACACCTCGCGCAGGGGCCCGCCGCCTCGGCGCCGCAGCGGACGCAGCGAGCGACCGCGCCGCCGCCGCCGCCGCCGTCCGAGATCATGAGCCCGCCGGACATGGGCGCAGCATAACCCGGCGCGGCGGGTCGGGTCATGCTGCTCCGTCGCGGCGCGCGCCGGCCAGCTCGGCGCCCCTCACGGCGGGATGCCGCCCGGGGGCCATGGGCGCCGGCGTGAGACGCCCGGTCTGGCACCTCTGGCAGAGATCGCCTGGTCTGATAGATCCTGGCGTACCCGCGGGCCGCAGCGCTCGGCGGCCAGGAGCCGATGACCGACGCCCCGCCTCCGACCTCGCGCCTCGCCTGTCGAGATCACCCCGCCGTGACCGCCGTGGCGCGCTGCCAGGCTTGCGGCCGCGCGCTCTGCGACGCCTGCTTCCGCTTTCGAATGAACGGCCGCCCCGCCTGCGCGCGCTGCGCATACGAGACCGCGACCCGGCCGCAGCGGCGGGCCTCGCTCGCGGTGTCGTTCCTCGGCCTCGCGTGGGGCGGCGGGCTCTGGCTCGTGCGCCGGGGCGACCTCTGGGCGACCGATCCCGGCACGGTCGTCCTCGGCGCGATCGCGGCCCCCGTCGTCGCGGTCCTGATCGCCGCCTCGGCGCGCGACGCGGCGCGACCGGAGGTCGAGCACCGGGAGCCCGCGGACGAGCCCGAGGAGCTCCAGGGCCCGCCCGCCCGCGGCGGCCCCTATCGCGCGTATGCCCGCCGGGCGCTGCTCGCCGTCTCGCCGCGCCTCTCGGGCAAGGTCACCGCGCTCGCCGTCGTCGCGAGCCTCGCCGCGACCGCGGTGCTCCTGCCGCTCTCGCTGAAGCTCCCGCCCTGGATCGAGGCCGAGATCGTGCTCGCCGCGTGGTGGCTCATCGTCGCAGCCACGCTCGTCGTGCTGCTCTATCGAGGATTCCGGCTGCGTGACGATTACGTCTATTTCCTCCCCTGGGATCGCCCCCCGGAGGGCGGCGGGGCCGCCCCGGGGAAGGCGAAGGCGTCGGGCAGATCCGGCGGATCCGGCTGGGCGGACGGCTGCTCGGTCGGGGACGGCTGCTCCGCCGTCGACGGCGAGGGCTGCCTGGCCGGGCTCGCCGTCGCGCTCGCCCTCGCGGCGGCGGCCGGGGCCGCGTGGGTATTCGTCGAGCTCGCGGTGCCGGTGACGTTCCTGCTCACGTACTGGCTGTTCATGCGCGCCGTCGGCCGGGTCGCCAATGACCGCCACGGCTGCGAGGGCCGCCTCTCGAAGGCGCTCGGCTGGGGCGCGCTCTGGTCGACCATCTATCTGCTCCCGCTCGCCGCGCTCACCTGGGCCGTGCACGCGCTCCGGCGGTGATCGCCGGAGCCGCGGCCGTCTCCGGAGCCTCCGGTTCGCCCTTGCGACCGCGCGGGCACGGCGCGACCATCGTCGCTCCATGAAGCGCGCCCTCGTCGCCCCGCTGCTCCTCGCCGCCGCGTGCGCCGGCGCTCCGCCGCCCGCAGGACCGCCCGGGGGCCTCGCCGCCGCGCCCCCGCCGCGCCCGGTGATCGCCGAGCCCGCCCCTCAGCCCGAGCCGGCGGTCGCCTCCGAGCCGCCCGCCGCGCCCGCGGATCTCGCGGGGGTGATCCGCGTGGCCAATCCGCAGCGCACGTGGGGCGACGCGACGCGGCTGCTCGCGACCTCGCGGTTCGGATTCCTGCTGATGGGCGCGGCGCAGCTCGGGCCCGACATGCTGCTCGAGGAGGCCCTCGGCCCCGCGCTCGCGGACCTCGTCGATCTGGAGCGGCCCGTGGATGTCGCGGTGCTGGGCACGTCCGGCGACGTCTTCGTCGTGTCGCTCGCCGTGCGCGAGCGACAGGTCTCGAGGCTGCAGGACCGCTTCATTCTCCGTCAGAGCGGCGGCCTGCTCCGCGTCGAGGGCGTGCGCGGCGCCGAGCCCGAGGAGCGCCGCATGCCGGCCGCGTGCGCGATCGCTCAGGAGGATCGAGCGGGCGCCACGCGCCTCCTCTGCGCGCCGAAGCCGGAGTCGCTCTCCGCCGCGCCATACCTCGCCGAGGTCATCGCGCGCGAGCCCATCGACGTCGACGCGCGCGTGGAGATCCGCACCCCCGCGCTCGCGGAGGTGCTCGACGAGGCGAAGCGCGGGGCCGACCACTCCGATGACGATACCCACGCCGCCCGGCTCGGCCACGAGCTCGTTCATGGATTGGCCGGCGATATCGAGGGCGTCACGATGGACCTCACCTGGGCCGGTCAGGACGTCGAGGTCGGGCTCGGCCTGCGGCTCGCGAGGCGCAGCTCCCCGCTCTCCCTCGCGCTCGTGCCCGCCACGAGGCCCGACGCGCCGCCGCCGGCCGCATTCTCCCTCCTGCCCCGCGACGCCGGCGTTGCATTCTACACGCAGGGCGCCTCGAAGGACGAGCTCGCCCCGCTCCGCAAGGCGGCGTTCGCCGCGATCGTGGAGGACGCCGTCGCCGACGGCATCGACCGCGCGAAGCTCGTCGATTTCATGGACCGCCTGGGCAAGCTCGTCTGGACGGGCGGCCCGCTCGCGGTCGCGGCCGGCGTCGACGGCGCGCGCGCGGACAAGGCGCTCGCCGCATACCAGGAGAAAAAGGCCGATCCGAGGGCCCGCGAGGCCGCGCGCCGCGCGCTCTCCGCCTGGCTGCTCGCCGCGATCGACGATCCGCCCGGCCCGTGGATCGACGGGGTGAAGGAGCTCGTCCGGCTGAGCCACGAGCACAAGCGAGACCTCCGGAAGAGCGCGGCCGCGAGGAGGGCCGCGGACGCGACCGAGGAGACCGATATGGTCGTGGCCCGCGCCCCCGCCTCTCTCCCCGGCGGCACGCTGCACGTGGAGATCCGCACCCGGCCATTGAAGAAGGGCGGGCCGCCCGCGCACACGGCGCATTTCTATGCGGCGCCCGCCGGCGGCCGCCTGTGGCTCGGCCTCGGCGAGGACGACGCCGCGGTCATCGCCCGCCTCCGCGCCGTCCTGTCGCCCGCGGCCGGCGCCCAGACGCTCGCCGCGCTGCCCGGCGCGGCGGCGCTCCAGCGCCCCGGCCTCTCGGCCGGCGGTCTGGTCTCCCTGCTCGGCGCCGCCGGCCTCGTCTCGAGCGGCGACACCCCCGAGGACCTCGACGAGGCCGCAGGCACGATCGGATCGATAGCGAGCCTCCCCTCCCGCGGTGAGATCCCCTTGTTCTGGGCCATGCAATCCGAGGTCCTGCCCGCCGGAGCCGCCCGCTGGGGCCTCCGCGTGCGGCTGCCCGCCGCGGCGATCCAGGACGCGATCACGGCGCTGGCGCGCTGATTGCCATTCAGCACGGCGATGGCCCCCGCCGCTCCGCTCCGCCTCGTCGTCTTCGACGCCACCGATACCGGCCGGGGCCGCTCGCGGGCGGTGGGCGGCCGCGAGGGGACGTCGCGCGGCGGCCCCGGCTTGAGCCCCGTCTGGTACGCGGGCGCGATGCTCCACCGCCTCGCGCGCGCGGCCGACGCGCGCCTCGGCGCGACGAGCTGGCCCGAGGCGATCGAATGGGCGGTGCGCACCTCGCGCGAGCGCGGCCGGAAGATCGCCTCGCTCCAGGTGTGGGGCCACGGCGGCTGGGGGTTCATGCAGCTCGGCCCGACCCGGCTCGACGGCGCCGCGCTGCGCCCGGGCCACGAGCTCGCCGCGTCCATCGACGCGCTCCGTGATAGCCTCGCCGGCCCCGACGCGCTCTTCTGGCTCCGCTGCTGCAGCGCGTTCGGCCACACCGGGCGCCTCTTCGCGCGCGCCGCGGCCGATCGGCTCGGGTGCCGCGTGGCCGGGCACACGCATATCATCGGCTTCTTCCAGAGCGGCACGCATTCGGTGGCGCCGGGCGAGGAGCCCGGCTGGGACCCGCGCGAGGGCGTGCGATTCCGTGACGGCTCCCCGGCGGGCGCGCTCGGCTCGGCGCCCGGCGCGCCGAACACCATCTCCTGCCTCACGCTCGGCCTCCCGGCGGGGCTCTGACGCGCGGGGCTCCGCGCCCTGACGACGTGCTCCATCAGGAGCGCCCGCAATGCACCGCGGGCGCCCATTTCGGACGGAATCGAACGGATCCTCGCGGCGCCGGAATGGGCGCGGCTCAGCCCTCGTACCGCTCGAGCGGGGCGCTCGCCTCGGGCAGCGACGCGTACTCCTCGCCCGTGTGGGGATCGCGCGCGTCGGGCGCGAGGTCCAGGAGCGGGCGGAGCGCGAACGGGCGGCCCGCGAGGCGCGGGTGCGGGACCTCGAGGCCGGGCTCGTCGATGGCCTCGCCCTCGATCCAGAGCACGTCGAGATCGATGGCGCGGGGACCCCAGCGCTCCGCGTCGGGGCGCACGCGGCCGAGGGAGCGCTCGATCGCGAGCGCGCGATCGAGGATGTCACGGCCGGGGAGGGAGGTGACGATCAGGACCGCGCCGTTCAGGTAATCGCCCTGGGGCGGGCCGCCGGCGGGCGGGGACTCGTAGAGCGGCGACTCGCGCAGCACGAAGAGCTCGCGATCGGCGCGCAGCGCGCGGACGGCAGCGCGGATGGCCTCCGCGCGATCGCCGAGGTTCGACCCGAGGCCGATGACGACGCGGCGTACGTGATCCACGCGCCTTTTATATCAGACCCGGGCCGGCGCTTCCGTGAGCTGCGCGCCCTGGATCCCGGGCCGCCCGCGTCGATCCGCCGCGGAGCCCGCGGGGCCGGCGGGGCTCAGTCGATGGGGTCGGTGGCGCGCCGGCCGCCGCCGCGGCGGCGTCCCTCGGGGCGCGGCGGGAACACGCGGCGATCCTCGAAGCCACGGCGCGGGATGGGCGAGCGGCGCTCGAGCGGCGGGCACCGCGGGTCGTCCGCGACGCCGCCGGGGATCGGGTCGAGGAGCAGCGCCGGGTCCAGGCACGGCGCGGCGCCGATGAAGAGGGCGCGCAGATCCTCGAACGTCTCCGGCATGGCGGCGACGACGGTGGCGGCGTGCGCGCGGCACATGAGGAGCGCGCGGCCCTCGATGATGACGCGCGAGAGGTGCGCGCCGCGCGCCGTGCCGCGGTGGTCCGCGCTCGCGTGCGCCGGAGGTCGGCTCTCCGGGCCCGCGGTGTCCTGGTCGCCGCAGACGGCGCAGCGCTCGGTGGATTCGCCCATGGGCCGAGCCTCCACGGAAGCGCGGCGCCGGGCCAAGTTTTCGGGCGGGTCTCCAGCGCGCCGCCGGGCGACCCGGAGCCCCGGATGTGAAGCAACGCTCAGCGCGGGGCGCGGGCGCGCACCGCGGCCTCGACCCACGCGATGACCCTGTCGGCCGGATCGGTGCCGGTGAAGCGGCCGAGCTCCTGGATGCCGGTCGGGCTCGTCACGTTGACCTCGGTGAGGCGCTCGCCGATGACGTCGAGGCCGACGAAGACGAGGCCGTCGGCGCGGAGGCGCGGCGCGATCGCCTGCACGAGGTCGCGCTCGCGCGGGGTGAGCTCGGCCGGCACGACGCGGCCGCCGACGTGGATGTTGGAGCGGAGGTCGTCGCCGCGCGGGACGCGGAGGATCGCGCCGAGCGGCTCGCCGTCGAGCAGGAGCACGCGCTTGTCGCCCTCGGTGACGGCGGGCAGGTACTCCTGGACCATCGCGAGGCGGTGGCCCTCGTGCGTGATCATGTCGACGATGGCGCGCGCGTTCTTGTCGGCCGGGCTGAGCCGGAGGACCCCCGCGCCGCCCGCGCCGTCGAGCGGCTTGATGACCGCGTCGCCGATCTCGCGCGCGAACGCGTGGATCTCGTCCGGGTCCGCGGTGACGATCGTGCGCGGCGTCCACTCCGGGAAGTTCATCGCGTAGAGCTTCTCGTTGGCGTCGCGCAGGCCGCGCGGGTCGTTGAGGACGAGCGGCCCGCCGCGCGCGCGCTCCAGCATCAGCGTCGCGTAGAGGTAGCTGCGATCGAAGGGCGGATCCTTGCGGATGAACACCGCGTCGACCTCGTCGAGCCGCCGGCGGTGCGGGCCCTCCGCGCGCTCGAGGCCGATGTACGGGGGCGCGTCCAGGATCACGACGCGGTGCACGGAGGCGTGCGCGGCACCGCCCGAGATCGAGAGGTCGCGCGGGAGGCAGTGATAGCTCTCGTGGCCGCGCGCCTGGGCCGCCCGGATGAAGGCGAAGGTCGTGTCCTTGTCGTGAGTGACACGGCTCAGGGGATCCATGACGAAGACGAAACGCATGCGGCTCTCACCTCCTCTCCGAGGGACGTCCGGCGCGGCTCGCCGGCGCGTCCCCCCCCAGACCCGGTTTGACATTCGGGGCTCCGGGTCGCGCGCCCTGGTTTGCGCGCCCTGCGCCCCGAACCCGGGTTGCGTCCCGCGGAGCGGGAGGGGCATCCTAGCCCACGACCGGCGGGGATCAGGCCCCGATCGCGTGAGGAGACCACGACCCCTTGAACGCATCGCGCGCGCTCTCGCCCGCCGCCGCCCTCGCCGCCCTCGGCCTCCTGCTCGCGACGTTCCCCGCCGGGTGCGGCCGGGCGCCGGCCGCGACGCCGCGGCCGCCTCCGCCCGCCGAGGCGGCCGCCGCGGG
>CAYQYG010000447.1:5814-7349 GCA_964421485.1 uncultured Polyangiaceae bacterium | reverse complement strand
GGGCAGGTCGAGCGAATCGGGCGCACCGTGTTCTGCTGCCAGCCGCTGCCCTGAAAAACGGGCGGAGCTCGTGCGCTCCGGCCTGCTCGGGAGGATGGCCTCGGGCCCGGCCCTCTTCGAGCCCTTCCACAACACCCCGGGCGTCGATGATTTCCGTCCCTGTGTTCGCAAGCAGCTCACGCTCGATCATGCCCGGATCCTCGCCGTCCTGGCCGAGCGTCCCGCCCTGGCGAGCTGACTCGCCGCACGACGCGGGCACGGGCGCGCCGCCCGCCTCGACGAGCGCGCGCGGAGCGATCGCGGCGGCGCCCCACACCAGGGCGAGCACGGCGGCCTCGAGGAGGCGCCGCTCATCGGCCATCTCGATCAGCTTGAATGACCTCCGGTGCCACTCGGGCCGCTGCTCGATCAGGCGCAGCGTGCGGATCACCCCGAGCACCGCGGCGAGCTGAACCACCCCTCGCCGGGCGCGCTCCGGCTCGACGGCGCGCTCGAGGACAGAAGGACCGAGCGGTCGCCCGTGCCGACCGCGACGGGGCCCTCGAGCCACGGGACGCCGAGCTTCAGCCCCTGGTACGCATCGACGACGTCGGGCAATCCCGAGGGCACGTGGCCGGCGAGGAAGTCGAGCACGCGGCGGAACGGACCTGCGGCGCCGCGGATCGACCCCCCCTCGGCGCGGAAGATGCTGGTGATCTCGTCGTTCAGGCCGAAGCCGGAGAGCGTCAGGTGATGGCTGCCGACGAACAGCGCTCCCTTCGCCTTGCCGACACGCAGGAGGATCTTCGGGTGGAAAGCCCCACCCACCGCCACGGGAATCAGGGTGTAGTCCCTCCCCGCCCGGCGCGGGCGGTGGTCCTCGCTGGCGAACGCCTCCGCGCAGCGGGCGGCATCCATCATGAGGACGTTGTGCGTGCAGCCCGCGGCGACCATGCGCCGGAGCACGACCTCCTCGAATGGTCCGCCGCGTGGCCGGCGAGGTCGAGCATCAGCCCGAGCGACGCCCGGCGCGCCTCGCCCCCGTCGGCCCGGTATGCGGCTGACCTCGCGAGGAAGAGGTCGAGCAGCAGCTCGTGCTCGACGGGGTTCCCGCGGAGCCCGCACGGGCAGAACGACGCGAGGTCGTCGAGGTCGGACCAGGTGATCGAAGGCGCCTCGAGGGCGCGGAAGAAGGCGTCCTCCGCGACACCCAGGGCAAACGCCTCGGCGAGCTCGCGCCCCCGCTCGCGATCGTACCCGGGCGGGTACGCGATCCCTTGCGGCGAGTGGTCCAGGATGCGCAGATCGCGGAGCGGGCCGAAGTAGTACTGCCCGAGCCCGCCGAGCGGGTTCTTGAAGTACGCCTTTGGCGCTTTGGGGACCGCGTACTCATCGAGCACGATCTGCTCGGCATCCTCGTCGATGGCGAGCAGCTTCAGGCGGCCGACCATTCCGGCGCCGTGGCGCCCATGGTCGGCGTCGTCGAGGGCCCGGGCGTGTCGGATCGCGATCAGCGCGAAGAGGCACTCCGCCCGGCGTAACACGCGGCGGAACTC
>CAYQYG010000447.1:0-5714 GCA_964421485.1 uncultured Polyangiaceae bacterium | reverse complement strand
CGCACCGGCCACCCCTTCGGGTTCGTCACCGGGTCCCCGAACATCTCCAGGAACGCCGACCGCAGCAGCTCCTCGGTGAGGGCGATGGCCTCCTTCCGCTTGCGTCGAACCGCGTCGGCCTTGTCGAGGATGTCGGCGAGGCGGCGCTGCTCGGGAAGCGAGGGGCAGGGCACGCGCTGTTCGAGATACTGCGGCACACTGAGGTTTCGCAGCCCAGTCGTAGTGTTGTTGAGCGCGTCGAGCACCTGACGCCCCATTGGGGATGTTAGCCAGTACTTGACCCAGCGCCAGTCCGCGATCTCCGGTGAAGTGCGGAGCCTCAACGTAAAATTCGAGAAGTAGTAGTCGCGTCCATCGGCGGGTTGCCGGAAGATGCAACACTTGCCGATGTGATGAGCACTGCCGCTCGACTTCGTGACAAGGATGTCCCCCGTTTCAAGGCGTCGTCGCTCGACGTCGCCAGCGGGTATCAATCGCCACGCAACGTCGTCGAGCACGAGCTGACCATCCTGCATGTTCGAGCTTCGCAACACGGGTGAGCCCGTCGCGGGGTCCGCGGGGTCGCCCCACGTCCCGCTGTCGGCCACACACAGCAAGTCCCTGAGCGCACGAGCCTGAATCACAGTATCCCCTCGAGGGCCTTCAGGTCGTCGGCGATCTCCGTCTCGAGTGCCCGCAGCTTCGCCAGAATCTTCTTCGGCGAGTCGTACTTCACCTCCTCATGGACCGCCTCCTTGTAGCGGTTGATCGAGAGGTCGAAGTTCTTCTCCCGTATCTCGTGTACCGGCACCATGAAATGCTTCGCCGTCCGGTCGGCATCCGTCTTCGCGTTCTTCTTCTGCCACCTCTCCAGCGCCGCTGGCAAGTCGTTCTCCTTCACGGGGTCCCGCTTGTCGTCGAGCGAGAACCCGTCCGCCTGCACATCGTAGAAGAATACGTGGTCCGTCTTGCCCCCCTTGGTGAAGACCACGATCGCCGTGGAGACGCCTGCATACGGCTTGAACACCCCCGAGGGTAGCGAGATCACCGCCTCGAGCTGGTTCTCCTCCACCAGCATCTGCCGCAGCGCCACATGCGCCTTCGACGACCCGAACAGCACCCCATCCGGCACGATCGTCGCGCTCCTCCCCCCCTTCTTCAGCATCCGCAGGATGAGCGCGACGAACAGGAGCTCCGTCTTCTTCGTCTTCACCTTCTGCGTCAGCGACGGGTGCACGTCCTCCGCGTCCAGGCTCCCCTTGAAGGGAGGATTCGCCAGGATCACATCGAAGCACCCCGCCGCCTGCTTGCTGAACTTCTCCGGAAACGAATTCGACAGCGTGTCCTGATAATGAATATCCGGGCTCTCGACCCCGTGCAGCATCAGGTTCATCGACGCGATCCGCAGCATCGTGCTGTCGAAATCGAACCCGTGGAACATATCGTTCTGGATATGCGCGCGGTACGGCTCCAGCTTGTCGCCCGTGTAGACCTTCTCCCCGCCCTCCCCGATCAGGATCCCCTTCGGCGACGTGTGCTTCTCCAGCAGGTACTGCATCACCCCCACGAGGAACCCCGCCGTCCCGCACGCCGGATCGCCCACGGTCTCGGTCGGCTTCGGATCGAGCATCTCCACCATGAACCGGATGATGTGCCGCGGCGTCCGGAACTGGCCGTTGATCCCCGCCGTCGTCAGCTTGCTCAGCAGGTACTCGTACAGATCCCCCTTCGAGTCCCCCTCGGTGATCGGCAGCGCGTCGATCATGTTCACGGCCGACACCAGCAGGCTCGGCTTCTGGATCATGAGCTGCGCGTCGGCCATGTACTCGGCGAACGTCGTCCCCCCGTTCAGCTTCCGGAAGTGCGGGAACACCTTCTGGCTCACCACCGCCAGCATCTTCTCCGCCTTCAGGTGCTTGAAATTCTTCCACCGCCGCTCGTCGTCGGGGCCGCTGAACGTCCCCTTGAACGGCTTCTTCGTCCGCTCGGCCCGCTTCTCGTTCCGGGTCTCGGCCACGTCGAGCAGGCGCGCGAACATCAGGAACGAGATCTGCTCGATGACCGTCAGCGGGTTGGTGATGCCGCCGGTCCAGAACTCCTCCCACAGCTTGTCGATGTCGTTCTTCAGCTTCCCGGTGATCATGAGGCTTGCTTTGCGGACGGCGGCGGATCGGACGGCGCCGCCCTCCGCGGCTGGAAGGTCTCGAGGATGACCAGGATCTCGTCGACCTGGCCCGCCTCCGTGAACACGCCGTCTATACCCTCCGCGCTGATGCTGGTAAAGGGCGGCTCGTACAGCCGCTCGATCTCGATCCCGCCGTTCTGCGCGATGTGGTTCTTGAGGAGCTGCATGAAGCGGAGCTGCTGCGCGGACAGGCGGGGGTGCTTGTGCACGAACCCGGTGAAGGCCGCGTCCACGGCGGCGGGGTCCAGGCCCACCAGGCCCCGCAGCACGTCGAGCAGCGATTGCTTCAGGTCGGGCTGGATCAGGTGCTTCAGGTTCGCCTTGTCGTCCACGCGCAGCACCAGCCGGGCCAGCGCCTCGAGGTCCTCCTCGGGCACGGGCTTGCCCGCGCGGATGCGCTGCAACGTCGGATCGTTCGCGAAATGCTCCTGGATCACCTTCTCGACCCGGTGCCGGTACTCGATGAGGTCCAGCCCCTCGAGCTTCGGGGTGTGGTCGACGCCCTCGATCTCCGAATCGGTCACGTCGAAGACGCGCGGCGCCACGCGGCCCGTGGGGACCTGCGTCTGGTACTGCATGATCCCGCGCAGCTCACGGCGGATGTCCTCGAGCTTCGGCACGGTCACGCCCGCCCAGAAGCCCTTGCTCTGCACCGCCTGGATCGCCGCCGCCCTCGCCTTCACGGGGTTCTGGTTCTTCATCAGGAGGGAGACCTCGTCCTCCACGGCCGCCTGGAGATCGGCCACCGCCGGGGCGCCCCTGAGCAACGCCTCCTCCAGCCGCGTCACGAGCAGGTCGAAGCGGTAGGCGTCCTCGTTCCCGCGAATGTTGCGCCACTGCATGAGCGGCGCCGCAATGGAACGGAGATCCGCCTTCGTCGCCGCCGCAAATTGCGCGAGCGTGTCGCGATCCGACAGCAGCTCGAGCTCCTTGCGCCGGTCTCGCACGCCGATGCTCTTCGAGGCGATCACATCGCGGATATCCTGGACGAGCAGGTCGACGGTCGCCTGGAACACTGGCTCGTTCATGACGTCGAGCGCGGCCTCCGCGACCGCGATACGCGCCTCGAAGAGCTTCTGCAAGAGCGACTTCTGCGGCGCGGGCTGCTTCTCCTTGTACTTCTCCTCGAAGAACCAGAAGTTCTTCCCGTGGTCGAAGATGAGGAACTCGGTCTTGTGCTTGCCGGGGCCGAAGAGGTCGCGGCAGAGGCGCGTGCCGCGGCCGATCATCTGCCAGAACTTCACGTAGGACTTGACCGCCTTGGCGAACACGAGGTTCACGACCTCGGGCACGTCGATGCCCGTGTCGAGCATGTCGACCGAGATGGCGATCACCGGATCGCTGTCCTTGCCCTTGAAATCGTCGATGAGCTGGTCCGCCCGGGTCTCCTGGTTGTCGATGATCCGGCAGAACGTGCCGCCGTACTGCGGGTAGAGCTCGTCGAACAGCTCGGCGAGGTGCAGCGCGTGGAGGTGGCTCCTCGCGAACACGATGGTCTTGCCGAGGCGGCTCCCGGTCGCGTCGCGGATCCCCTCCTCCATCAGGCTGCGGAGGATGATGCGGCTCGTGTCCTTGTTGAAGACGTCCCTGTCGAGCTCGCCCGGCTCGTGCTCGACGGCCGCCGCGTCCTCCTCCTGCTCCTCGAGCTCCGC
Source organism: uncultured Polyangiaceae bacterium (assembly GCA_964421485.1). Taxonomy (GTDB): domain Bacteria; phylum Myxococcota_A; class Polyangia; order Polyangiales; family Polyangiaceae; genus CAYQYG01. The sequence goes on along the minus strand of CAYQYG010000447.1, from coordinate 1,898 downwards.
CCGCTGCTCGGGCGTCATCTGCGAGTACTTGAACCCTTCCTTGCGGAACTTCGACTGGAACTCCCGCACGCGGAACGGCACGAGATAGGGCGGCTTGGACTTGACCGCGTCATCGAAGCTGAAGCTCGACGTCGGATCGCTGTGCTCGCACCCGAACAGCTTGAACGTGTCGCGGTCGATGAGCTTCACCGGCGTGGCCGTCAGGCCGACCTGCAGCGCATCGAAGTAGAGGAACAGCTCGCGGTACTTCTTGTAGATGCTGCGGTGCGACTCGTCGGCGATGATCAGGTCGAAGAAGCCGACGTCGAAGCCCTCGAAGCATTTCATCATCGCCGGGTAGGTGGCGAGGTAGATGCGCTTGTCCCGGTCCGAGGAGGTCGCGCTGTCGACGACGACCCGGGGCTCGCCGGGCAGGAACTCCTTGAACACGTGGTCGGCCTGCCGGCGGAGCTCGCGGCGGTCGCAGAGGAACAGGATGCGCTTCGCCCAGCCGGCGCGCATCAGCACGTCGCAGAGCGACACCGCCACCCGCGTCTTGCCCGTGCCGGTCGCCTGGACGAGCAGCGCGCGGCGGAACTTCTGCTCGAAGCGCTCGCCGACGCGCTTCACCGCCTCGAGCTGGTACATGCGGTCGGCGATGGCGAGGCTCGGCGCCGCCGTCGAGAGCGGCGCCTTGTTCTTCCGCTGGTGGATCAGGTACTCGAGGCTGTCCTTCGAGTAATACCCGTAGACCTTGCGCGGCGTGTACCCCTGGGCGTCGTCCCACAGATAGATGTCGTGGCCGTTGGTATAGAATGCGACGGGGCGCTGGCCTGTCTCCTTCTCGAGGCACGCCGCGTAGATGCGCGCCTGCTCGCCGCCGACCTTCGCGTCCCTGGAGGTCCGCTTCGCCTCGATGACGGCGAGCGGCTTGCCGTCGTCGCCGTAGAGCACGTAATCGGCGAACCCCTCGCCCGACGGGGTGGGCATGGTGAAGACCTTCACCTCCTGCCCGACCTGCTCGGTGCTCTTGCCGTCCGGCCCGACGTCCCAGCCGGCCTGGATGAGCTCTTCATCGATCAGGCGCCGGCGCGTGACGAGCTCGTTGAACTGGAGGACCTTGGCGGCCTTCTGCCCCTCGGCCCGGAGCTCCTCGAGCGCCGCGCCGGTGAGGGTGGCCGACTGCTCGGCTGCCTCGCGCCTCCTGCGCTCGGCCTCGAGGTCGGCGAGCACCTGCTGGAGCTGCGCCTCCTGGGCGGCGAGCCTGGCCTGGACGTCCTTCCTTTCCTTTTCGATCGCCGCGCCCGCCTGGGCCGGCGGGGGCGGCTCGCGGTACGCCGCGCAATCCGCCCGGCTGCCGCCGTCGATCCGCAGGTGCACCCATTGCGCGACGTCGTGCCCCTCCTTCAAGCACAGGAGCGCGACGTCCGGGCCCGGAGCCTCCCGGTGCGCGGCGCGATTGCCTGCCTTGCGGATGGTATGGAGCTTGTTGAGGACGACCTCGGGGACCGCCGATCGGAAGGCGGCCTCGTTCAGCATGTCGTTGAGGTTGTCGCTCCAGGGGCGAGGGAGCCGGTACGCGGCGTAGATGAGGCCGACGACGTGCTCGACGAAGAGCCTCAGCTTGATCAGCGCGCTGCCCGGATCGGAGCGCGCATACGCCTCCGCGGATCCGCCAAGGTCCGCGAGCTCGGGATGCCTGCGCCGCAGGTGCTCGAAGTTCGAAGCCATGACCGCGAGCAGGGTAACAAATCTCCAGCGCCCCTTGGGTCCCCACCCAGTGCGCCTTGGGTTTCCACCCAGTGCGCCTTGGGTCCCCCACCCACCGCCCCTTGGGTCCCCACCCACCGCCCCTTGGGTCCCCACCCACCGCCCCTGGGGTGGCCCCCCCCCCCCCCGTGGGGGCCCCCCCCCCCCCC